>NZ_KV791711.1:0-273556 GCF_001807955.1 Morganella sp. HMSC11D09
CCGTCTGGCATCCATCTATTACCGCTTCTATGACCTGACAGCGGCACGCTGCATGATGGCGGAAAAAGCTTACGCATGGCAGACCAATGATACGGCTACCCGTTACATCAAATCAGGCGCATGGCAGAGCAATAACGCCGGGCTGATGGCCGGGGAATCTTTGCTGCTGAACCTGGCAGAGATGGAACAGGCATGGCTGAAACGGGATAGTCGCTCACTGGAGGTCACCCGTACTGTTTCTCTGGCGGCAGTGTACCGTACTGACAATGTGACTCTGGCAGAAGGAATTGCTGACCTCCTGAAAGGTAATGGCAGCGGGAATATACCGGCATCAACCGGGCTTTCAATAACCGCCGATAACCAATTGCATGCCGCGTTCAATCTGAAAGCACTGAACATTAAAGATGACTACCCTGAGGCTCTGGGCACAACACGCCGTATCAAACAGATCAGCGTGACATTACCGGCACTCGTAGAGCCCTATCAGGATATGCGGGCCATATTCCGCTATGGCGGTAACTCGTTGCCGGCCGGCTGCAAAGCCATTGCGCTATCCCACGGTATCAATGATGACGGCCTGTTCCGGCTTGATTTCAATGACGGCCGCTGGCTGCCGTTTGAAGGTATCCCGGTGGATGATGATAACAGCCTGACCCTGAGCTTCCCGGACGCAACCGGTGAGAAGCAGAAACCACTGCTACTCAGCCTGACCGACATCATCATTCATATCCGTTACACCATTTGTTAATTTTTATCCTGGCGACAAGCTGCGGGTATCAGATTGTCGCCAATAAAAACAACCCGCAGTGATCAATAACAGCCTGTCATTCAGGCTGTTATTTTTTTATTCATACTGCAGACGGGTGACTTTACCCGGCGTGCAGTCAAAATTGATCGCGCGGGCGATAGCCCGTCCCTGCTCCTGAGAAAATGCCGGATTCGTGACCGGGCTGAACATATCTGCATAATCAAGACTGGCTTTGCCGTAAATAAACCCGCCGATAAGGGGATTATTCACTGAATACATTTGCGGCAGCATTGCCATCATTGAGGATACCGGCACACCGATAAGGTGCTTTTCAAGATCACCTTCCTGTATTGTGTCCTGAGGATAAAACCACAATGGCGTACTGATAAAAAAGCGGGCATTATCATTCATGTTGGTCAGGATATATCTGACCAGCTCAATGGCGGTATCTCTGTCCAGATGCTCAATCACATCCGGCAGACAAATAACATCATATTTGGCAAATAATTCCTGCGGGATATCCTGTGCCAGTCCGTGCCAGACATTCCGGTACCAAAACCGATATCCAGCACATTTACGGAAAGCTGAGTCATCAGGTCAGTTAACTGAAAAACCAACCCCCGGGGAGAGGCGGAGCTCCCGGCACTGATCCCCTGAAACATTTTTTGTCTGCCTGAAAAACGGTAATCCTTTACTGTCTGTACCAGCATTACTGCCCTCACTAATCAGGATATTTTCTTACACGGAAGTTCCTCATGCTACCTGAGCAGCATAAGAAAAATATAGGAATCACTGACATTCCTGCGGTAAAAAAAATGCCGGTCAAATCATGACCGGCATACTTCACAACAGGAGAGCCCGGATAAATCAGGACTCACACATATCAATGCTGAGCTCTGACGGCGGCAGGCCGATTTGCAGGATGACCGGCTCATAATCCGCTGAGCCGCTCCAGTGGCGGGCAATTTTACGCGCCAGCAGGAACCCGGCAGCGCCGCCGAGCAGGCCACCCGCGAGAACCGCAGACTGACTTTCCGCCAGTGCCTGCACCAGCCCCGCACCGGCAAATAAACCCAGCAGCGGCGTGAGATACACCAGCATTGCCGAGCGCAGCAGGCTGCCTTCCGGGATCCCGACTTCCACTTTCTGGCCGGTCACCAGCGGTTCACTGACCGGAATTTCAAGCTGATGCTCCGCTTCCGGCCCCAGTTTATTCAGCAGATAAGAGCCGCATGCCGCTCGGGCTTTGCAACTGCCGCATCCGGCAGATGACCCGTAACGCAACACCGCACGCCCGTCCTGCCAGCGCACCACGGTTGCCCACTCTTTTACCATATTAACCTCCGCTGAATGTCACACCGTCAGCTATCTGCCGGGCTGTCGCCGGGGGCAGTTCGCCAAAGACAGTGATCTCATTATCACCTTTACGTATGGTGTACAGCGTACGCGAACCCTGGCGCATTGTCTGTTGATTTTCTGGTGTCTTCACCGCTTTGGCGACATTCACGGAAAATGAGAACAGGCCGTCACTGAACATCACGGTCTCAACCCATTCCTGCTCACCCACCTGGCGGCGGTTGCGGGTCATTTCTTTAAACCCGTTCGGCAGACGCATCACATCCCAGTCAAATTTGATCTTTTCCGGCTGCGGAATAGCCAGTACCGGTGGCATAGTGACAGACTGTACCGCTTTCAGTGCTTCTGTCACACTGCTGTTATTCACGGAAGCAGAAACCACGCGGAACTGTTCGAGTGAGACATTATTCTGATCCAGCAGGTCCACCTGTAACGGCAGGCCGGTTTCTTCATCTGCGACCACAATATAATTGTAACGTGAGTTATCTTTTGAGGTGATGCGCACGACCCGTCCCGGATGATCGCCGATATGGATCCGTCCGACATCAATAAAATTGTAATAGGCTTTCAGCGCACTGAAGTCCGCGAAAATAATCGACGGCAGATAATCAACAATGTGATTACCGCTCAGGCTGAATGAATCCAGCCCCGGCTCATAGTAGCTGATCTCCTGACCACGCTGGACAATTTCCCGGCGGGAGCTGTCCATCTGCATAATCTGGGCGACAGGCTGACCATCCATAACCGCATAGCGGTAACGGACCGGCGTGATACCTTTCGGGGAGATGGTGATAAAAGAGAGTTCATAACTGAGTGTGCGGGAAGCGTTACCCATATTCTGCAGCAACGCCTCAGCACTTTGTTGTGCTGAGGCCGGTGCTGCGAGTAACAGGCTGCCCGTCAGAAAAGCAACGGATAACCAGATTCGTTTCATTACTACTGCTGTGGTTGTGAAGACGCGCGACCCTGTTCCGGGGTGGCTGTCTGTTTAACTTCAGGCTGACCATCCGTGTGTACACGGCGATCCAGTTCATACTGCTGGAAAATCGCATTCAGACGCGCACCGCGCTCCTGATCAAAACGGGTCTGCGGGGCAAGACCGGCGCCGTTTTTCAGATCGAGGCTGACAGGTGACGCACTGCCCATAAACGGAACGGTATTGAATGCGGATGCATCACCGTTAACCACGCTCTCTGTGCCGTCGGTATTATAGTGCTGAACACCGATAATCACGGCCAGTGATACACAGGCTGCCATACCGATTTGTGTTAACTGACTGGCCCACGGGCGCAGTTTTGCCACAAATCCGTAATCACGCCATGTTTTCGGTTCAGGCTGAGACTCAGGGATCGCCTGAGGTGCGATATAAACCGGCTCCTGCGCCAGTGCTTCAGCTACCCGTGACGCAATATCAAAATGCATAACATCCGGCAGGTCGCCGCGCATGGTATCACGGATAAGGTGATAACCAGCCCATTCTGCCTGCAGATCTGCATCCTGTGTCAGTGCGGTAACCACTTCACTGTCAAGAGTTTCTCCGTCCATCAGTGCGGAAAGTGTCTCTTTTTGCATGCCTACGTTCCCTTCAGTGTGATTTAAGTGCTCACTGATTTTGTATCAGTGGCTGAACTTTATTATCGATGGCTTCGCGTGCGCGGAAGATACGGGAACGAACCGTGCCGACCGGGCAATCCATAATCTCAGCTATTTCTTCATAGCTCAGACCATCGAGCTCACGCAATGTAATCGCCGTTTTCAAATCCTCAGGTAAGGAATCGATCGTGCGGAAAACCACCGCTCTTAATTCTTCAGACAACATTAAGTTCTCAGGGTTCGAAATTTCTTTTAACGCCCCTGAGGATTCAAAATTCTCAGCATCTCCGGCATCCACATCACTGGACGGCGGACGGCGCCCCTGAGCAACCAGGTAATTCTTTGCTGTATTGACCGCAATACGGTACAGCCAGGTATAAAATGCACTGTCACCGCGAAATGACCCGACTGCGCGGTACGCCTTAATAAAGGACTCCTGCGCCACATCCGGAACATCACTCTGCGGAACATAACGGGATACCAGACTCGCCACCTTGTGCTGATAGCGTACCACCAGCATATTAAAGGCTTTCTGATCCCCTTTCTGTACCCGATCAACCAGCATTTGATCCGTTAACTGCTCGCTCATTCGCAGTGTTATCTCCCGAAGCTCAGCTTCACCATTCTCTTTCCTGTTTCGCTTCACTTCATCATGAGCAAGCGATACTTTGAGTCAGCTAAAATAGCGAAGTTCATTTTTCTTTTAAAAAAATTACAAAAAAGGATCCTTTTTGTGATCCTCACTACATATTTTCCGGATAAATCCTGCGTATTTATCCGCAGCCTGTTTTTCCGGCAATTAACGTTACAGATTACCACGTTTTCAGCGGTAATCCCTCTGATAATCACGGAAAATTGCCGCAGGACAGTGTAAATATCCTGTAAAATCCGCTTTTGACTGAAAAAAGCACCGCCGTAACCGCTACAATGACGCAGTTCAGTATTTCAGATAAAAACCGGTGATAAATGATTTGAAATCAGCGCTGTAACGGCCCTCTTCCGTTTTAATACTCATCGTTTTGTGCAGCGCACTGACCGGACGGCGCGATAAGGCGATTAATGTCCGGTGAAAAGGGGTATCCGGTTTATCTGACACGGCAATCTGTGTGTGCAGAAACCAGTTCTGCTCACCGGCGGCGACAATAAAACTCTGTCCGGTGGTGTACGGCAGCACCACACAGAACAGACCGTCCGGCGTGATAAGCTGTGCCGCATGCCGCAGCAGCTGAGGATGTTCCAGTGATGTGGTGTAACGGGCGGTTTCCCGGGCACTGTTACGGCAGGCGACCGCCGGGGCGAAATACGGCGGATTACTGACGATAAGCTCATAACGGGATTGCGGGCAGGCAGCGGTAAACTCACCGATATCCTGATGAAACACCTTCATCCGGCCACCCCACGGTGACGCGAGGAAATTCTCTGCGGCCTGCGCTGCGGCGTCAGCATCAATATCCACCGCATCAATCCGTGTATCCGGCAATGACCGCTGCGCCAGCATCAGCGCCACCAGCCCGCTGCCGGTACCGATATCCAGAATACGGCGGGCATTTTCACACGGTGCCCAGCCACCGAGCAGCACCCCGTCGGTACCGACTTTCATGGCACAACGGTCGTGGGCCACAAAAAATTGTTTGCAGGCAAAACCACGGCGGCGCGGAGGTTGTTTTTCGTTTGTCATCATCACGGAACTGTTTGTCTGTTAAAATAAAGAAAACCCGGCGACAGGATACGGACTTCTGCCCGCAGAAGAAAGTCCCGCACGCTGACAACTATTTTTGATGAAGATCCTGTCCAAGCCGTTTATAATCAGCGGTCCAAACAGAGGTATATAATGACTGCAACTACTTTTTCTGAACTTGAACTGAACGATGAACTGATCCGCGCACTGGATGCCAAGGGCTATGAGCGTCCGACCGCCATCCAGGAAGCCACTATTCCGGCTGCGCTGGATAATCGTGATATTCTGGGTTCAGCCCCGACCGGCACCGGCAAAACTGCCGCTTATCTGCTGCCGGCCATTCAGCACCTGTCTGACTTCCCGCGTAAAAAATCCGGGCCGCCGCGCGTGCTTATCCTGACTCCGACCCGCGAACTGGCTATGCAAGTGGCGGATCAGGCCAGAGAATTCTGTCAGTTCACCCATCACGATGTCGCCACCATCACCGGCGGCGTAGCTTATATGAACCACGCCGAAGTGTTCAGTGAGAACCAGGATATTGTTGTCGCGACCACCGGGCGTCTGCTGCAGTATATAAAAGAAGAAAACTTTGACTGCCGCGCGGTTGAGATCCTGATTCTTGATGAAGCTGACCGCATGCTGGACATGGGCTTTGCCAACGATATCGAAACCATCGCCGGTGAAACCCGCTGGCGCACACAGACTATGCTGTTCTCCGCCACCCTCGAAGGTCAGGCTATCCGCGATTTCGCCAAACGGATCCTGAACGAGCCGGTTGAGATCGAAGCTGACCCGTCACGCCGTGAGCGCAAAAAAATCCAGCAGTTCTATCTGCGTGCCGATGACCTGGAGCACAAGAAAGCCCTGCTCGCACATTTGCTGAAACAACCGGATGTCACCAAAACGGTGGTGTTTGTCCGCAAACGTGAGCGCGTGCGTGAACTGTCTGACTGGCTGCGCACACAGGATATTGTCTCCTGCTATCTTGAAGGCGAAATGGTTCAGGCGAAACGCAACGAAGCCATCAGCCGTATGACTGACGGCCGTGCTACTGTGCTTATCGCCACCGATGTGGCCTCCCGCGGGATCGACATCGAAGATATCAGCCACGTATTTAACTTTGACCTGCCGCGCACCGCGGATGTCTACCTGCACCGTATCGGGCGCACCGCCCGTGCCGGACGCAAAGGGGTGGCTGTTTCACTGGTGGAATCTCACGACCAGCCGCTGCTCGGCAAAATCATCCGTTATATTGAAGAGCCGGTTAAAATGCGCGTGATTGATGAGCTACGGCCGAAAACCCGTGCGCCATCGGAGAAAGCGACGCACAAGCCGTCGAAAAAAGTGCTCGCCAAGCGCAAAGAGCAGAAAATCGCTGAAACTGAGAAGAAGAAAAAAACCAAAATCCGTCATCGCGTCAGTAAAAATATCGGAAAACGACGCAAGCCAGGCGCAGATCACGCGGGACAAACTCCTGCGGCCGCTGAGCCACAGGAATAAACGGAACTCCTTCTCTCTGATAAAAGAAAACGGACTGTCACAGTCCGTTTTTTTATGCTTACTCCCGGATTTCATCCATCTGTTCCATCGCGGTAACCACCTGCGACAGGGTATGTGCCTTCACGCCGAGAACCAGTTTCTGCAAAACGGAATGCGCATGCTGCGGCGGATAATACTCCAGCGCTATCCGCTGCCCCAGTGCTTTCGGAAGATCCAGCCCGTCCTGGATATGCGTGAGCCAGTCATGCTCCAGCACATAATGACGGATAAGCTCTGCCCCGCGCGCACGCGCCGTCACCAGAGAAACGCCCTCTTCCGCCAGCGTATTTTCCGCCAGCCCCGCCGCATTGAATATCACCGCCGGCTGCTGAAGTACCACAGCACAGAATGAAGCCAGCCCGCCACCGAGAGAATGCCCGACAAACAGCCACGGACAAACGGATTGCGACAACAGATGTGCTGCCAGTGACACCGCCTCCTGATACTGCCGGGCCGGTAATCCGTGCCCCTGGCGGATATTGGTCATCATATCTGACATATCATTACTGCCCGCAAACGCCAGAATACCGGTATCACGGTAATGATAAATCATACTCTGCAGGCCGGACGGGCTGCTTAACTGCTCTTCCGTCAGCGAGAGCGAGGCCAGTGTCTGCGCATCAGAACGACTGACCCCGCCGATATCACGGCTGCCGGGCTGATAACTGTCTGAACACAGCCGGGCCAGGGTAATATCATCGGGAAAACCATCCTGCCGGATCCCGGCGGGTGCCGGCAGCAATAAATCCGCTGCGGTTAAATGCTGCCGCTGCAAAAGGGACTGACAATGCGGCGTGGATGAGAAAGCCAGTAACTGCGAAAAATAGTGTTCAATCAACATAAGTATACCTCCCCGGATACAGAAGGCTTCACTTAACGCTATTCATCACACTGTAACAATATCATTTTTTATCAGTGAGTTACCATATCCTTATCCGTCAGACATAAAAAAACCACGCCGGAGCGTGGTTTTCGGAACAAGGACTATTGCCGGAACGATTACAGGCTGGCAGTAAAAGTACGGGCAATAACGTCGCGCTGCTGTTCAGGAGTCAGTGAGTTGAAACGCACTGCATAACCGGAAACACGGATAGTTAACTGCGGGTATTTTTCCGGATGGTTAACAGCATCTTCCAGAGTTTCACGACGCAGAACGTTCACGTTCAGGTGCTGACCACCTTCAACACGGACGGTAGGCTGAACCTGTAAATTCACTTCGCGGTACTCGAAAGGACCTAATGCGGCACGGGAAACAACATCACCGTCTGCATATTGTTCTTTTGCACAGATGCAGCGTACTTCGTCTTTGCTGTCATCCAGCAGCCAGAAAGAGTTAACCAGTGCAGCGTTTTCGGATTTAGTAATTTGAATACCAGTAACCATGATGACCTCCGGGTGATTCGTTATCAATTTATTGATTGTCATTTAACTTGGAATATTGGTCTAACCAATGTCTCTGCATCTTATATACCAAGAATACAGGGGTGATTCTTTGACATATATCAATAAAAATCATATCAATTTTTAACCGCCATGGTAAAAGTCTGTTTTAAATCAAAATTTCATTTTTGCTATTTTCAGTTTTTTTTGTAAAAAATCAGCCATTTTCGCCCTGCCACTGCGGTTATCAGAACCGGCCCGCAAAAAAATCCCTTCTTATTTCCTAACAACGGATAAGTCAGGTAAGCTGAATGCAACTCTTGTAATAAATGAAGGATAACGACACGATGTCTGCATCACTGACCTGGCATGATGTCATCGGCCATGAGAAAACCCAGCCCTATTTCATTGAAACACTCCGTGTTGTCGCTCATGAACGAGAAATTGGTAAGACCATTTACCCACCACAGAAAGATGTCTTTAACGCATTCCGTTATACGGAGCTGTCTGATGTGCGGGTCGTGATTCTGGGACAGGATCCGTACCACGGACCGAACCAGGCACACGGTCTCTCTTTCTCTGTGCTGCCGGGTATTCAGCCGCCGCCGTCGCTCGTAAATATGTATAAGGAACTGGAAGCGGATATCCCGGGATTTACCCGGCCGAATCACGGCTGCCTCGTCAGCTGGGCACAACAGGGCGTGTTACTGCTTAATACCGTGCTGACGGTTGAACGCGGCCAGGCACACTCACACGCCAAACTGGGCTGGGAAACGTTTACCGATAATGTGATTGCGGCCGTCAATGCCCATTGTGAAGGTGTGATTTTCCTGCTCTGGGGCGCACATGCCCAGCGGAAAGGCCAATACATTGATCAGCAAAAGCATGTGATACTGAAAGCGCCACACCCGTCACCGTTATCCGCACACCGTGGTTTCCTGGGCTGCGGTCACTTCTCAAAGACCAATGCGATACTGACAGAGCGTGGTCAGGCACCCATCGACTGGCAGCCGGTGATCCCGGCAGAGCTTCAGCCCGGCGCATAATACAGAGACAAAAATGCCGCCCTTGCGGCGGCATTCCGTTGCGTGTGAAACGATCCTTATTTGGAGACCATCACCATCGCCGGACGCAGCAGGCGGCCGTTTAAGGTGTAGCCTTTCTGCATCACTGTCACCACATGGTTGGACTCGTGATCCGCAGCATCCACCATACTGATGGCCTGATGCACATCCGGATTGAACGGCACTTTTGTCTCTTCGACCACTTCGATACCGAATTTTTTCACGGCATCCAGGAAGGATTTCAGTGTCAGTTCCAGCCCTTCCAGCATACTTTTCTGTGCTTCATCTTCCGGATTCACCGCACTCAGTGCGCGCTCCAGGTTATCAATCACAGGTAATAATTCATTAGAAAAACGTTCTAATGCAAACTTATGGGCTTTTTCAACATCCTGTTCCATACGGCGGCGGTTGTTTTCAATCTCCGCTTTGGCGCGCAGCATCGCTTCGCGTTCCGTTTTACGGGACTCTTCCAGCTCATGCTCCAGTTCCGCAATACGGGCCTGTGCTGCTGCGGCGGCATCCGCCTGCTCCGTTTCCGGCTGCTCTGCTGCCGTGTTCAGGGTCTCCGCTGCATCTGCAACAGGTTCTTCGTGCGTTTTTTGTTCGTGACTACTCATAAAATCTCCGCGTATTTCGCAATAATCCTGATTCTTGTTTATTATGGGGATCAAACTCAGAGATTCAAGGGAATGGCGATTAAGTGAGGCTAAAACGCACATGCTGACGGACAATACCGCAAAAAACAAATCGTTCCGCTGTATCGGAATTGTCGGCCATCCGCGCCATCCTGAAGCGCTGGCAACACACGAACTGCTGTATCACTGGCTGTTGAAAAAAGGTCTGCGTGTGATTGTCGAAAGTGATGTTGCCGCTGAAATGCGGCTGACCGATGCTGTCACCGGCACACTGCCGGATATCGGGCAGCAGGCCGACCTGGTGATTGTGATCGGCGGGGACGGCAATATGCTCGGCGCCGCCCGTGTGCTCTCCCGCTATGGCGCGGATGTGATCGGCGTAAACCGGGGAAACCTCGGCTTTCTGACTGATCTCGCGCCAGACAATGCACTCCAGCAGCTCGACCGCGTGCTGACCGGGGAATACCACGTCGAAAAACGGTTTCTGCTCGATGCCGGGGTACTCAGCCCCAACGGCAAACTGCGCCGCAGCACCGCGCTCAATGAAGTGGTACTCCACCCCGGAAAAGTCGCCCACATGATTGATTTTGAAGTCTATATTGATGAGCGCTTTGCCTTTTCCCAGCGTTCTGACGGCCTGATCATCACCACCCCGACCGGCTCCACCGCCTATTCACTTTCAGCGGGCGGGCCGATCCTGACACCCAATCTTGATGCTATCGCCCTGGTACCGATGTTCCCGCACACCCTCTCCTCGCGGCCGCTGGTGATCAGCAGTCACAGCACCATTACCCTGAAATTCCCGCAGACCAATATTGACTATGAAGTCAGCTGTGACAGCCAGATAGCACTGCCGATACAGGAAGGGGATGTGGTCAGGATCAAACGCAGCAGCAAAACTCTCGATCTCATACACCCGATTGATTATAACTATTTCAATACGTTAAGCACAAAACTCGGCTGGTCTAAAAAAATGTTCTGATTTTTTTCATTCCGCCTCTTTACCGGATACAAATCCTGATTATACTGTATGTAAAAACAGGTATGTGTATATCCACAGGAGAGGCGGCATGTTAACCCAGCTCACCATTAGTCAGTTTGCCATTGTCCGCGAGTTAGAAATCGACTTCCGCGCCGGTATGTCCGCCATCACAGGTGAAACCGGTGCCGGTAAATCCATTGCCATTGATGCACTGGGATTGTGCCTCGGCAACCGCGCGGATGCCAATATGGTGCGTCCCGGCGCTAACCGCGCTGATATCTGCGCCCGCTTCTCTCTGAAAGATACCCCGGCTGCCCGTCTCTGGCTGGAGGAACACCAACTGGATGATAATCAGGAATGCCTGCTGCGCCGCACTATCAACAGCGACGGGCGTTCCCGTGGTTTTATCAACGGCACAGCCGTACCGCTGTCACAACTGCGTGAGCTGGGCACACTGCTGATCCAAATCCACGGACAGCATGCCCATCAGCATCTGCTGGAAAGCAGTCACCAGAAAATTCTGCTGGATACCTATGCCAACCAGGGCTTACTGCTCGGTGAAATGAAAAAAGCCTGGCAACAATGGCACAACGCCTGTCAGGCACTGGCGCTCTATCAGCAGCAGGCACTGGAGCGGGAAGCCCGCCGGCAACTGGTTGATTATCACCTGAAAGAACTCGGTGAATTTGAACCCCGTGAAGGGGAATTTCCGGATATTGATGCGGAATATAAACGCCTGGCGAATGCCGGTCAGTTTCTGAGCCTGAGTCAGGGCACCTTAAACATTCTCAGTGAAAATGATGAAAACAACATCATCAGCATGCTCAATCATGCCCGTCATGAACTCAGCGAGCTGATCTCACTGGATGAAAGCCTGTCCCCGTTACTGACCATGCTGGAAGAAGCCGCCATTCAGGTGGATGAAGTCAGCAATGAACTGCGTCACTACAGTAACCGTGTGGATCTGGATCCGAACCGGCTGTATGAACTCGAACAGCGAATCTCCCGTTACATCAGCCTGAGCCGCAAACATCACACCACGCCGGAAGAGTTATATGTTCTGTATGCACAGTTGCAGGAAGAGCAGCAGATGCAGCAGGAGAGTGAACAGCACAGCGAAGAACTGAGCCGCGAAGCGGAACAGTATTATCAGCAGGCCCTGACGATTGCACAGCAGTTACATATGGTCAGAGAGCACTACGCAGCTGAACTGAGTGAGCTTATCACACAGAGCATGCACCATTTATCCATGCCACATGGCCGCTTTACCGCTGATGTGATTTTTACTCCGGAACAACTGAGTATGGACGGCGCGAGCAGAATTGAATTTAATGTCACCACCAACCCGGGACAGCCTCATCAGGCACTGGCGAAAGTGGCATCCGGCGGGGAGTTATCCCGTATTGCACTGGCAATTCAGGTGATCACCGCGAAGAAAATGGACACTCCGGCACTGATTTTCGATGAAGTGGATGTGGGTATCAGCGGTCCGACAGCCGCTATCGTCGGGAAACTGCTGCGTGAGTTGGGCGAATCCACACAGGTCATGTGTGTGACTCACTTACCACAGGTTGCAGGTTGCGGACATCAGCACTACTTTGTCAGCAAACACACCAACGGCACTGAAACTGAAACAGCCATGCAGTTGCTGGATAAAAAAGCACGGGTACAGGAACTGGCCCGGTTACTTGCCGGCGCTGCCGTCACCAAAAATACCCTTGCCAGCGCAAAAGAATTGCTGGCAGCATGACAAACAAGCTGATTTCATCTAACTTTTATGCGATCCTGCGGTCATAGAAAAATGTAAAGGTTTTCAATTTGATTATTGTCGATTATCATCGTCACAAAGAATCCTAAAGGAATGAAATCACCATGCGTTGTAAATTGCTGATTGCCGCAACGACATCTTTGTTGCTGTTAACTGCCGGTTGTTCCACTCTGGAGCGTGTCGTTTACCGCCCGGATATCAACCAGGGTAACTACCTGACACCGGCAGACGTGGCGAAGATCCAGAAAGGAATGACCCAACAGCAAGTCGCCTATACACTCGGTACCCCGATGTTACGTGACCCGTTCGGAACACAGACCTGGTATTATGTCTTCCGCCGTGAACCGGGCCATGAGCCGGTGAAACAGGAAACACTGACACTGGTCTTTGACTCAGCCGGTACACTGAGCCAAATCACGAACACCAATTACAAACCGGACGGCGGTGACGAAACAGCAAGTGAAATCGCCAGTCAGACTGTCACTGACTGATTTCCGGTTGTCACGCTGAAACAACGTGTGGTTAGTAACAAAAAACCCGCTGATATAATATAGATCAGCGGGTTTTGTTCATTTATCTGTTCAGGTTTGGTGTTACTGACTGGTGTCGCCGGCCTGCCCGCCGCACACAATCCATTCATTGGATTTATAACGAATAATTATTCATCACCATGATTTATCACTCTCCGGTATTTTATCTGTTCCATCCTGGTAATAATCATGATACTCAAACATTACTTTCCTTATATTTCCGCCAATTAGCCGGAGATATATTATTTACCAGGGTAACCACACTATAAAAACGGATATAAATCATTAGTATAATTAACTTTTCAGAAATATCTCACTGACCGATAGTATCGTGCTAGTATTCACGATTATTTTATTTTCACGCATGTTTAATAAGTAAGGTTAATGGCATGTCTAATCGCTTAAAGCTACAGGACGGAAAAACGCTGACTCTTGCGTCTTTGGGTGGTGCGCTGGAATTTTACGATTTTATCGTATTCCTCACCTTCGCACCCTTTTTGCAGACACTCTTCTTTCCGAGTGACTCACCGCTGCTTTCGAGTATCATGACCTATCTGACCTATGCGGTCGCTTATTTTGTCCGCCCGCTCAGCGGCGTGATAATGGCACATTTCGGCGACCTGATTGGCCGCAAAAAAATGTTTATGCTCTCCCTGTTCCTGATGGCGATCCCAACCCTGCTGATCGGCCTGCTGCCGACCTATGAGCAGATTGGCTATGCCGCGCCGGTCTTGCTGCTGATTATGCGTCTGTTACAGGGCATCGCATTAGGCGGAGAAGTGCCGAGTGCACACGTCTTTGTCACCGAGCATGTCCCGCAGAACCGTATCGGTCTGGCGAACAGTATGATTGCCAGCGGCCTGACATTCGGCGTGGTTATCGGCCATTTCGCGGCTTACCTGATTTACACCAATTTCAGCAATGACCAGATCTTAAGTTTTGCATGGCGTTATCCGTTTATCTGCGGCGGGGTTTTAGGCCTGATTGCCGTGTATTTACGCCGCTATCTGCGTGAAACACCGGTATTCCTGGAGATGAAAAAGCGCAAAGAACTGATTGATATGCCAATCAAAGAGGTATTGAAGAGCTACAAACCTGCCACGATGATCTCTATTCTTGCCACCTGGCTGCTGACCACCGGTGTGGTTCTGGTCGTCCTGGCACCAAACCTGATGAAATCCGATATCTTTAAAATCGACCCGGAATTTGTCAGTAAAATTGCCATCCTCGCCACCGTCATGAACATGGTCGGCAGTATTATTGCGGGGATTGTGTCCGATAAACTCGGCATCCGCAAAACTGTTGTGATATACAGCATCCTGCTCGCCGCCACCAGCTATGCCTTCTTTAATTCCCTGGGCAGCGGTGACCACACCACGATCGGCTTCTTATATTCCCTGGCCGCCCTGTTCCTGGGTCTGGTTGCCTGTGTGCCGATTATTATTATCAAACTGTTCCCGGCCAATATCCGCTTAAGCGGCATCGGGTTCTCTTATAACATCGGTAACGCCCTGTTCGCCGGACTGACCACCTTCACCGTACCGGTTATCGCTGAACACGTTAACCCGATGTTTATCGCCTACTATATTCTGTTCCTCTGTGCTCTCGGCCTGTTTATCAGCTTCTGCCTCGGCAAAAAATCCATGAAGTTTTATGTCTGATAACGATATCTGATAACAAAGCACAGCAATAAAAAAACAGGGAATACTCCCTGTTTTTTTATCTCTCCGTATATCGTTTTACTGCATATTTTCCGGATATATAACGATATATCATTACACTGTAGTGCCATTTTTATCTTAATTATTCTCTCGGTTATAGTGTCTTGCCTTTCCCCAAAAAGGATGGAACGATGACTGTCAGTGAATATTCTCTCTGATTAAGGATAAACAGTGACACAATCACCGGCTGTTGCAGAAAAGACCGCAGCGCTAATCGCATCCTGCTTATTAAAATATCGTCTTGAATCGGCAGTAGTGGATTATTCAGAAGGATCGATATTTACACTCTTTCGGTTAGCCCCTTCCCCCGGAATACGCAGTTCACAAATTTCCGCCCTTATCCCTGAATTATGCCGCTCTCTGAATGTAACCGAAATCCGGATGATTGATTTTATTCCCGGAACACCGTACATCGGATTGCTTGTAAAAAATGAATCCCGGAAAACCGTCTCCTTCAGCCACTGTTTTACTAAATGGACAGAAGACAAATCACTGCCGCAACTTTCGGTAATGGCGGGCGAAAATATAACCGGCGAACCTGTCAGTCTGGATTTAACACAATTACCGCACCTGCTGATCGCCGGAACAACCGGCCCCGGTAAATCCATGCTGATGCATTCCCTGATACTGAGCCTGCTGTACCGGACATCTCCTGCGAACGTCCGGCTGGTGCTGTGTGATGCTCACCACCCTGAACTCAGCCTTTACCGCGATACGCCACATTTACTTTTTCCTGTTCTGTCTGACAGCGCTGAAATAACCGAAGCCCTGCATTTTCTGACCACAGAAGCCGAAATACGACGCAAACAATTCTCCGCAATAAATGTCCCTGACCTCCGGCGTTATAATGAAAAAATTGCCCTGGCAGAATCATTCGGAAGACCTATTCCGGATCCTTTTTGGCGGCCGGAAAACTATATGGCGGAACATCCCCGTCTGAGTCATAAACCGGCTATTATTATCTGTATCGAAAATGCCGTTCAGCTGATTAATGATAACAGCAATATTGAAGATTTAATTTTACCTCTGCTGCAACAGGGAGGAATGACCGGCATTCATTTATTGCTCACAACACGCAGTCCGCTGCCGACAAAAATAAACCAGCAACTTAAATTTTATATCCCTGCCCGCATTGCAATGACAGTGACTTCCAAAGCGGACTCTCATTTTATTATCGGGCAACATGGCGCTGAAATATTATCCGGAAATGGTGATATGTTGCTTATCACCGCTGATTCCGCAGAACCTCAGCGCATTCAGGGAGCATATATCAGCGACAGTGATATACATAATGCCGTTGATTACTGCAAAAAATGGGGAGATGTTAATTATCTTACCACCGGAAGAACAGTTGTACCGGGCGCCTGTGATTTGGATCCCCTATTTGACCGGGCTGTTCAGTTTGTCGCAGAAAAACAACGGGTTTCGATATCCGACATTCAGCGGGAATTCCGTATTGGTTACAATCGTGCAGCCAGAATCGTTGAGGAAATGGAAGAATCGGGAATCATCAGCGAACCATTTTCAGACGGAAGGCGGGAAGTTTTAGTTCCGGGGCTTTTGTGATTATATCATTTTTCAAACAGGATGAAGTGAGCTTGTGATATGAATGAAAATCTTTATCGCTTGATTGTTGAGTTTCAAAATAATGTCCGGACTGCTTTAAAGCTCATGTATCGGTCCGGCATTAAAATGCCGTCAAGTCGCTATGAATGGATTCAATATAGTATACCCGGCGCTGGGGAGTTAGATGGTGGTATTAAATATTATAAACATGGCGCCGGATGCCTCGTAGAACTGAATTCCGGGAATATAGATTTTGATTTCGGTGAGCAAGGAGAAATAGGAGGTTTTAATTCCTGGTGGTTAACCTGCTTTGCCGAGAAGAATATAACAGCTTACGGTTTCAGAAATTATGATGATGTTGCTGAGCATCTGAACAAAGCGTTAAGTGACGGAGAACTGATTCGTCCGGATCATGATCTTTGCTATATTGCCAATGTTCCATACTCCTACGCTATAGACATAGACAGCAGAAATCCGGGAGATATGCTTCCATGCCGCAATCATGACCGTGTACTGACACTTCAGATTCATTACTTCGAAACAGCTGAACTCATGTTTAGAAATTACAATAAACTCAATCAGAAAATGAAAAAAAATGGCCATCTGAGCCAGCGGGAAGAATTTGATACGAGAATTTATTTTTCTGCATGGTTAGGTTTTTTAGGTGTGGTCTGTGAGGGCTTTCGAAAGTTAAACATACGAGTCCTGCTTGAAAATGATCGCCCTGCCAGCTTTAAAGACTTATTACCAATTTCGGATAGCATCAGAAAACTGATGAAAGAACATTCGGATCCACTCCGGATATACAGAAATAATATTTTTCATCTCAGAGAGAATACTGAATTTATTCGCCATTTTTTTGATACAGAAGTTGAACGCCTTTCATGGGCTCGTGAGTTACATTTGCTGCTTGCAAAGTTTTTCTCTCAGTACAGAGTCTGTTGTGAAGTACATTATGTATTTAATGGGCGCAAAGGTGAAAGCGATTTGACAAAGAAAAAAGTAATACGCCGTAAAAAAACCTCTGAACATTGACGGTTCATACCAATGAATTAAGCTATTTACTTTACCTCAAAACGGTGTTCTCTTTTCTTTACGGTTCACCTGAGCAAGACTCGGGTTTACCCACTGACAATGAATAAAGTTAATCAGGTCAAGAATAAGTCATTACTAATGATAACGGGGAATATTCCCCGTTTTTAATTATCTGCGTGACAGTACACTTTTTATAAATCCAGTGACCGTTTCCACAGCAGGAAATCAAACTGCTCCAGACGGTCTGCTTTCACCTTATATTCCCCGCCTGCCGTTTCAATCACCCGCTCAAACAGCCCTTTACTGATTTCCGGCAATGGCACACCTTCTATTACCGGACCGCAGTCGTAATCGATCATGTCTGACAAACGCTGTGCGATAGCGCTGTTGGTGGAAATCTTGACGACCGGTACGATAGGGTTTCCTGTCGGTGTCCCCAAACCGGTGGAAAAAATAACAACGTTACAGCCCGCAGCCACCAGTCCGGTCACGGCATCCACGTCATTCCCCGGTGTGCAGACCAGAGACAGTCCGCTGTCCGGCATCGGTTCCGCATAATCACACACTGCACTGATTGGCGATTTTCCGCCTTTTTTCGCCGCACCGGTTGATTTAATCGCATCGGTAATTAATCCATCAGCAATATTTCCGGGGCTCGGGTTATCCGCGATAGTGGTATTAAAGAAGTTCGCGGTTTTTTCATACTGTCCCATCAGATCGAGGAATTTCTTTTTATCCTCAAAGCGGATGCAGCGTTTTACCATATCCCCTTCCGCACCGCACAGCTCCGGGAATTCCGCCAGGCCGGAAGCGCCGCCGAGTGTCACCAGCCAGTCCGACACCAGTCCCATCGCCGGATTGCCGGAAATACCCGAGAACCCGTCAGACGCCCCGCACTTCACGCCGAGCTTAAGATATGCCAGCGGCACATCAGTACGGCTCTGAGGCTTCACTGCTTTCATGCACTCATAGGTTTGTTTCAGCGCCGTCTGCATCATCTCTTCTTCGCTGTTCCATTCCTGCTGCCGGAAATAGAGTGCCGGTTTATCAAATGCCGGATTACGTGCCGCCAGCGACTCTTTGAACATCTTGCGCTGTGCTTTTTCACATCCCAGGCTGAACACGGTAATACCGATAACATTCGGGTGATCCGCATACGCAGCCAGTACATCACACATGGTTTTACTGTCAGAGGTGGCACCGCCGCAGCCGCTGGTCACCGTAATACAGCGCACGCCCTCAATATGCGGGAACAGCTTAGGTTTTGTGGCCTGCACCTGTTCACCGGCAGTCAGATCCAGGGCGAAACTTTTCAGACTGTTATTGGTGTAACCCAGCGCCTCATTCAGTGCATCCGTCAGTTTGGTGACATTGCGGTTCTCACAGAACACCAGCGGGAAAATCAGCCAGTAATTGGCTGTTCCGACCCGGCCATCATCACGGACATACCCCTTAAATGTCCGGTCTTTCCAGGCCGATACATCCGGGATCTGCCATTCATAGTCGCCGCTCTCCTCCAGTGATACCGGGGCGGCATAATGGCGGATATTGTCCACGGTAATCACTTCCCCGCGGGCAATCGGTTTTGTTGCTTTCCCGACAGCGGTGCCGTACATGGAGACAATACCGCCTTCCGGCACTGCTTCCAGGGCAAACTTGTGTTTGGCTTTCACATCCGTGACCAGAGTGATTGATTCATCACCCCACTGATACACCTCACCGGCATGCAAATCCTTCAGTGCCACAATTAAATTATCAGTTTCATCAATACGTAATATCTTTTGCATAACTCACCTTCCGGTTATTGCCGCCAAAATGACGGCAACGAATCAGGATTATTTTTGTGTGTTCTTTTTCAGTAAGGCAATCAGGAGTGCACAGCCGACTGTGATCACCGCGAGTGTGATAATCCCTGCCGTATTGCTGTTCATCAGTTTATCCATTTCCACACGGATAATCGGTGCGAGGAAAGAACAGAATGCCCCCATGGTGGTACAGAACCCGATGCCGGCAGCCAGCGCAGGACCACTCAGTAACTGCGGCGGGAATGTCCAGAACACCGGTTGTACGGACAGAAAACCGACGGCGCTGAGACACAGCGCGGCGATGGCAAAGACCGGACTGGCAAAGGCGGATAATGCCAGACCAACTGCCGCTGCCAGCATACACATCACGGAGATAGCCACACGGCGGGATGGATTTTTATCAGCCAGACGCGGGATGTAATACACACCAAATGCCGAGCATGCCCACGGAATAGCTGCCACCAGAGACGCTTTAAACCCGAGGCTCTGTCCCATCAGGGAAGCCACCTGTGACGGCAGGAAAAACATCAGCCCGTAGACCGAGATCTGGATGGTGCCGTAGATAAGTGCCAGGTGCCAGACCTTGATATTTTTCAGTGCAGACAACACAGATGTGGTTTCTGTTTTCGCATTCTCACTGGCTAACTGCTCTGTCAGCGCTTTCTTCTCTTCCGCTGTCAGGAAGCGGGCTTTCTCCGGGCTGTCATCCAGCCAGAAAAAGGCGAAGACCCCGATAACAACCGCCGGTAAACCTTCAATCACAAACATCCAGAACCACCCCGGACGCCCCATCCAGCCGTGTAATTCCAACAGTGCGCCGGATAACGGCGAACCGAGTGTCAGTGCCAGCGGTACGCCGAGAACAAAAATACCAATCACCGTGCCGCGGACTTTATTCGGGAAATAGATGGAGGCCAGTAATAAAATTCCCGGATAAAAACCCGCCTCGCCCAGTCCCAGCAGGAAACGCAGCACAATAAATTGCGTCTCGTTGGTCACGAACCCGGTCATTGCGGATAACACACCCCAGATAACCGTTGTAATACTCAGCCACTTTTGTGCGCCGATTTTATTGAGGATTAGGTTTGCCGGGATCCCGAACAGCGCATAGGCGGCGAAGAAAATCCCCGCCCCCAGTGCAAAGGCGGAATCGGATAACCCGATATCCAGTTGCATGGCATCTTTCGCAAAGCCCACATTCACACGGTCAATAAATGCCACAAAATACAAAATAAACATCAGGGGTACTAAACGCTTCCACGATTTCTGAATCGCGGAATTTAAAGCAGGATTGTCATAAGCTGTGATAGTCGCCATGATAATATTCCCTGTCGGTAAGATGTTCTGTCGTTATAATCAGGAAAAATCAGCGTGCTGTTTCAGCATCCGCCAGTATCTGCATCAGCTGTTCAGTCTGCTCCGCATTCAGGCTGCTGAATGGCGCTGTGCAGTAGTCTGACTGAATAATGCCCCGCATCTGTAATGCTTTTTTAAAGGTCGGGATAAACGGTGAGTGCACGCCGTAAACGGCCATCAGCTGATCCACTTTGCGCTGATGTGCCGCTACGGCAGCCATATCACCTTGTGCAAATGCCGCCATCCAGGAAGCGAAGAACTCAGGCACAATATTGGATAACCCGCCGATACAGCCATTTCCCCCCGCCAGCACAACATGGGCGAAGTTATTGTCATAACCGGCATAAACCTCAAAATGCGGGATCTCTTTTTTTACCGTCTGAATAATCTGCGACGTATGTAATGTATCGGGGATCGTATCTTTCAGCCCGATAATATTCGGATAGCGATCCGCCAGACGCAGACACACCTTCGGTGACACCGAGTAACCGGTACGTTCCGGGAAGTTATAGATAAAAATATTGGCTGACGTTTTTTCCGCGACCGTGCTGTAAAACCGGTAAACACCCTCATCATCCAGCGGGAAATAGTACGGGCTGATAATCATTACCCCGTCCACCCCCTGCTCATGAGCATAGTTCGCCAGCGCGGCTGACTCATTCACATCCGGGCGGCTGGTCCCGGCATACACCTTCATTCCCCCTTTGTCATAACTGCCGCATAACCTGATCAGTGTTTTTGAGCTTTCCATATCCAGTGAAAAAAACTCGCCGGTACTGCCCATAACCACAAATCCGGAGACATGCCCCTTCAGAGAGTCATACACCCGCTGGTTTTGTTCGGTATCAATCCGGCCTTTGTCATCAAAAATTGTTACGGCCGGCGTGATGTAACGGCTTTCCATACCCATATTGTTCATATATACAAACCTCGTCAATAAATAAAAACACAAGTAAGTAATCATGAAACTCTGAGTGAGTCAAATTTTGTACATTTGCTGAAAAAACAGGCTAACAGGCTGTTTTAATTGCGGTTGAAAACTATAGATGCGGAAAAACCCGATCCGGATTGCGGTTATTTATTATTTATCTGTGAGGAACAGCACATTACGGGAATAATAAAGCGGATTGTCGTGACACCGGCGGGCAATGTCACAAACGGACACCCGGACATGATTTACTTAGCGGGGCTTTGTACCTAGAATAACGGCATAAACTGTCAGGGAGGTGAATTGATGTCAACGGAGCATATGCCGACAATACGGGTGTTAGAGGTACTCAGCGTTCTGGCGGCAGAAAACACCGGGATTTCCCTCACACAGCTGGCCGGGAAGACCGGTATATTAAAAGGCACACTCTACCCGATTCTGAAAACTCTGGCAGAACGCCGTTATATTAATTATGACGAAAACACCCAGCTTTATTTTCTGGGTATCGCCTGCTCGATTCTTTCCCGTTCATTCTTTGAAAAATCGTACTGGCTGAAAATGGTGCACCGCGAGATGAATAATATTGTCAACGAGTGCAACGAAGTGTGCCAGATGGGTATATTAGATGGCCCGGATGTGTTGTATATCGATAAAGTGCAGTCTGCGCAAAAAGTTCAGTTAGTCTCCAATATCGGCACCCGCTTACCGGCGGTTTATTCCGCATTAGGTAAAGCGATGATATGCCATTACAGCGATGATGATATTCTCCGCTTATATCCTGACGGCTTTACCCCGCTGACAAAATACAGTATCACTACCATCGCGGAATTACGTCAGCAGCTGGAAGAGGTCAAAATAAATCATTACGCCACTGACAACCGGGAAATAAACGAAGAAACCCGCTGCTATGCCGTTTCATTACGTCAGCGTAATAAAATCATCGCCGCCATCAGTGTATCCGTCCCGACATTCCGCAGTAATGATGAAAAAAACAACCAGATTATCAGTGTATTACTCAGCAGCCGCGAACGTATCGAGCAAGAGTTGAATACATTGCAGGATGTGGAGTTTTATCAGTAGGGGTAATACAGGACGTTTTAGTCCACGGCGTTTTTAATTGAAAGCGGAGCTGAATTGCTCCGCTCTGCAGCCTTTAACTAAAATCAAAATGCAGACGTAATTTTTTACAATGCAGACAGCGGAATAAATATCCCTGAGCATCACTGTCCTTATGTAACAGGCCGGATAACTCTTCAACAGAAAAACCATATTCCTGAATATCATCTTCCAGAGAAACAAATTCATCCAGCCGGTCTTTTATATCATCCCAGCAAACATACCCGATAAATTCACAGGGCTCATTGCAATGTGCCAGCCACACTTCCTGCTGCCATCCCCGGTAACCGGGTGTACGTTTAACCAGTTCATCCAGCATTTCATCCGGATACGGGTTAGTGGTGTGTGAAAATTCACCATCGTCATCATATTCACAGTCAATTCCTTCCACGCTGGCGCTATCCTGGAATTCGCCCTCAAATTTCCGGCTGGCGGAACCATCCGCAATACACCACGGGCATAATGCATCAATATCAGCGACAGAATAAAACGGACTTTCATAATAAATATCAGTAGCTTGCTGACAGCAATCACACTTAACGGTCTTATCGTCTGAAAAAGCACCGGTTCCGAGCGGATCGGGATGATATTTAAAAACAGGTAATTTTCGGTTATTTGGTGTCATGGGGAGTCCTGTTCAGAAGAAAATTAAACCATTGTAATCATTCCGGGAAGCATCAGCTATGATGGCTGACACAGATTTTAAACTGATGCTTTTTATTTTCCATACAAAATTATATTTTTATTCAGCACGTTAACTATTAATATAATAAACAGACAAAGTAATTTAAAAAACAAATTTCCTGTTTGCATTAACAACATAACCGCATTAATATTTAATAAATCAGTATTATATTAAATAAGCCAAAAATATTAAAAACAACAAGGCCGGTTAAGCCAAACCTCCTTATTATACAAAAAATTATGGACTATCAACTTAAGTCATATGGCCAGAGCAACAAGAAAACATTTTCCTCTGTTTTCTTCATTCTGGTTCCTTTTGGTATTTGGATAGCATTCATGTATTGGTCTATATTTTTAGGCCAAAACGTTGTGTTATTTGAATGGTTCCCTCAGTGGACTATTTCCGTCATTTTCGCTGCTGTTGTGGGAATAATCGGCGGGATTTGGAGTATTTGGCGTCGCCCGATAAAACAGGTATTTAAAAGTTTTCTCTGGAGCGGATTCTTTGGTCTGATATTAATTATCCCTCTATTCGATGTGATGGTGTATTTACTAACACACAAAACCATTCACTATCAGACTGAATATGAAATTACATCACCGGGCCCTGCCACCAACAGATTTGGCCGATGCAAACACGGCATATGGATAAAAGAAGCCTATACGGAACGGTGGAAATTACTTTGCATCGATAATGCAAAATTGGCGACTCAGAAAGGCGCAGATACGGTGTGGGTCACAACAAAAACAGGTCCTATTGGTTCATATATAGTTGATTATCAGTTCTCTCCCCATAGCCCTTAACTATGTCCATAACCTTTATCATTGATTTTTTTCCCAAATTAGCGCCAGGCTAAATCAGTGATCCTGACCTTTTGACCTGGATCTCAAAAAATGCATGGAACTAAAACGAGCCTATTTACAATACACTTTAGACTTTCAGATTTTAACTATAATCTTCGCCTTCAAAGTTCTACCTTTTCAAGTCTATAATAAACAGTATTCTGGTTCATTTTTTTCTAACGAGGCACAAAAATCACTAATAGCAAACTTGTATCAAGTGTTATAATGAAGCGGTAATCATCATTGGAGATGGAATAATGTCTAACTATTGCTTTATAACTCCAGAAGCTCAGGTGTTAGTTGAGTCAGTTGGGATTTTACAAAACATACAAGAATTTTCAAAAAACAATAAAAAACAAACTTATGTTTTGTGTAAGCCTTTATCGAAAGAAGATTCAAGTTACGATTATAATGAAGCTTGTGTTATCTTTATTTCAGGAATGAAGCCCTGTTTTATTAACACTGGTGGCGATAACGATGGATTTGACGACTATATTGAAGATTTTTATGATGATGTGTCCTTTCTTTCAGAGAAATATCAATATAGAAGAAAAATTGGCAGAAAGAAAAAATGGCATGAGTTATTCAAAAAATTTGATTTTTATGATCTGGATTTCGAACAATTATTTATTAATAATCCAACAGACAAAAGGGTTGCTGATTTAATTACCTCTTTAGTTACTGGTAGCATTAATGATGTTTCAAAAGTAAACCTAGAGGCTGAGAGCTTACTAGATGTTGTTAAATCTAAGATAGTTCTTTTTGATACTGATCAGACTGGATTTTTATTTAAAACTAGTACAAATAAAAAGTACGTAATACAAGGTCTAGCTGGCTCTGGTAAAACAGAGCTGTTATTACATAAACTCAAAGAAATATATTCGAATGAAGATGATGCTAGAATTGCATTCACCTGTCATAATAAAATATTAGCCTCTAGTATGAGAAGCAGAATCCCTGAATTTTTTAACTTTATGAAAGTTGAACGACAAATAGAATGGGAAAGTAAGATATTCTGTTTTAGCTCTTGGGGAAGTGGAAGAAATCCTACATCAGGAATGTATCGATATATTTGCTCAGAATATGACATTTCTTTTGGTACTCTTCAAGCTGGTACTTTTGATATTCTGTGCAAGAAAGCTATCAATGAAATAAAAAACAACCAGAAAGAGGGTAAAGTTAAATATATTTTTGATTATGTTTTCATCGATGAAAGTCAAGATTTTGATGAGAGCTTCATTGAGCTTTGTGAATTGGTTACTGAAAAGAAAGTATTTGTAGCAGGTGATGTATTCCAAAACATATTTAGACCTATAGATGATGATGTCCGAAAAGCTGATTTACTGTTGAAAAAATGCTATCGAACCGACCCTAGAAACTTAATGTTCTCACATGCACTGGGTATGGGACTATACGAAAATCCTGTTTTGCGTTGGTTGAAAGATAATGAATGGGATGCTTGTGGATATAATTACAAACAACACGGTAAACGGGCTATTGTGAGTCGAGACCCGCTAAGACGCTTTGAAGATATACCTGATGAGTTTAGGGCAACTTCATTAACACAAGTTGATGATGATAACAAAATTGCAAAATCAATTTTTACCATTGTTGAAAAAATCAAATCTGAGCATGAAAATGTTTGTCCTGGTGATATTGCGGTACTTTTTCTAGATACATCTAAATATATTTATAATATAATACCAGAGTTATCACATATTATTTCAGATAAATTTGGTTGGGATGTAAATATCTCCTATGAAAGTAAAGTTAATGACCCTAGTAAATTCTTTATTTCCAATATAAATAATGCTAAAGGGTTAGAATTTCCGTTTGTAATATGTTTTGCAATGAACTTAAACAAAAAAACCTCATTCAGAAATGGCCTTTATACAATGATGGCAAGATCATTTTTAGAAAGTCATTTAGTCTTAGGAACTAAAGCTGATAGTGAGTTAATTAGTAAACTAAACTCTGGTCTGGATTGTATGTATACTAATGGATACATGGAGTTACGTGTACCAACTGATGAAGAAATTGAAAGCCAACAAGCTGTATTAGTTTGGGATGAAAAACCAACAATTGAATCACTAGTTATAGAATATTGTGAAGAGCATGAAGCTAGCCCAAGGCTAAAAGCTAAACTTTTACAACGAATGACAGAAATTTTGGGTGGCGAAGAATATGATAGTGAATACTTTAACTCTCTGATTGAAATAGAATATAAGAGGAATGTTAAGCTATGAGTGTTTATTTTTATAATAGCATTCCTAAATATTATATGGATAGATTCAAGGCCGTTAGAGGATCATTAGATAATCTTTTTAATGTTCTCCAGGCAATTGAGATTGTTAATTGTTGCCACTCTTGTAATGTGGAAAATATTAAAGGAGATTTAGACTTTAACTTGGCGATTTTTACAGGTGACTTCCATCGTTTTCTAATCAGAAAAGACGACGGATATTTCTCAATGGCTATCCCATTTCAAGTGATTATTGAAGGTGAAACTATTTCATTTAATAGTGACTTGCTACAAGAAAATGTTGGAGGTCATGTTATTTCCATTTTGAGAAATGCTATTTCATCTACTCTTGACTCATCTCATTCTCATGAAGAAGTCATATTATCTATTGTAGACAATTTTAACTTAAGTTTCCCAGAAGCTTTACTTTATTACGATACGTTTACATCTTTATTAGCTAATGACCACGGCTACTTTAGGTTTGATGATGATGAAGAACATGAAAATGGCCATGTTCATCCTCGTTATCATTTTGATGTTTTTTATAAAAACACGAGTTCCATAAAGATTGGGTATGACAAATATGACACTTTAGATTGTTTTTACTCGTTGGTAGATAAAAACATACCTAAGAAGTATTTAGCTAGTGATAGTTTAGTTTTTTGATCGATGTCTATTTTTAAGGAGGTATTTTAATACCTCCTTAAATGCCTATGATTGTTCAAAATAACAAGCGATAAAATCTGTATTACCGTTTATAATCTCTATATATTTTTTTAGATTTGACAAATTGAAGTCCTTTCCATATCTATCGAAGATTATAGCGTTGTTCTCGTGACCCACAATACCCATCACGAAGCGTTGTTCTACTTCTGTCTCTTGTTCATAGAAGTTAACAACGATATGCCTAAATGAATGAAATCGTGCCCTCTTTTGAACCCTAGTTTAATTTTTAATCTACCGAACCACTTTGAGGCAGCCCCACTGCCCACCTCTTTAACGCTCAGGAGAGCAGCACTTCGGTGTTGGTTAGGGGGCGTGTAGTCCGTGCCACTATGACCGCTCCTTTATAAATTGGTATACGCATTTAGTTGAATATCCTCAGGCAATGACAGACACAAAAAAGCCCGCAGGGCTCGCGCCATGCGGGCTTTCGACTACATCGGATGACTCTGGTAATCACCGATGGAGAATTTTGGTGGAGCTGGCGGGAGTTGAACCCGCGTCCGAAATTTCTACACCTTCGGTACTACATGCTTAGTCTGGTCTTTACATTCGCTTGCCAGCTGCGGACAGACACGCCACTAACAAACTAGCCCGATTCGTTTTAATGCTTTCTCCCCGGGCAGGAAGTCCACACGATCTCTTTTGGGTTTGACCTCTCTTGATCCCCGTCCTAAGAGCGGAGGCTAGGGAGAGAGGGCTCTGAGCAGGTTATTAAGCTGCTAAAGCGTAGTTTTCGTCGTTTGCGACTATTTTTTTGCGGCTTTTATCGTGGCCAACCGCCCCACGGCATGCACCTTGGGTTTCGCAAATCCCGTCGAATCCAGAATCAGCCCCAAGTTGTGAAACGCAGTATATCAGAAAATCAGTACGGATTACCAGTACTTAACGCCCTGCGTGCTTCATAATTCTTGCTTTGTCTAATTTCCACTCACGTTCGCGGATGTCATCGCGTTTGTCGTGTTCTTTCTTACCTTTGGCAATGCCGATTTTGACTTTGCACCAGGCGTTTTTCCAGTACAGCGACAGTGCGACCACGGTGTGCCCGTCACGGTTGATTTTACCGTACAGGCTGTCCAGTTCACGCTGGTTGAGCAGCAGTTTGCGTGTCCGGGTCGGGTCGCAGACAACGTGGGATGAGGCCACGCTGAGCGGTGTGAAGTTGGCACCAAACAGGAAAGCTTCGCCGTCTCGGAGGATGACGTAGCTGTCCCCCAGGTTAGCTTTACCTGCGCGTAATGATTTGACTTCCCAGCCCTGCAGCGCCAGACCCGCCTCTATCTCTTCTTCGATAAAGTAGTCGTGGCGGGCGCGTTTGTTCAGCGCGATGGTGGCAGAGCCTGGTTTGTGAACTTTTTTCTTTGTCATAATGACCACTATTATACGTTATGCACACCCGAAATAAATTGCTTATTTCTCCGTCGCACGGTAAATGCTGCTATTTTAAGCGCCTTTGCGGGTTTTCTGTCCCTGTACGCTGTTTTTAACATGTCAGCGGGATTTGGCAAGTGCTTTTTGTGACAAACATCTTTGTTGTCATTAAGATACATTCTGTCATCAGCGCGTGCCGTATTGTGCATTTATCTCCGCGCCGGAGCACAGTATAATACGATTTAACAGGCGGCGATAATTTCCGCCGTTTCGTGATTTTTGACCGCAGGATGTGTTATGCCGCAAATTAGCCGCTCCGCACTGGTTCCGTTCAGTGTGGAACAGATGTACAACCTGGTGAATGATGTCCGTGCGTATCCGGAATTTTTACCGGGCTGCGTGGGAAGCCGTATTATCAGCCATGATCAGGATGAAATGACCGCGTCTGTGGATGTATCCAAAGCCGGGATCAGTAAAACCTTTGTGACCCGCAATCAGCTGACCAGCAATCAGCATATCCGTATGCAACTGGTGGAAGGCCCGTTCCGTAAACTGATGGGCGGCTGGTCGTTTATTCCGCTGAGTCCTGAGGCGTGCAAAGTTGAGCTGAATCTGGATTTTGAATTTACCAATAAACTGGTTGAGCTGGCCTTCGGCCGTATATTTAAAGAGCTGGCCGGTAATATGGTGATGGCATTTACCAAACGGGCAAAAGAGGTTTACCGTGTCTGATATTTCTGTTGAAGTCTGTTATGCCCTGCCTGATAAACAGTTTCTGATCCCGGTGAAAATAAACGAAGGCGCCACGGTGGAAGCCGTTATTCTTGCCTCCGGTATTTTAGCATTACGGGATGATGTGGATTTAACGCAGAATAAAGTCGGTATTTTCAGCCGTCCGGCAAAACTGACGGATATTGTCAGTGATGGTGACCGCGTGGAAATATACCGTCCGCTGATTGCTGACCCGAAAGAAATGCGCCGCAAACGGGCAGCAGAAGCCAGCCGTAAGAAAAAAGAAGACTGAGTCTGTATTCCCGCTGATTTCCGGTTTATTTACCGGACCTGCGGGAAATAACTGTCCAGATTATCCAGCCCCTGTTTTTCCTGTGAAAACGTCACGGTGGTCTCTGTCTGACTGCGGGTAATGGTCAGTATCCACAGGCTGTCAAAATCATCACGCGGCCAGGCCGGCATATCCGAATAGTCCCCGCCGGTCTGTTTCAGAATATCCCTCACCACTTTTATCAGATTATCGTGTTCCCAGACCACAAAGACCGTATGCCCGTGATGAGTTTTATCCAGTAACGCATCGCGCAGGGCTTTGGTTTCTTTGGCGTGAAATTCCAGATGTACCGGCAGTGACAGGCGGACAGCCACCGGGGTGATAGTCTGAAGGGAACGCAGCGAATTGCCGAGCTTGCTTTGTTTCGGTGCGGCGGCATACAGGGCATCCGCCTTTCCGTAACGGGCGATCAGAAGATCCGCCAGCGCCAGTGCGCGGTTTAATCCTTTGCCGGTTAACTGGCCGCTGTCGTTATCCGGTTTTTCGCCGTGGCGCAGAAAAACCAGTGTCTGTACTGAATGAGTCATCCGGGTGATACCTGATTTGCAGAATACGGATTTAAGAAACCGGACGTCCATGACAATCCCTTTTGTTTCCGGAAGGATTCAGTGTAATCGCCCGCCGCCGGTTAGCCTACTTTTTTACAGGAATTTTTATTTTTCAGAGAAAATGCACTTTCCTGCTTATGTCAGTATGTTACCCCGCTTATTTTATCGTCATCTTTCATTCTCAGACAGTTTGATCCGTGAAAAAGAAAATAACAGGAAAAAACGCGGTTACGCCATTTTCGCCTTCCCGGTCAGGCTTTTTCATTCCGTTGACGGGTACACTATTTCGATGCCATTAATAAGGGAATATAACAGTATTACATCAAGGATATTATTTATGCGCCAGATTACCATCCGCTTAGCCGACCCTTCCGATGCGGCGGCGCTGTGCGATATGCACCAGGATTTTACGTCTTATGCCAATACGTTACAGATGCCGTATACCTCGCGGAAGTTCTGGGAACACCGGATGAGCCAGGGTGATCAGTCAGCCACCCGGCTGGTGGCTGTTGTTGACGGCGTGGTGGTCGGGCTGCTGGGTATCAATCAGAACAGTAATCCCCGCCGCCGCCATGTGGTGAATTTTGGTATTACGGTAAATAAAAGCTACCGCGGCCAGGGTGTCGGCAGTGCATTAATGCAGGCAATGATTGATTATTGTGATAACTGGCTGGGCATCCGCCGTATTGAATTAGAGGTATTTGCCAATAATCCGGACGGCCTGGCGCTGTATGAAAAATTCGGTTTTCAGCGCGAAGGGATTGCCCGCGATTATGCATTCCGCGACGGACGCTATGTCGATGCTATTCTGATGAGCCGGATAAACGACCAACCCAAATAACCGGATAATCCGGAAAGACGAAAACGGAAAATAATGTATGGAACATAAATGGGTCTGTATTCAGTGCGGGGAAAAAGAGATCCCGCAATACGCGGAATATTGTGATGAGTGTGCGGAAAAACGGATGTCGCGGATCGGCGGCTGGTTGTGGCTGCCGTTAATTACCCTTTTTCTGTCACTGGGTGCCGGTGGTTACACACTGAGTGAGTGGTATGATTTATATCAGCAAAATGCGGGGTATATTCCTGACCGCGTATTGCAGGTCATGTATATTAATATTGCTTTTACCATACTGACCATGCTGCTGATACTGACAACGCTGTATTATTTCTTCAGGCTCTCCCGTTATCTGCCGAAGCTGTTTATTGCCTTTATTCTTTTTGCCATCGCCTCGGAAGCCATTCAGGAAATCGTTCTGGTTAATCTGCTGGATGTTAATGTTGACTTCACTCTTTATTATCCGCTGATAAGATTGGTTATTTACGCTATCATCTGGATTTCGTATTTCCTGGTGTCTGAACGGGTAAAAAGAACATTTGTTCATTAATTTAAGGGAAACAGTATGAATAAGTTTATTTTTCCGGCAATCGTTTGTGCCGCCACACTGGTCACACTGCCTGCGAATGCAGGTAAACTGCCGGATAATCCTTATTTATCGACTGCGGTACTCAGTAGTGCGGGCAGTGTCTACAGCTCTGTGATGATAAGCGGCGCAATTTTATCGCCGATCATTTTACCGGCTCAGATGAGTGCGGAGTCTGTGGAAAATAATAAGAAAGAAAAAGTCACCACCATCACCGGCAAGACCGATAAAAATGAAGATGTGGCCCTGCTGGTCGCCACTGAAAAACTGGAGAAAACCCCGGTGAATCCGGGTGATAAACTGACACTGGAACCGGCCGAAAAAGGCCCCGGTGCGTATCTGAAAAAGGACGGGAAAATCATTTCCCATATGGTAACTCAGGATGATCGTGAATTAACCCATCAGGAGAAGATGCCATAATATGCGACTGCTGAAATCCGTTTTTGCGGCTGCCCTGCTCACTGCGTCCGGCCTTGCATACAGCGGCAGTCAGAACTGTGCGGATAAATCCCCGCCCACGCCGCAGGAAGCCGCACAGCGCACCGCACAGGCCAGAGTGCTGAATGACTGGCTGGAGAAACAGGGCGACCGGGTCGTTCTGCTGGTCCGTCAGGGTCAGGCACTGAGTGACTACGGGCTGAGCTTTTCCCATGCCGGTTATGCCGTACGGGAAAGGAACGGTACCTGGCGGGTGTATCATAACCTCAACACCTGCGGTACTGCGCAGTCTGAGCTGTGGATCCAGGGACTTTATCAGTTTATTGATGATGACCTGGCCGGAAATACCATTGCCACCCTGCACTTCCCGCCGGCCTTACAGTCCCAGTTACTGAAAGTGCTGCGTGACCCTGAGCTGCGCAAAGCCCTGCACAATCCGGCGTATAATATGGTGGCGCATCCGTTTGCGACCGACAGCCAGAATTCCAACGGCTGGGTGCTGATGGTGTTCGCCGCCGCCCGCTCTCCGGGCGTGAATTCGGTTTCCGCCGGGGTAAACTGGCTGAAATCAGAATTCTATATCGGCTCCTCCGCCGAGGCCGGATTAATCAAACGGGCACTGGCGGACAGCCTGATGCCGCATATGTCCACTGACGGTCAGCCGGTGACCGGTATTGTCACCTTTAACTCCGGCGACAGCCTGCTCGGTTTTCTCAGCCGCTACGGCAAATTCCGGGTTGAGTGCAGTCACGGCAGCTTCGGCAGTGCCGTCTGTATGGTGCCGCTGCCGGAATAATTACCACCCCGGTTATTTTATATCCTGCTGCCATTATTTCTGATGGCAGCATTTTTCGTCGATTTTTTGTTCTCCTTCCCGTTTATGTGATTTCCCGCCCCGCTTTTACCGACAACCTGTCCGTTACATTAAATTTCCTTTTCCTTTTATTTTCATTAATTTAGTTGCAAACAATTACTTTACCAGGCTAATAATAAATCATAACAAGAGCATGGCCTTTTATTTTAAAAACACTTTTTAGCGGCAACTGCCAACACCACATAAGACAGGGGAAACACCATGAGCAAACACGAAACGTCATCCGCGCCTCCGGCGCATGACCACGATTTTATGTTTACGCCCATACCGATGACACACCGCCGCGAGACCTGGAAACAGGTACTGGTCTGGATAGGTTTCGGTTATGTGGCAACCGGGTTATTTATCGGCGGCGCCCTGGCTGGGGCCAACGGCGGGCCGGGAATGTCATTTCCGATGGCGCTGCTGGCTATCGCCATCGGGATGGGATTGTTGTTTATTCTCACCTCGCTGCTCGGTATTATGGCGCAGCGCACCGGGCTGAGCCTGGCGCTGATCAGCCGTTTTTCCTATGGCCGTTTCGGCGCGAACCTGCCGATGATTGCTATGGGGCTGCTGACCCTCGGCTGGTTTGCGGCGATCACCGGGATGGTCGGAGATATCTGGGGCACGTTCCTGGGCAATCCCAGCGGGATCATCGTCTTTAACCCGGCAGAGCACGGCTACAACGGTGTGCCGATCACCCTGGAAGTCTTTCTTTCCTGTGTCATCGCCGGTCTGCTGTTTACGTACACTTCACTGCACGGCATGAAAGGACTGGAAATTATCGCCATTCCGGTATCGCCGATTATTATGATTATCGCCGTTATCACCGGTTATGCGATGTTGCAGGAGGGCGGCGGGTTATCGGTCTTTATTGAGAATTCCAACCGCAATGAAGGGCTGATGCTCTCCACCGCGATCACGATGGTGGTCGGCAGCTGGATTGCCGGGGCGGTGATGGGCGTGGATCTGTTCCGCTTTAATAAGAGTATTTCTGCGGTATTCTGGGGATCGGCAGCCTGTTTTATTTTCACCAACCCGCTGCTCAATGTGGTCGGTTATATCGGCACCATGACGGTCGGGATGCCGAACTACATTACCTGGATGATCGAGAAAAGCTTCCTGCTGGCGCTGATCGGGGTGATCACCTGGACACTGTCACTGTGGACCACCAACGACGCGGAACTCTACTGTAACTCGCTCTATACCGGACCGGTGCTGGATTCCGTTGGTGTAAAGGTCAATAAAAACGTCCTGATCCTGACCACCGGGATTATCGGTACTGTGCTGGGCGCTATCGGTTTTTACCAAATCTTCTTTGCTGATTTTATTAACTATCTCGGCATTATGGCACCGCCGCTGGCCGGGCCGCTGCTGGCGGATTACTACATCACCCGCAAATGCCGCTACGACATCACACAGATTAACAATCAGCCGAAATACAATTACGCCGGAGTGATCAGTGCGCTGGCCGGGATGGCTTCCGGTCTGGTGATGGCACTGAACAATATTCTGTCTGACTGGCCGACCGGCCTGCTGGCATTAGTTATTACCGTTATTATTTATCTGATATTGCATCCGCTGCTGGCGGCAAAAGCCACCTCACCGGCCACAGGGAGATCATAATGAAAAAAGTTTATCTGAATGAGTTCACCACTGAAGAGCTGAAAAACCGGTTCGATAAGGGCGAAATCGACAGTGCCATTACCATTTTCGGCAGCTGTGAGAGCCACGGCCCGCATCTGCCGCTCGGTCCGGATCTGTTTGTGCCGGAAGCCGTCGCCCGCCGTGCGGCACAGCGTTTATCCCGCACGATTGTGGTACCGGGTGTGCCGTTCGGCACTTCCGCACACTATAACGGCACACCGATGGCGATTAACATCCGCTTTGAAACGGTGATTGCGATTGCGGAAGACATGTTTGAGAGCCTGATTCAGTACGGCATCAAACACATTTTTGTCTTCAATGGTCACGACGGAAATATTCCGTCGCTGGATATCGCACAGCGGAATGTCAAAGCGCGTCATAAAGATGTGGTTTTTGCGTTCCTGCCGGCCTGGTGGTCCGTACTCGGCGGCCGTCTCGGAGAGAATTTCTTCCGTGAATGGAACGGTCTGGGGCATGGCGGTGAGGGAGAATCCTCCATTACCGCTGCGGTGTGTCCTGATCTGTGCGACCTGAGCAAAGCGGTGCGTCAGATGCCGGAAGACAGCATCCGCCACGGCGATAATGTACAGATTATGTGGGATATCACCGAGGTTTCAGTAACAGGTGCCACCGGCGACCCGACTTACGCCAGCATTGAGAAAGGCGAAAAAATGCTGGATGCCCTGACAGACCTGGTGGTGGAGAGTATTGAGGCGCTGGAAAAAACCAACTGGAATTATGATTTACGCACTAAGTAAACAGAGTAATGCCCCGCAATGCGGGGCCTTTTTTTCAGAGTCCGGCAAATTCAGGAATTGGCGGCCGTCCGTGTGATTCCAGAAAATCCAGTACCCGGCGCGGGGTGACATTCAGGATACGCGCTTCAGGAAACTCAATTTCCCGCAGCATGGTCACTACCCGCTCAAAATTCCCCAGATAACCGGCATAGTGGGAATCTGAGCCCAGTGAGATCCAGCCGCCGTGGTCACGCACCGCCTCAGCAATCGCACGGCAATTTTTCTCGCTGCCCGCCCGCGAATGCAGAAATGAGGAGTTATTCATCTCCAGCGCCACATTGCACTCTTTTGCCGCCTGCACCACCGCATGAATATCCAGCGGATATTTCGGGTTTCCGGGATGGGTAATAATCTGCACTTTTCCGCTGCGAATAGTGGCGATCATGGCTTCGGTATTGGCGGCCTGCCCCTGCGGCTGCAACACCGGCTCGTGAAAACCGGCGAGGATAATATCCAGCTGCTGCGCCATTTTATCGGTGCAGTCCGTCTCTCCGGCCTGATTTTTAATATTAGCCTCAATACCGTACAGCAGCCCTGCACCGTTAATCATGCGCGGCAGAACCGGCATATTGGCAAAATGCCACGGATGCGGCCCGTCCGCCATTTCCGGCCCGTGGTCGGTGATCGCAAACAGGGTTATTCCTTTCTCCGCCGCTTCGGTAAAATATTCACGGACGGTACTATAAGCATGGGTACTGGCAACCGTATGGGCATGTAAATCAACCGGATATATCACTCTGCTCTCCTTTCTGCGGTTAAGCACCTCTTAACCCTATCAGATTCTGAAACGGGTCTTCAACCCGGCACACGGATTAACACACTGGCGGGTGTCAGGGTTATCATGCACTTTTTCCGTTCTGTAACAGCTGTTCAATCAGCGCGGGCAGTTCCGGATGGTCTTCATGCCAGACCGTGATCCCGTTTGTCTCAAACAGCGCCGTTGCCACACCGTTGCCGGATTTAAGCGTGCCGTCAAATGCGCCGCTGTAGATCAGACCGCTGCCGCAGGACGGACTGTTAGCTTTAAGGATCACATGCGTGATATTCCGCTGTTGCAGATGTTCCAGTGCCCGCAGTGCGCCCTGTTTAAAGGCGTCAGTGACATCTTCGCCGTCACTGCCGGTAACCCGGGCGGTGCCAGCCCAGACATCACAGCCCTCACCGCCGGTGATTTCCGCCGGGGCGCGGGGCACCGGCAGACCGCCGAGGATTTCAGGGCATACCGGAACCGCCATTCCGCTGTTCTGCAGCGCTTTCAGCGGGGCATATAATTTATGGCTGCCGTCGTAACGGACGGCTTCACCTGCCAGACAGGCACTGATTGCAATCATCATATTCTCGCAGTGTATACCGGTATAATTCAGATAGTGATAATCAATACCTGATAGTAAATAACTTATGAGCGCGGGACAAGCCGGGCAGATGTCTCCTTTTGCCGGAAAAAATGCTAAACTCTGCACGATCACCTATTTAACCGGAGTATACCTCTTTATGCACGCACCCACCCCGTCAGAAAAACCGGTGTTATCCGTTTTTGATTTTGACGGCACGCTGACCCGCCGTGACAGCTTTGTTCCTTTCCTGCGTTTTGCCTTCGGGAAACGTGTTTTTTCCCTGCGGATGCTGCGTCTGGTTCTGCCGACACTGCGCTGCTTCTCACGTAAACTGACCCGCGACGAGCTGAAAGAAGTGCTGATCACCACCTTTCTGACCGGTACCGATGCCCGCTGGGTGGAGAAAAAAGCACAGGAATTTTGTGAACGTTACTGGCATAAGATGATGCGCCCGGAAGGTCTGCGCGCGGTGGCAGCGGAAATTGCATCGGGTGCGGAAGTCACACTCTGTTCCGCGTCCCCGGAACTGGTTCTGAAGCCGTTTACAGAGCGGCTGGGGATCAAACTTATCGGGACTCAGCTGGAAGAGAAAGACGGCATTCTGACCGGGAAAATCAACGGCAACAACTGCCGCTGCGGCCAGAAAATTGCCCGGCTGCAACAGGTTTACGGCGATTTATCCGCTTACCATATGCGTGCCTGGGGCGATTCACGGGGGGATTATGAGCTGCTGTATGCCGCAGGCGAACCTCACTGGCGCCATTTTCACCGCAATCCGGCGAAATATGAAAAACGCCGCAAACAGTTTTCATCCCGCTGAAAACAAAAACGGGCTGTATCATACAGCCCGTCAATAATCACAGCGGCCGTTATTTCGGCATTTGCTGTTCCATCATAGCTTTAGCCCGGGCTAACGCATCAATACCCTGTTTACAGGCTGCATCCTGTGCATCAGCTGGTAATTCCATAAACTGCTTTTTGAAGTGATAATGCAGCACGCCGTAACCGGCAATTTTGCCTTCACGCCGCAGCACAAAACAGACTTTCTGCTCAATCCAGCTCCGGATCGCCTCACAGCGTTGCGGCTCCTGTGCCGCAACGGTATCAAGGGCAATTAACGCCGTGAGATCCTGTTCCGTTGCCGGGGATATTTCCCCGGCGCTCCGGTTATTTGTCATCATGACGTTCAGGCATCCTCCTGAACAATGCCGGTTCCGGCCGGTTCAGATTTCTGTGAGGCCAGCAATTCAAGCAGTGCATACTGTTTTGCCGTCCGTTGTTCCGCTTTTTCCGCCAGAACAGCGGCTCTCGCCGGGTCACTACTGCTGAGGCGGTTAAAACGCTGCTCCTGATGCATCACCTCCGCCAGGGATTGTGACGGCGGACGGGAATCCAGTACCAGCGGCGCTTTGCCGGTTCCGTCACGACGCGGATCAAACCGGTACAGCGGCCAGAACCCGCTGGCGGTCAGGGCTTTCATCTGGTCGTAACTGAATGCCAGATCATAACCATGCTCCTCACACGGGCTGTAGGCAATAATCAGGGACGGGCCGGGATAGGATTCCGCTTCCTGAATCGCTTTCACCGTCTGATTCATCTGGGCGCCGATGGCTATCTGTGCCACATACACATTGCCGTACATCATCATGGACACGCCCAGATCCTTGCGGGATTTGCCTTTACCCTCCTCCCCGAATTTAGTGACGGCTCCCATCGGTGTCGCTTTTGATTGCTGGCCGCCGGTGTTGGAGTAACACTGGGTATCGAGCACCAGCACATTGACATTCTCACCGCTGCTCAGCACATGGTCGAGCCCGCCAAAGCCGATATCATAAGCCCAGCCGTCACCGCCGATCAGCCAGACGGATTTCGGCAGAAGGTAATGCGCATCCTCTGACAGCTCACGGGCTCGCGGATCCGGGTTATCCGCCAGTAATGTCCGCAGTTCCGTGATAGCCGCACGTTTTTCATCCGCAGACAGTGCCTCATCCGTCAGCCGCTGCCGTAATTCATCCGGCAGTTGGGCCGCAAAGGTCATCAGCAGGCGTTTTACCCGTTTTTTGTGCTGGTCAGCCGTCAGGCGGAACCCCAGCCCGAACTCGGCATTATCCTCAAACAGCGAGTTGGCCCAGGCCGGACCGCGTCCCTCTTTATTGGTGGTGTACGGCGTGGTCGGCAGGTTACCGCCGTAAATAGAAGAGCAACCGGTGGCATTGGCGATCAGCAGTTGTTCGCCGTACAACTGGGTCAGCAGTTTGATATACGGCGTTTCACCGCAGCCCGCACAGGCGCCGGAGAATTCAAACAGCGGCGTGATAAGTTGTGATGTCCGGATATCAATGCGCTCAAGCCGGGATGCGGGAGTGTCCGGCAGTTGCAGGAAGAAATCAAAGTTGGCTTTTTCCTCTGCCAGGTGCGCCAGCCGCGGCTGCATATTAATGGCGCGGACGGACGGATCCTCCCGGTCTTTTGCCGGGCAGACCTCATAACAGAGATTACAGCCGGTGCAATCCTCCGGGGCGACCTGAAGGACATAATCCATCCCTTTCATATCGCGGGATTTAACCGGCAGACGCTGCAGTGTATCCGGTGCACCGCTGAAATCCGCGGGATCGGCCACTTTGGCGCGGATAGCCGCATGCGGACAGGCCGCGACACAATAGTTGCACTGGGTACAGAGAGACGGTTTCCAGATGGGGATCATCTCTGCGATATTGCGTTTTTCCCAGCGGGTGGTGCCGGAAGGCCAGGTGCCGTCCGGCGGGAATGCCGATACCGGCAACGCATCACCGCGTCCGGCCAGCATCATGGCGGTGACGGTTTTGACAAAGTCCGGTGCGTTATCCGGCACGACCGGCGGACGTGGCTGACTGAGCGGATCTACCGCCTGCAACGGCACGCGGTGCAAGGCTTCCGGGGTGCGGGCTATCGCCATCAGGTTATCCTGAACGACACTTTCCCCTTTTTTGCTGTAGCTGCGGATAATCGCCTGCTGTAAATAAGACTGAATTTCCGCCGCCGGTAACAACGCCGTCAGATGGAAAAACGCCATCTGCATAACAGTATTGATACGGGCACCGAGGCGGCATTCACGGGCAATGCGGTAAGCATTGATAACATACAGCTGCGCCTGTTTTTCCGCCAGGATCGCCTGAACATCCTGCGGGATATGATGCCAGACCTCATCCGCCGGATACGGGCTGTTGAGCAGGAAAATCCCGTCCGGCGCCAGTTTTTTCGCCATTTCATATTTATCGAGAAACTGCCACTGATGACAGGCAATAAAATCTGCCTGCCGGATCAGATAAGTAGCACGGATAGGATGTTCACTGATGCGCAGATGAGAAACGGTAAGGCCGCCCGCCTTTTTCGAGTCATAGACAAAAAAGCCCTGGGCGTAGTTATCCGTATGACTGCCGAGGATCTGAATGGCATTTTTGGCGGCTGAAACCGTACCGTCACTGCCCAGCCCGTAAAACAGCGCACTGAGGCGGTGAGTGACCGGCAGCTCCGCCGGAACCGGTGCCAGGGACAGCCCGGTGACATCATCAATAATACCGGACGTAAAGCGGCGTTTCGGCGAGGTTAACGTCAGTTCGCGGAAAATCGCCATCACACAGTCCGGGTCAAACTCTTTGGATGACAGCCCGTAGCGTCCGCCGATAATACGCGGCAGCTGTGCCCGTTCCCCGTTCTGATACGCTTCGGCAAAGGCGGTCATCACATCCAGATAGAGCGGCTCCGCCTGGGCACCCGCTTCTTTGGTCCGGTCGAGCACAGCAATGTGCTGCACACTGTCCGGAATGGCATCGAGGAAATGCTGTGCGGAGAACGGCCGGTAGAGATGCACTTCCAGCACGCCGACTTTTTCGCCCTGCGCAATCAGTTTGTCTGCCACTTCCTCCGCCGGACCTGCGGCAGATCCCATCAGGATAATCAGGCGCTCAGCCTGCGGATGTCCGTAATACGTAAACGGCTGATAATAACGGCCTGTCACCTCACCAAATGCAGCCATCGCATCCGTCACATGCTGATAAACCGCGTCATACCACGGGTTAGTCGCCTCACGGGCCTGGAAATAGGTATCCGGATTGGCAGATGTGCCGCGTATTACCGGATGTTCCGGCGATAGTGCTCTGTCGCGGTGAGCGCGGATCGCCTCTGCCGGGATCAGTCTGCTCAGCTCCGCACGGCTGACAGCAATAATTTTGTTCATCTCATGAGAGGTACGGAAACCATCAAAGAAATGAATAAACGGCACGCGGCTGTTCAGTGTGGCTATCTGTGAAATCACCGCAAAGTCCTGAGCCTGCTGGACGCTGTTGGCACACAGGAGTGCACAGCCGGTCTGACGCACCGCCATCACATCCGAGTGATCGCCGAAAATAGAAAGGGCGTGAGTCGCGACCGTCCGCGCCGCCACATGCAGAACAAACGGGATCAGCTGTCCGGCAATTTTATACAGCGACGGGATCATCAGCAGCAATCCCTGGGAGGACGTGAAAGTGGTCGACAGTGCGCCGGTCTGAAGTGCGCCGTGAACGGTGGCAATGGCTCCGCCCTCCGACTGCATTTCCATCATGCGCGGGACATCGCCCCACAAATTGGGTTCCCCGGTCGCGGACCAGTGGTCAGCATATTCGGCCATGGTGGAACTCGGGGTAATAGGATAGATGGCGATCACTTCATTCAGCTGATACGCCATCCGGGCCACCGCCTGATTTGCATCAGTGGTGATCATGCTATGTATTTCGTTGCTCACAATAAGACCCTTCATTTTTATTATTTTTTACAACATAACAGAATAAAAAATGCCGGATTATCGTGATTGTGGTTTGTTATCTGTCTGTAAGCGCGGTTTACTCCGCTGCCGTCAGCACATATTCCGCCGCTTCACAGCGGTATATTTCCGTGACCTGCGGACGGTCGCGCAGTGCCGGGAGTGAATCATCACTGACACTGAGGCGGATCCCCAGACCACAGGCTTTGCCCAGTGACGGCGGGATGTCCGTCACGGTGAAAGGCTGCCCGGCCGCTGTGAGATGCTTGCGCATCGCCACCACACCGAGCATATTTTCAAATAAAATCAGATAGTCATTCATGAACGGATATCCCCGGAGGTCATGACGGCCTGTTTCTGTAACTGACGGATGCCGTAAATGGCCGCACCTATAGCACCGGCAAACTGCCCGTCCGGATGCGTGATCACCTCCGCCCCCAGGTGCTGTGAAAGCCGCTCACAGAACGTCTGACTGCGGCTGACCCCGCCGCTGAACAGCACTGACGGCACGGTACTCAGCCGCTTGGCAAACCCGGCGGTACGTTGTGCCATTGAATTCACAATTCCCGACAGAATCGACTCCGGCTCCACCCCGGCAGATCGCAGGCTGATCACTTCCGATTCGGCAAAGACCGTACACATGCTGGAGATAGCATGCGGCTCAATCCCGCGGATGGTGTCATCCACCGCCGTGATATCGGTGCCGAGTGTCCGGCTGATCACATCCAGAAAACGCCCGGTCCCGGCGGCGCATTTGTCGTTCATCAGAAAATCCGTGAGATGCCCGTGTTCATCAAGCCGGATCACCTTACTGTCCTGGCCGCCGATATCAATGACCGTGCGGGTCTGCGGATGCAGCCAGCGCGCCCCGATACCGTGACACGAAATTTCTGTGACCTGTTTGTCCGCAAAGTCCGCCAGTTTACGGCCATAGCCGGTGAGGGTCAGATACGGTTTGGTGTCACATTCACCGCAGAGGGTTTCCCAGGCTTCCAGAATCGCCGACTGCGGCCGGAACGGAGTCGGGATCAGGAAGCGGCGCAGGATCACGCCGCCGTCTTCATCACTGAACAAAATCCCTTTGGTGGCGGTCGAGCCCGAGTCAATACCGATACTCAGCATGACGCCTCCTTATAACATCTCAATAAAAGCGGCAATGCGGGTAGCAAGCTGACCGGTGTCAGAAGTGGAATAATCTGTCTCAATCGCCATATACGGGATATCGTGTTTTTCACGGATATGCCGGTTTATCAGCAGCGATTCCACCGCATAGGTGTGACAAGCCTGGAGGATCACATCAATCACCCCGTCCACCTGATAGTCCTGCACCATCTCACTGAGCATATTGAGGCGCTGTGTGTTCGGTGAAATGCAGGAACAACCGATAGCAAGGTATTTTTCGGTCAGGGCATCATAAACATCGGCCTGCGGATTTTCATCCACACACTGCTCAGTGGCTTTCGCCCCGGTGCAGTTTTCATAACCGACCACCCAGCCGCCGTTCTCTTCGATAATCCGTACTACTTTTTCCGCCGCCCCGCCAATCGGGCAGCCGGTGATCAGAATGCGCGGACGCGGATCCAGCCGTTTACCGGCAGCATATTCCGCACGCACTTTGGCGGTCAGCGTTTCCAGCTCGCCGATCAGAGCGCGTTTATCAAATTTGAAGGTGGCACCATAGACCACACTGAGGATCTCACGGCCGGTCATCGCAGGCGGATTGAGTTGCCCGAGGCGGTAAAATTCGGTTAATGCACGGCGTTCGCGGTTGCGCAGATCGATAGCATCACGGATCCCCTGCTCTGTAATTTCACAGCCGAACTGCGCTTCCAGCCGTTTCTGAAAACGGATGATTTCCGAGCGCCAGAGCGCGACAGATTCCGCACTTTCACTGTTATTCGGCAGCTGCATCACATGGACAGGTTTAAATTCCGCCATATATTCATACATTTTCTTTTTGCCGTCGCAGGTGGTTTCACCGACCACGATGTCAGAAAAATAGAAGTAGGGGCATTTATCGGTTTTACCGAATCCGTAGCTGCTTTTGATCAGAGGACATAAGTTGCGGGGTAAGGTTTTTTCCGCTTCTTCAATGGTTTCATCACTGGTTGAACAGAGGGAGACAACCGCTGCACCGGCGGCCATAGCAATCTCCTGCGGCATAAAAGTGCAATAGGTTCCCACCAGCGGGACACCCTGCTCTTTCAGTTCCATTACAGTGAGAAAGCCCTGTTGGCGGGCATCGGAGAAATCAGAAAAGATCGACGGAAGTTGTGTGACTAATGACATAAGTAGACCTACCATTATCATTATTAAAGTGTGGCGCCAGAGTAGACCTATTAATAATAAGGATAATTGAGGTAAATCATATTCAGGGTGAATATCCCTGACGGGACTAAATTAACGTGATCTTAAATCACAACGCCCGGCAACGGAATTATCTGGCACCCTGCGTTGTCAGTCAGTAAGCTTCAGGGTAATCATAAACCTGACTGATATTTTACCCTGAGAGCTTCCTGATGATGATAACCCCCCACCGTACAACCACTGATACGGCTTCCTTTCACCTGACTCAGACGTGCTGTTTATAACAGCCGGATGCTGACGGAGGATATATGTTAACAGGAATGAATCATCTGACCCTGGCGGTCGCCGATTTGGATCGCAGCCTGCATTTTTACCGCGATATTCTGAAAATGACGCTGCATACCCGCTGGAAATACGGGGCTTACCTGACCTGCGGAGAACTGTGGATCTGTTTATCGGCAGATCCGGAAATCATTCACCGGCCTATTCATCAGGGTTATACCCACTACGCTTTCACCCTTCCTCCTGAGCAGTTCCCGGCCTTCCGCTCGCTTCTCGCCGCTCATCAGATAACACTCTGGAAACGTAACCGCAGTGAAGGTGATTCCGTCTATTTTCTTGACCCGGACGGGCATCAGCTTGAGGCACATTCCGGCGGGATACAGCAGCGGCTGGATGCCTGCCGTGAAGCACCGTATGAAGAGATGATATTTCCGGCACCCGGGCAGATTAATGTGTAAGATGGGATAAACCCTTATCTTACGGAGACACTGCTATGTCTGATTACCCAGCCGTTCCCGGTGTGCTGTTTGTCGCCGGTTTTGGTCCGGTGACCCGCGACCCCGCCCGCAGCAAACACTTCTTTGCGGATACTGTCGGCCTGCCGCTCAGTGAATCTGAAGGCGTGCCTGATTACCTGACCGCCGATCACAGCCTGCACGGTGTGAAACACTTCGCGCTCTGGCCGCTCAGCCACGCCGCTGTCTCCTGTTTCGGACAGGACAGCTGGCCGTCGTCACATCCGGAGCCGCAGGCGTGGGTGGAGTTTGAAGTACGCGACCTGGCAGCGGCCACGGAATTTTTACAGTCACAGGGCTACCCGCTGCTGGTGGCAAACAGAACCGAGCCGTGGGGACAGTCCGTCACCCGTCTGCTCAGCCCGGAAGGTTTACTTGTCGGGCTGACTATCACTCCGTGGCTGCGGGATAACACCGGCGAATAACCGCCGGTGCCGGGTTGCTGTGATCCGCTACTGACGCAGACTGACAGCAATCCGGTTGAAGGCATTCATCAGCCCTGCCGCGATTGTCAGATCACTCATTTCCGCATCAGAAAAATGTGCCTTCACACGCTGCCAGGTTGCCTCATCAGTATTCTGAGCCGATAACTGTGTGACAGCTTCCGTCCATTCCAGCGCCGCCCGCTCGCGATCACTGAAACGTTCACTCACGCGCCAGCCAGCCAGTGCGTCAAGTTTCTCCTGAACCATGCCCCGCTTACGCAGTGCCGCCGTGTGCATTTCCAGACAGAATGCGCAGCCGTTAATCTGGGATACCCGCAGATACACCAGCTCAACCAGTTCAGGGGATAACGCGCTGCTTTCCAGTGCATTTTTACAGGCGATCAGCCCCGCATACGCTGCCGGACTGAGTTTCGGATAAGATAAACGTAGTGATGACATAACAGACCTGCCTTGATCAGAGTGAAAAAGTATCCCGGAAACCGGGCGCTATACCCGGCAATAATACCTGGTGATATAACCAGTCACCCGCTATATTATGGATAAATTCACAGTATCGTTATCGTCATTGTGTGGTGGCGGTTAAAACGGTCCTTTAAAAATAAAGAAAGCCCCGGCGGCAATAAATCCGAAGCCGATAAGGTGATTCAGCGTGATGCTTTCACCCAGATAAGCGACAGAAAATACCATAAAGACACACAGAGTGATCACTTCCTGCATAGTTTTCAGCTCGGCGGCACTGTAGTACTGATGTCCTATCCGGTTGGCCGGCACCGCCAGACAATATTCCGCCAGCGCAATCAGCCAGCTGAAAAAAATCACAGCAATAAGGGGTTTACCGGCAAACTTCAGGTGTCCGTACCAGGCAAACATCATAAAAATATTGGAGAGAACAAGCAGAAAAATCGGGAGAAACTTCGCCAGCATAGGGGGATCCGTCAGTAAAAAATGATATCAGCCGCTATTTTACGCCGATCTCTGATAAACGGATATATGATCAGGATGATAGTTACGGAAACAAACTTTCCCGCTATGTACTTATAAAATTTGCATTTTACGCGTATTCAGCCCTTTATTCTTTCCGCTGATTTCCGGAAGATTGTACTGAACTGATTGTGCGGATAACCGCATCCTATTACACTTAATATTTGTAAAAACAACTATCCTGTTTATGCGTTTATTAACTTTCTTATTATTTTTTGTCTCTTTATCCGGTTATGCCGCCGGAGGGTCACTGAACGGCTATTACAAATGTGAGATTTCATCCGCCAGTTATCAGCGAAAACAGGGCGCAATGCGCGATTTTTATTTTCCGGATAAACAGCGTGAATCCGTCGTTCTGTTTCATAATGACCGCTTTACGGTGCTGGATACGCAACCGTCCCCCTATCATTCCCCGGCACTGACACCGATTAAACAGTTTGCCACCATGTCAAAGCAGGATTTACAGGAGATCGGCGAAGATACCCTGATTTATGCCGGTACCTTCAGCGGACTCGCTTATTTCACACCGTCACAGCGGCGCTTTGTTTTCGGCTTAAATAAACGCACCGGCGGTAATAACGGCTCATTTCTGCTGGAACTGCAAAACTGCCGCCGGACAACACACTGAGCATCAGTCACACACCCGCATCACCACTTCCCGCAGCCAGCCGAGTGCCGCATCCCCTTCACTGCGCTGGTGCCATAACATCTGAAAACTGAGCGGCGCGATAGTCAGCGGCGGCGTAAATACCTGTAATGACGGGCTGAGTATATCCGGCAGCGCCCGCTGCGCCACCGTCAGGATCAGATCAGTGCCTTCCGGTAACTGCGAGGCAATCTGCCAGTAAGGAACAGAGACCGCAATGCGCCGCCGGTAATTGAGCAGCTGTAACTGCCGGTCAATCTCATTGGCTTCATACGGCTTCATGCTCGCCAGGATATGCGGGTGCGAGAGCCAGTCCGCCATCGGCATCGTGCCGTTGGTGCAGTATTGTTTATCCGCAACACTGACCATGGTGTCCGTAAAAACCGTTTTTGTGCGGAGAGTGTAATCTGTGGCTGTAAATACCCCGAAGGCCAGATCGAGACTGCCTTCCTGTAATTTTCCCTGCATCTCCTCGCGGCTGCCCTGCCAGATTTGCAAATCGACCTGCGGCGCGGCAGTCCGCAGATAACGGATCAGTTTTCCGCTGAAAATCGCCGCCCCGTAATCGGACATGGCGATATTAAACCGCCGCGTGCAATTTTCCGGCCGGAAATCCTGCTGTGCGATCAGGTCATCGAGCTGGCTCAGTGCCTGTGTCAGCGGCGCATACAGTGCTTCTGCCTTACCGGACAGATGATAACGGCCCTGTCTGCGGATAAGCAGCGGATCCTGAAATAAATCCCGCAGCTGGTTCAGTGTGTGGCTGACAGCAGGCTGACTGCGGTGCAGAGACACGGCTGCCCGGCTGACATGGCGTTCACGCAGCAGGGCATGCAGGGTAACCAGCTGATTTAAATCTAATTTCTTTATATTATTCATCGTACGAATAGTACCCTATAAAATTGATCATTTCCGGTTCTTCCGGGGATCACCTATGATTGATGTTAATAAAACGTTAACCAGGGAGACCACTATGTCAACCTTATCATTATCCGCTATTGCTTTGATTGTTTGTGCTTTTTTTGCCGGTGCCATAGTACCGGTGCAAGCGGTCAGCAATGCAGTGTTAGCACGCCATCTGGGTCATCCGTTATGGGCCAGTCTTGTATCATTATTAATCAGTATTATTGTTTTAGCACCGTTATTATTAATATTTAAAGTTCCGAAACCGGTGCTGAGCGCGGATTTACTGCATCAGCCGTTCTGGATCTGGCTCGGCGGGATAGCCGGAATGCTGTATCTGACCTCCGCTCTGATCCTGGTACCGAAAATCGGCGGCATTACCTTTTTCGTAATGGTGATTGCCGGTCAGCTGGTGATTTCCGCGCTGATTGAACACTTCGGTTTGTTCGGAATGCCGAAACAGCCGGTTCAGATAGCCAAACTCGCCGGTATCGGCCTGGTGGTGGCGGGTGTGCTGGTGATGCAGTTTGCGGGTGAAAAAAAGCCCCGCGATACTGACAGCGGGGCAGGAAATGCAACTCAAGTCGAACAGACAATAAAAAGATAGGTTTGGTTTCCCGGAATATTACTGCACAGCTTCAGCTTCCTTCTCCGCTTCCGGGCGGCGCGAAGGACGCTGCAATAAGAAGACACCACTCATAATCAATACCATCGACAGAATCTCTGTCACGCCAAGCTGCTCATTGGCGGCGAGGAACCCGACAATCAGTGCCACCACCGGCGGGATATAGGTCACGGATGAAGCCACTACAGCCCCCAGATTCAGGATCAGATAGTAATACGTCAGATACGCCACCCCGGTGCCGAGCAATCCCAGCCCGATAATCAGCCCGAGGCTGGCAGTGCTGTCCTGCGCAATGGCGGTAATGCCGGTAAATGGCGTGATGCAGGCCAGGATCACCAACGCAAGGCCAATCTGATAGGTGGTCAGCGCCAGCGGAGCAATCTGTTTATCCGCAAGGAATTTTTTGGCATACACAAAGGAAATCCCCACACTCAGTGATCCCAGAATCATATAACCCACCCCGGCGAGACTGATACTCTCCCCGCTGACCTGCCACGGCTTGGCGATCAGAATCACTCCGGCAAAGCCAAGCATCAGCCCGCACAGACGCATTACCGTGATTTTTTCCTGACGCAGAAAAATCGCCGCGACAATAAACGAGAACAGCGGAATTGCCCCGCTGAGCACACCGGAGACGCCGGAGAGCAGTAATGAGGTGCCGGAAGCAAACGCCCAGTAATAAATTACCGTGGCCAGAAGCGCCATCACCAGGAAATGTCCGGTATATTTCAGGTGCTCACGGCGCACCGCTTTCTGCATCCACGCCATCACCGCAATCGGCACAAAACCACATAACACCCGCAGAAATACAATCTGTACCGGCGAAATCCACTCACTTGCCTGGCGCATAAAAATAAAGTTCGTTCCCCAGATAATGCCGAGGAACGCGAAGGCTGCTGCCGTTTTACTGTTCATACTATTGCTACCCCTTTTTTCTGATGGGGCTATTGTTCTGAATCCGGGGCTGTGCTACAACCGATTTAAATTACCTTATGAAAGAGAAAAACTATTTCATGAACCGTTGTCCGCCGATGAAAGCCCTGCTGGCCTTTGAAGCCAGCGTCCGGCTCGGCAGCTTTATCAGAGCGGCAGAATTCCTGCATGTCACACCGGGTGCGGTCAGTCAGCAGATAAAAAAGCTGGAGGATGAGCTGGGCGTGATGTTGTTTCTGCGTGAGATCCGCAAACTGACGGTGACAGAGACAGGACAGAAATACTATCGCTTGATTCAGCCCGCGCTGGAACAGATCCGCGCCGCCGGTGAGACAATCCGCTATGCGGCACGCCATACCCTGACTCTGTCCATGCCGCCCGGGCTGGCCTCCAAATGGTTCTCCCCCAGGATGAGTGATTTTGTCCGCACTTTTCCGGGACTGGATCTGCATCTGAATGCCACCGCAGCGCTGGTTTCGCTGGAAAAAGACAATGTGGATCTGGCTGTCCGCTATACTGATTTATCCCGCACGCAACCGGCGCGGGTACTGTTATCTGACGCGCCCTGCCGTCTGTTTTGTCATCCCGCTTATGCCACGCGGCTGTCACTTCACAGCCCGGCAGATCTGAAAAATGCGGTACTGCTGCACACCACACTCTATCCTTACTGGGACAGCTGGCTGGAACACTATGCCGGGATAGCGTCCGGCGGCACACCGTTTACCGCCGGGCTGCATTTTGATCAGTTCTTACTGGCGATTGATGCGGCGGTGCATCAGCAGGGTATTCTGATTGCCAATGATTTCCTGCTGGAACACGAGCTGGCACAACAGACCCTTATTCCTTTGTTTCCGGAACTGACACTGCATTCCGGCAAAGGATTTTATCTGCTGCATAACCGCCACAGTGCCGATCAGGCGATGATCAGCGCCGTCAGTGACTGGTTTTGTCATGCATTTGCTCACACAGCGGAGAATACATAATAGAACCAGAATCTGTCACTGTGTGCCTTTTTCCTCTGCACCGCAGACGGGCAAACCGCCGCGTTTGCGGAAGCCTCTGTGCGGACAGATTATGTCAACGGCTGCCGCGAACCGGCCTCCGATACCTCACCGGATAACACCGCGTCGCAGCGGTTACACCGGGCTCCCGGGTTTACTGAAACCGAACGGGTGATCTTTTACTGTCAGCCACTCGCGCCACTGCTGCCGCCAGAGAAGCGGTAACTCACGCCGCCAGACCATACCCATCTTCCAGGATGCCTGTGCAAAGTCAGTCAGCGGGTAAAACGTGACATCCGGATGCCCCGGATCACCGGCTTCGCCGGGCAGGAGAGCGACACCGGCACCGGCCGCCACCAGGGCAATCAGTGTCCGGATATCACTGCTGTAGTGCACCGCCTGCGGGGTAACATGATTAGCATCCAGAAATGCCGTTATCTGGTGATACAGCCCCGCGCCCCGGTTTTCATGCAATGTCAGCAGCGGATTGCGGGTGATCAGTGACAATTCCTGACCGGGCTGCACTACAGTTCCGGCCGGTACCGCGAGAGATAATGTTTCCTGCTTAAAGGCTACAGCTTCCGGGCAGTGAACCGTATTTTCCGGCAGCGGCAGGCGCATAAAGGCGATATCCAGTTCACCGGAAAGTAATTTTTCAGTCATCACCTGAGAGGGGAAATCATCCAGAGACACCTGCACATCCGGCAGCGTTCTTTGCAGCCGGCTGACAAATTCAGCCGCTTCTTTAAATGCCGAAATACCGAACCCGACATTCAGCCGCGCCGGTAACTGACGGCTCAGTCGCGCCGCATGATGCATAAACTCCCGGCTCTGTGTCACCAGCGCCGTGGCTGCCGGTAATAATTCAGCGCCCTCCGCCGTCAGTTGAGCACCGTGTCGTCCGCGCACAAACAGTGTCAGCCCGAGCCTGTTCTCCAGCAGTTTTATCTGTTTGGTCAGTGCGGGCTGGGTAATGCAAAGGACGGATGCCGCCTCATGATAATGTCCGCAACCGGCCAGAGTCACAAATGCCCGCAGTAAACGCAGATCCATGCTGATTATCCTGTCTGAGATGCCGGTCATGAGCATAACCTGACCGGCATCACCGGGCAATCATCCTTTCAGCCGGGGTTCCGCCGGAGCGACCACCACAGCGTCTTCCGCAAACCGGACTGTCCGCGCATCCCGTTCATAACCCTGACGCTGTGTCAGGATCTGATACAGCTCCGGACGGCGGCCGGTTATCCAGCGCCGCCCGGTGGACAGCGGCAGCAGTGTCAGGTCGAGATCAGCCACCACCATGTCATCCTCAACAGCCTGACTTTCCGCCACAATCCGCCCGTAAGGATCAATCACCATGGCATTACCGGTGCGGACTTCATCATCATCCTGCCCCACACCGTTACTGAACAGATAAAATACCCCGTTATCATGCGCCCTTGCAGGCAGCCAGCGCATCAGCCAGCCGCGCCCGTGCTCTCCCTGAAAAGCCGCACGTAACGCTTCCGGATGTTTATCCCGTTCTTTCCACAGTGTCAGCGGAACCGGTTTCATTCCGTACGGGCTGCGTGAACAGGTGCCGCCGGTCTGGTGCGGAGCCAGAATGATATCAGCACCCATCAGCGCGCAGGCACGCGGGTTTTCCACCAGATTGTTGTCCCAGCAGATAAGAATGGCCGCTTTCACACCCCACGGTGTATCAAATACGGTGTATTGATTACCGCTGCGGATAACCGGATGCTCAAAGGCATGCAGTTTGCGGTGCGCATGATAAGTGCCATCCGGCATACAGGCCACATAGGTGTTATAGCAATGGCCGTCACCGCCGTCTTCAATCAGCCCCGCCCCGATAATCATACCGGTTTCCCGGGCGCGGGCGCAGAGATGCCGCAGTGACGGGCTGTCCGCCAGCGGCTCGCTGAGTGCGCGGACATCCTCATCCGGCAGTTTTGTCACATGCCAGTAGCCGGTGATGCACATTTCCGGCAGCACAAGAATCTGCACCTGCTCCGTGCGGGCGCGCTCAATAAACTTATCAATACAGGCAAGATTGTATTCTTTGTCGCCGGGGCGGTGCTGAAACTGCACAGTGGCGACCCGCAGTGCGGAGGGTGTGTTAACAGGCATCATCATTTCCTCATCAGAATGGACTCTCTGCCCCTATCACACCACAGCACAGAGAGTCCGTATAATGAGTTATCTGATTCGTCCGATAACCAACAGGAATGGAAAGTGAGGATTTATTCAGCTGCCGGGCGTTTCTGCTCCGCAATCCGCTCCATCATCTCTGACTGACGCTCTGCCAGACCGCGGATTTGTTCCTCATAGAATGCGGTAAAGTCCGCCGGCAGCCGGGTAATTTCACCTTCCGCCACCTCAACCGGAGTGCCGGATTTATCCAGGCCCCAGATAATATTACCGTCACCGACCACTTTCATCAGCGGCAGTACGCCGGTGACCTCATAATCCGTCAGCCGCTCACAGACCGCCGTGACGGATGCCCACTCAGGCAGATCAGGGGTATCGAATCCGAGCAATACCACACCGCGCCAGAACGTCCATGCCGGTCCCACAGAATAGAGTTCCGCTTCCGGCCAGAACTCCTCCCGGGCCATCACGCACAGACCGTTGGTGCGCTGACAGAATGCAGAGTAATACGCCGGTACCGGCACGCCGGTCAGTGCCTCTGCTGCTGCGACAGCCTGCGGCTCCGGTGCGGGGGCGGCGACCACCTGAAAATAGTCGCTGTTGAGATCTTCCAGAATTTCCCATATACGCTGATGAAACTCTTCTGCTGTCATTGTCCTTCTCCCTGCTGATGACGGATAACGCAGGCATACACACGCTGGTGTCCGCTGTCATCCTGCTCAATATACGCCCCCTGCAATTCCGGTGCGAAGCCCGGAAAGCGGTCGGCAGTCTCTTCCAGCGCGAGGAAATAGCGCTGAACCGGGGCTTCCCAGACTTCCCCCGGCACCACACACAAAACACCCGGCGGATACGGCAGAGCCCCTTCCGCCGCGATACGTCCGGCTATCTCTGACACCGCCACCCGCTCTGTATTGCCGCGGACAAATTCAGTATGTGCCGCTTTCGGCGACATCCGTACTGCAGGAAAACAGCGGCGGCGGAACATCTCTTTCTGGCGCTGTTTAACATTATGTTTCACAAACAGATTGTGCATTTCCTGACACAACTGCCGCAGTGTATATCCCGCATAACGCGCCGGATACGTGCGGCACAGTGACGGCAGGACGATTTCCAGTGCCGCATCGCTGTCCAGCAGCTGCTCAAACCGGGCAATCTGCCGGATCAGCCGCTGCATTTTTTCCGGCGTTTCTGCCGGAGTCAGTAAAAACAGGATGGAATTCAGGTCACATTTTTCCGCGATAATCTGATTTTCACGCAGATAATACGCCAGAATCGTCGCCGGAACGCCAAAATCCTCATACTCTCCACTGCTGACATCCACCCCGGGGGTGGTCAGCAATAATTTGCAGGGATCGACAAAATACTGATCGTCCGCATAACCCTCAAAACCGTGCCAGCGCTCGCCCGGTACAAAATTGAAAAAACGCCGGTCTGCGGCGATAACACCGGTTTCCGCCTCTTCCCACGGACGGCCGTCCACGGTAGCGGGGATAAAGGGACGGATATGCTGACACGTCCGCAGCAGCAGTTTACGGGCTTCAATCCCCGTTCTGACACATTCCGCCCACAGACGCCGTCCGGGTTCGCCCTCATGCATTTTCGCGTTCACATCCAGTGCGGCAAACAGCGGATAAAACGGGCTGGTGGAGGCATGCATCATAAAACGTTATTCATCTGCCGGAAAGAGACATAACGCGCCTGACCTTTGATATGTTTATCTTTTTTGTGGATCTGAGACGCCTGAGAGAACCCGGCCATCTGTTTGTGAACAGATTGCGTGACCAGAATGCCGGGGTCGTTTTCATTCAGTTCCAGCAGCATCGGTGAACACATCTGCATCACCGGGATAAACTGCTCATAGCCGACCCACGCGGAATCAAACAAAATGTAATCACACAGCGGGCCGATGCTGTCCACCACCTGACGGGCGTTATACACCGTGCCGTCATACGTCCCCAACTGGATCACCGCCAGCCGGAACGGACGTTTGTCGCCCGCTTTTTCCGGTGCGGCTTCCGCCGCCAGTGCCCGCAGGTAATCCTCATCAAAACAGTGTGCGTCAATGCCGCCGATAAAACCGAACGGGTTACGCGCCGCCTCCAGATAAACCGGTGTGGCACCGGCCTGGATCAGTGCACCGTGATGGTTGGATTTGTGGTTATTACGATCGAATAACACCAGATCACCCGGTGTCAGCAGAGCATTCAGCACCACTTTGTTGGATGACGACGTGCCGTTGAGCACAAACCAGGTCTTATCAGCATGAAAGACTTTCGCGGCATGCTGTTGCGCGGCCAGCGCCGCCCCTTCGTGGATCAGGAGATCCCCCAGCGCGGTATCTGCATTGCAGAGATCAGCCCGGAACAATGCATCGCCGAAATAGTCGGTAAACTGCTGCCCGGCGGGATGACGGCGGAAAAACTCCCCGCCCTGATGGCCGGGACAGGCAAAGGAGATATTCTGCTGCGCGGTATAATGTTTCATCCGCCCGAAAAACGGCGGCAGCAGACTCTCTTCACAGGATTGTGCCGCACGCAGAAGTGTGTCACCGACCGTACGGCTGTCATCGCGGCAGAGATCGATAACTCCGCTGATACCATCCGGCAGCGCCTCTGCGTCACCGCCGCTGAGCACCATAAAAACCGGCTGGCCGAAGCCCTGTTGCCGGATCCGCGCCAGCTGGCCGTTGCCGGTATCTGCCGGTGCCACCAGACACACAGACACCGCCGTGAAATCACACTCACTGAGAGAAACCGTTTCAAACGGGAGATCCGGCATGCCGCTGAGCAGCTCACTGACCGCACATTTTTTCTTGTTCATGACAACCCTGCAAAGTCATCTCCGCTGACAACAGGTGTCAGCAGAGTACGGTACGGGAACCGGCAGGCAGACCGCCGGAAAAGCGGTCATCATAACATGCGGTGAGCCGGGCGCTACAACAGATTTTCCGGCATAATGTGATGGATAAGAAAGTGCTTAAATTGCTGATATTCTTCCGGATTAATAACCTGCGGATAACTCAGGATCACCAGCTCATGCGGCGGAAATTCCGGGCGGTAAGCCGGGTGATGATGAATATAGTCATTAACAGCAAAACCACAGTGCTGATAAAAACGCAGACGGCGTTGCGCCACCTCATCCGTCAGCGGATCAATCTCCAGAACAACCCGTTGTTTCTCCTGACAAAACAGTGACAACGCCCGTTGCCCGACTCCGCTGCCGCGCATCTGCGGCGCAATAGCAATGTGCTCAATATAAAACAGGGAACCCATCTGCCAGCAGCCGGTAAATCCGGCAAAGCGGTCATTATCCCTTATCTGATACAGATAATAGCCCGGCTGAGAAAACAGTTTTTCCCGCCCTGCCCGCGTGCGCTGTTCATGCAGCGGAAAAGCGGATTCATACAGCGGACGAATATCATCAAGTACCGGATCAGCCGGTGAGGTAACCGGAAGTAATTGCAGCATAAAAAAGGTTTCCAACCTGAAAAATGAGAATTACCTCACATTATCAGTAACGCCGGGTGACAGCAATCATCCCGGCAGCACCCGCAGAATCTTATGGAGTCACTTTCTGATTTGACCGGCTGTTTTCTGCATGCGGGAACCGGGTATCCGCCAGTTGAAAACGGAAATCATCGCGGTCAATCATGCCGGTGATACTGTCCGCGTCATACAGTTCAAGCGCAAACGCGGCCATTTCGTCACTGGTATGATAACGCCCGAAAGCCCGGTCATAATCATAAGAATCGGTATTATTCGCCACCTGACCAAATTCCGTCTGTGTGGCTGCCGGTGCCAGTACTTTTGCCCGCAATTTTGCCCCGTTGCGGATAAGCTCACGCGCCAGCCCTTCTGTATACGCACTGACAAAAAACTTCGTGGCGCAGTAAGTCACCGCAGAGGGAACAATCGTATAGCCGCCCGCCGAACTGATATTGATCAGCTGCGCACCTTCCGTATGCTGATAATCCTGCACATACAGCGCCGACAACACCATCAGGGCATTCACATTGAGGGCAAGCATCTTCTCCGCTTCCGCCACCGGCTGCTCTGCCACCGTACCGTAATAGCCGAAACCGGCATTATTAATCCACGCAATAATATTCAGTGAAGACAACGAGTGATACAGCGCCGCCGCATTGCCGGGCACGGACAAATCACACACGCGGATTTCAACCATGATGTCCGGGTTCTGCTGCATCAGCTCCGCCTTCAGTGTCAGTAATGCATCCTCACGCCGTGCCACCAGCACCACATTATTACCCCGGCGTGCGAAAGCAGCCGCGATTGCCCGCCCGATACCGGCGCTGGCACCGGTGATCACCACATAATTCTGATTGTTCATACAAACCTCCTTTGACATTAGTCCGCTGAGCGTAAAAGATAGAGTTCACTCGAGGTCAAGAGGTTTCTTGCATGCATTATTCCATCAGTGAGTTTTCTGCCTTAACCGGTTTCAGTATCCATACCCTGCGGTTTTATGAAAAAGAAGGCATTTTGATCCCGCAGCGCCGGGCAAATAATCACCGTTGTTATTCCGCCCGTGATGCGGAGTGGGTGACGTTTATCACCCGACTGAAAGAAACCGGCATGCCGCTGAAATCCATCAGACATTATGCGGATTTACGGGCTCAGGGAGAGGAAACGGCACAGGCGCGTATGGATTTACTGCTGGCACACAGCGGGGAATTACAACAGCAGATAGCGGTGCTGAATGATCATTTTCAGCACCTGGAACGAAAGATAGATTACTACCGCGATTTACTGGCCACGACAGCAATCTGAGCCGCGTCAGTCCGCAGCACTGAGGCGGAATTTCTGTACGGAGTTCTGCAGCGCCTGTGTCTGTAATTCCAGCCCGGCGGCGGTTTCAGAGACATTGCTGACCAGCGAGGCATTCTGCTGGGTCACAGTGTCCATCTGGGTGATTGCAGTGCCGACCTGTAAGATCCCTTTGGTTTGCTCCTCTGACGCAATGGCAATTTCTTTCATGATCTCCGTGACTTCACCGGAGGCACGGACAATCTCCTCCATCGTTTCCCCGCCGCCGGCGACCAGTTTAATGCCCTGATCAACACGGGACACCGCATTGGCTATCAGACGTTCAATCTCTTTGGCGGCATCCGCACTGTTGCTGGCCAGTGTCCGCACCTCACCGGCCACCACCATAAAGCCGCGTCCGTGGACACCGGCTCGCGCCGCTTCTATCGAGGCATTCAGCGCCAGAATGTTAGTCTGGAAAGCGATACTGTTAATCACATTGGTGATTTCAGCAATTTTGCGTGAACTCTCGGAAATTTCGTCCATTGTGCGGATAACCGCAGCGATCATCTCATGGCCCTGATGTGCCGTTGAGGACGTTACTTCCGCCAGTTCGCTGGCATGATGCGCATGATCCGCATTCAGTTTCACTGTCGCGGTGATCTCTTCCATACTCGCCGCTGTCTCTTCCAGCGCCGCCGCCTGCTGCTCGGTACGCGAGGAGAGATCCGTATTGCCGCGCGCAATCTCAGAAGCACTGTCGCGCAGGGTATCACTACCTTCACGGATAGAACTGACCGCATCCCGCAGACTGTCCTGCATCTCACTGAGCAGCGGGAACAATTTACCGACACAGTTACGCCCGGCTGCGTCACTTTCCACCGGCTGGCTGAGGTCCCCCCCGGCAATACGGCGGAAATGCTGACGGACATTGTTCAGCGGGCGCTGCATCATCTTCACCAGATAGCGGTCAGCAAAAATCAGGATCAGCAGACCAAACAGTGTGCCGCTGATAATCACAATCCGTGTGGTGGTCATCAGGCCGTCCACCAGGGTACGGGTCTGTTCGATCCGCGTCTCCGCCACCTGCGTAAATTCAAGGCTGGCAGCACCAAATTCTTTGCTCAGCTGCGGTGTGACATCATGGGACTGCTTACGGTAACCCGCCTGATCCCCCTGCTCCGCCAGCTGCATCTGAATTTTAACCCCTTCATCATAGAGTGCCTGCCAGCGGGCAATCACCTTTTCTGACATCTGCACATCCATCGGTCCCGGGGAAATCCGTTTCATCTCCGCCAGGTGCAGCCCCATATTCTCCATCGCTTCCGCAGACGGTTTTAAATCCGGTTCTTCCCCTTCCGCTTTTTTCTGCATTTCGCGGTTCAGCCGGGAAATAAACCGGAAATACTGGTCATTTCCCTGATTCAGTACCGTCAGCTGCCGGACTAGCTGACGATCGGTCGCATTGCCGTCAGACACTCTCGACAGTGACCAGTCACTGTAAAAACTGACACATCCGAGTGTCAGACACAAAATACCGAGTATCGACAGCATGACGAACCGGATGGATAAGTTTCGAAGTAACTGCATACAGTTTCCTTTAAGGGGCGATAAAATGATCTGGCAGGGCCATACGGATACTGTTATCGGCAGAAAATTCAAAAGTTATAATTTTTTGTGATTTTTTAAAATTTTGTTGTTTTTCAGGTTAATAGCTGCACGTTTTTCGGTGGATCAAGATATTTTTCTGTCTGTATGTCTCAAATTCACACAAAAACAGACAATTCCTGATAAAAAAATACAAACTACTGCACACTACATACAGATATTTACACTCCTTGCGGATATAAAAGGTAAATTCATTTAATATTAAAAGGTTAACTTTTGTATCGCACGATAACCGAGCGATAACACTCTTTACCGGTAATAAAAAGAATGAACATAGACGGGCTTCGCGGAAGTATTATTCAGAGTCTGGTGTTGTGGATTGAGCAAAATCTGGAATCTGATTTATCACTGGATATCATTGCCGCACGGGCGGGTTATTCCAAATGGCATTTACAGCGCTTATTTAAAGAGCACACCGGTGTCGTGATCGGAAAATATATCCGTGCGCGGCGCTTATCCTGCGCAGCGAAGGCATTGCGGATCACCCGCAGCAGTATTCTCGATATTTCCGTGAAATACCGCTTCGATTCACAGCAGACATTCTGCCGCGCCTTTAAATCCCAGTTTAATACCACTCCTTCCGCCTACCGCAAAAAAGCAGGCTGGGACAGCAACGGCTTTTGTTTTCCGTTACAGGCGGAAAACCTGATTCCGTTTCAGTCTGAACTGACCGAATTACCTGAAATATCGTTAGCGGGCTCTCATCATTATCACCGCAAAAATTTGTCGGACTGGCAGACTGAAAACCGGAAATTCCGGCGTGAATTCTGGGAGAAGTTTTTTAAGGAAGTGGATATTATTCCGGCGGATTTGTATGCCATACATGCCCCGTATGAATCAACCGCAGATGATATCAGTTATGCCTATACCACAGCGGTTATTCCGTCCGTATTATCAGCGGACAGCATCCGCCGCGCGTCACTTTCTCCGGTGACCTTACCGGGCGGGCATTATCTCAGAATTACCATTGATCCGGCTATGCTGAAAAATCTGCCCGCTGATTACAACAATATTATTCATGCCGCCTATTCCGGTACGCTGGCAGAAATGAACCTGCTGCGCAGACGGGGCCCGGATATTGAACACTATAAACTGCTGCCCGCAGAGCGGCATGATGAGTTTATTGCCAACGGCCTGCAGTATGTGGAAGAGATTAATTACTACATCCCAGTCATGCTATAACAACGCATTATGTACGGCTTGTGTGAAGACAGAAGCCGGCGGCGGCCCGGAAATACGGGCAAACTCCTGTTCACTCCGGCGGCACGGCTCACACCAGGGTGCATAAAAACGGATCACCGAAATCCCGTCACCGTGCTCAATACCGGCAAAATTGCTTTCTGTGTAGTCCGGTATCATAGGTTCTCTCCCTTCTCAGAATGAAAAATGACGGCATTCCGCCCCTCTGCTTTTATAGCGTAACCACCGAAAAATCTAAAGTCTTCCGGATAACCGCCGATAATAACCTGTAGCCCTCCGGCAATGCACATCACAACATAATGATTGATATGAGTTTTTTTCATACTACGATACATTCTGTCTTTTTTATCGGATAAATTACTATTCGGCCTATAATTACTCACAATATGTGTTAATTTGCATTTACGCTTTAAACTTGTGAACAGGCATATTGTGGTAATAATTTGTAATATTTCAGATGTTTTGTATTTAAACCGATATAACATCATGAAGTATAATGATTTTTATAATTTTACATTATGAAATATATGTTTTTATTGTGTATAATTTATGTTTAAAAAAACACAGAAATTTATAATTTTACCCATCACGACACATTTTCAGTGAAAATGATGACTTTGTTTTAAAAACAAAACAATAAATCATAACAAAATAACGATAAATTGTGTTTTTATATTATTTTATTTTTGATATAAACGCATTATTGATATTTTATCAAAAAAATGAATTATTGATTAAATTTTTTATTTATTTTTTATATTTTATAAATCAATAGATTAAAAACACATACATGTAAAAATAGTAGCTATACATAGTAAATGAAGGTAATCTTCACTTACAAAAGAAATATAAATGTAATGATAATTTTATTTACTTATTTATCAATAAATTACAAAATCAGTGGAAAATAAAAACATATTTTTTTGATAACCGTAAAAATTGTTAACATATAAAAAAGATTACAACGATCAAAAAATCATTATTGATAGTTTCTATCAATCAATAATTGGCCTTTGATCGTTATAACTAACTTTACTTAGCCTGTGTAAGCGCTAATACTTAATCCCGAAATGCAACCACGCTTTTCCTGCCATATTTAATTATGACGGAATTCGGGTCTGTATTATCTGATTAGTTATTCAGAATACCTTGCATATTATTCCCATAAGAAACCCGGTAATTTTTGAGTACGACTCATGATGAATATAAATAAAATTGTTGGAGAACAAATCAGAGCACACAGAAAAGAACAGGGATTATCCGGTTCAGAATTAGGTGACAAATTAAAATTAAGTCAGCAGCAGGTTTCACGCTATGAGCGCGGGGAATGCAATATTCCGCTTGATATGCTGTTTACTATTTCACTTGTTCTGGAAGTGCCTTTTGTAAAGCTGTTTGGTGATCTTAACAACAGCCGGGATTATATGTTTTAATTTTAGCATTTTACGTTTTTTCATTTCTGATACACACAACACTCAAATTGTATCTGAAGATTAACCTCTTCAGATGTAGTGGTTTACTATTCTGTTGAGATAGTAAAATTTGAAGATGGCGTTTATTTTTTAGGAATTCAGTATTATGAAATTAAATATTATTGGTGCATCTGTTGTATCCGCTTTATTATTCTCCGCTGCTGCATCAGCAGCAGATCCGGTAATCGTAAACGGCGGTACAGTTCATTTTACCGGGGAACTTGTTAACGCAGCATGTGCAGTCAGCACTGAAAGCAGCAACCAGACTGTGGAATTAGGTCAGTACCGTACTGCTAAATTAGCAGCTTCCGGTGACATGTCTACTCCGGTTCCGTTCAAAATCAAACTGGTTGACTGTGATCCGGCTGTGGCAACCACTGCTGCTGTTGCATTCTCAGGCCAGAGCATGACCGGCGACGCTACCTTATTAGCGGTTAACTCCGGGACTAACGCACCGGCTGCACAGAACGTCGGTATTCAGATCAGTGATACCGCATCTAAAGTATTATCTCCAAGCGGTGCTGATTTCTCAGCAACTAAAACCTTAATCCAAGGTACTAACGTATTAGATTTCACTGCCCGTTATGTTGCCAAAGGCGCAACTACCCCGGGTCAGGCAAATGCTGATGCAACTTTCGTTGTTAAATACGAATAATCAATTACCGAACGTAATTAATTAAATAAATAAAAACTCTCTCTGCACAGAATTATTTTTCTTAATTCTGACGACGGATTGTGCCTGTAACATGGAGCGGAGAGAGTTTTATATATCACCTTCTGTATTATAAGCCACCCCGAAAAATGAAATACCATACTCTATGCGTTATTTCTGACAGAGAATATTAAGAGGTACTTTTGTGATTTCTGATTATTTTAAAAATAGTGCATTGATATTGTTTTTCACACTGATGTCAGGGTTTGCTTATTCAGCGTCAAATCAGAACTCAGGAATTGCACTGGGTGCAACCCGGGTCATTTATCCTCAGGATGCAAAACAAACATCACTGTCTGTGATTAACCACAGCCCGAAAGAACGTTTTCTGATCAACTCATGGGTTGATAACGACAATGGCAAAGAGAAAGATTTTGTTATCACGCCGCCATTATTTGTGATGGAGCCTGCCAGCGAAAATATTCTGCGGATTGTTAACCTGGCTCAGGATTTACCGAAAGACCGCGAGTCTGTTTTCTGGCTGAACGTAAAAGCGATTCCGTCCGTGGATAAAGAATCACTGGAAGGAAAAAACGTGCTCCAGCTGGCTATTTTGTCACGGATTAAATTGTTCGTCAGACCGGTAAATTTACCGATCCAGACAGAAGATGCGGCAGAAAAAATTACCATCACGCAGAAAAGCGGCACGATTACGATTGATAACCCGACGCCGTATTACACCACTTTCGTCAATATTATTTTAGACGGGCGTCCGCTTGAGAATGTCATGGTCGCGCCATTCAGTACCCATCAGATTGCCGGTAAAAACGGCCGTAAACTGACTTATCAGACAATTAATGATTACGGCGGACTGCGCAAACAGCGCGAAGTGAATCTGAATTAAGACATTCATTATTTTATTGTTGTCATGCAGGGAACAGGGTGAAATGAGTAACATCAAAAAGGTTTTCACACATACGCCGGTTTATTTTGCTGTGCTTGCCGCGGTGACGTGTTTTTTCCCTGCGGGAACCGCCGGTGCGAAACCTTCCTTTAACGCCGCGTTTTTAACCGATGACCTGTCTGACGCGGATGTCTCTGATTTATCCCGCTTTGAATCGGGCGGCTATCAGCCGCCCGGTACTTACCTGGTTGAACTGTCTGTTAATAATGACTTTGTTTCCTCCTCTGAAATCACCTTTACCGAACTGAAAAATAAAGAGGGTGAGCCTTATTTATTCCCCTGCTTCAGTGCGGAGACCATTATCGGTTTCGGGGTAAATATCGCCCGTCCGGAGGAATTAACAGAGCAGGATAAACAGTGCTTCCCGTTTACCGAAAAAATTCCCGGTTCAGAATATCACTTTGATTTTCAGAAACAGCGGCTGATGCTCAGTTTCCCTCAGGCCAGTCTTTCCGGGCAGGCCCGCGGCTATATTCCGCCGGACAGATGGGAATCCGGTATTCCGGCACTGTTTATGAACTATTTCGCGTCCGGGAATAACAACTCGGATAATACCAGCAGCTACTACGTGAACCTGAACTCGGGGTTTAACCTTGGTGCGTGGCAGTTCCGTCAGTCAAGCTCCTGGAATTACAACAAAAGTAAAAACACCAGTAACAGCCAGTGGCGCAGCCTGATGAACTATGTTCAGCGGCCGATTATTGCCCTGAAAAGCCAGCTGGTTATCGGTGACGGCAACTCGGACGGCAGTGTCTTTGATTCTGCCGGGTTCCGTGGTGTGCGGCTGTTTTCTGTCGATAATATGTATCCGGACAGCCAGCAGGGCTATGCCCCGACCGTGCGCGGTATGGCAAAAACGGATGCCAAAGTGGTTATCCGCCAGAACGGCTATGTGATTTATCAGGTCTATGTCCCGCCGGGCCCGTTTGTCATAAATGACTTAAACCCGGCCACCTCCAGTGGTGACTTACAGGTCACCGTCGAGGAGAAAGACGGCACTCAGCAGCAGTATATTGTTCCCTACTCCACACTACCGGTGCTCCAGCGTGAAGGCCGTGTGAAATATGATGTGATGGCCGGGGAATTCCGCAGCGGTAACAGCAACCAGGATAAACCGAAGTTTGTCCAGGCGACCCTGCTCGCCGGTCTGACACGGGATATCTCCGTGTATACCGGGACACAGCTGGCAGACAAATATAAATCTGTACTGGTGGGTGTCGGTCAGAATATCGGCCGCTTTGGTGCCTTCTCCTTCGATGTCACCCATGCAAACAGTGAACTGGCGGACGGCTCGAATCACAGCGGGCAGTCCTTCCGTTTCCTGTACGCGAAATCCCTGAACACTACCGGGACCACGTTCCAGTTATTGGGTTACCGCTATTCCACCAAGGGCTTCTATACCTTAAACGATGTCGCGTATAAGCAGATGTCCGGCTATGAATTTGCCCCGGACGGCGAGGATGGTGATGACGGCAAGCCGATCATTATTAATTATCACAACCTGCTTTATAACAAAAAAGGGCGCTTCCAGGTCAATATCTCGCAATCATTTGACCAGTACGGCTCGCTCTATATATCCGGTAACCAGCAGTCTTACTGGAACCGCAGCGGTAAAGATGAATGGTATCAGGCCGGGTATTCCAACAGCTGGAACGGGATAAATTATTCCGTTTCCCTGAGTACCACCAAAGCGCTGGAACTCAAAGAGCGCGATAACATGCTGTCGGTGAATGTGTCCGTACCGTTCTCCTCATTCTCGTCGCGTAATGCGCGCAGTAATGATGCCTTTAATAACGCGTATGCCACCTTCTCCGCCACCAATAACTCCGGCGGCCGCGAGGCTTACCGCGTTGGCGTGAACGGCACACTGCTGGAAGACAGAAACCTGAGCTATTCCGTCTCACAGGGGCATGTCAGCCAGCAGGGTTATAACGGCTCAGCGGGCCTGGATTATCAGGGCACTTACGGCGATTTCGGGATCAGCTATAACTACGACCCGGATCAGAATCAGCTGAACTACCGGGCCTCCGGCGCAGTGCTGCTGCATGAAAACGGATTGACATTCGGCCAGTCAATCAATGACACCACCGTGCTGGTCAAAGCACCGGGTGCCGCCGGTGTGGCGGTGGAAAACTACACCGGGGTGAAAACGGACTGGCGCGGTTACGCCATTATTCCTTATGCCTCGGCATACCGTAACAACCGTATTGCCCTGAATCCGGATTCATTTAATGACAATACGGAAATTAAAAATAATGTGCAGAACGTGGTACCGATCAGCGGGGCTGTTGCCCGCGCCACGTTTGATACCAGTATCGGGATCCGGGCGCTGCTCTCGCTGACCCACAACGGCAAACCGATCCGCTTCGGCAGTATGGTGCAGGAAACCGGCTCTCAGATCAGCAGTATTGCCGATGATGACGGACGTGTGTATTTAACCGGCCTGCCGCTGACCGGGAAATTACTGGTGCAGTGGGGGAATCAGCCGGGTGACCAGTGCACCGCGGATTATGATTTTACCCGTCAGGAAATCAAAGGGCCGTTACTGCGGACCGCGCTTGAATGTAAATAGAGAGTTAATGATGAAAAAGAGATACGCAATCCCGTTATTAATGGCATTTTTACCTCTTCCGGCGCTGGCTGTGGTATGCAGTAATGCGGCGGGCGGAACCAGTGAGGTCTTTTACGATCTGACCGACAGCTTTACCTCCGCCAATAACCAGGTGGGTCAGGTAAAAGTGTTAACCAAAAACTTCAGCGAACGGGTTGAGGGAATATGCCCTGTCCACTCCGGCAATAACCGGACAATGCGCAGCTATGTCGCCAATATGCCGGTGGTGGAAACGGAAGGATCCTATAAATACCTCCAGCTGAATGATTATCTGCGGGGGGCGATGAGTATTACCGACAGCTCTGCCGGTACATTTTACCCGCCGCAGGACTATGTTCTGATGGGCACACACCCGAACGTGACCAAGGGAAAACCGTTCGGCATTATGGACAGTAATTTTACCTTCCGCCTGAAAGTCACCCGCCGTTTCGTTGACCAGGTGGTGATCCCGAAAAAGACCTTATTTACCGTCTATGTCACGACGGCAAATACTGACCCGCTGAGCACGCCGGTTTATACCATCAGTTACAGCGGCATTATTAATGTACCGCAGCAATGCAAAGTCGGGGTTAATGATATTGTGGTGATTAACTTCGGTAAAATCGGTTCACAATTATTCAGCCAGGCCGGTGCCGGTAATAAGCCCGCTACGGTGAATAAAAAACTCGAAAATATCGCGATTCAGTGTACCAACGTGGAAGCGAAAGCCTATCTGACATTGCGTATCGAAGCGGAAAAAGTTAACGGCAATATGATTGTCTCCGATAACCCGGATGTCGGTTTTATTGTCGGTGATCAGAACGGTAATGCATTAACGCCGAATAATATCGGCAGCGTTATTCCGTTCCAGCTCGACGGCGCAGGTTCGGCCCGGACAGCAATTACCGCCTGGCCTGTCAGTGTGACCGGCAATAAACCGAAAGAAGGTGTTTTCCAATCCCGCGGTTATTTACGCGTTGACTACGAATAACAGGCACGGCAATGAAGAAACACATTAAACAGGCTCTGCTCCCCCTGCTTTGCGGTAGTCTGCTGATCCATTCAGCCGCCGCCTATGAACTCGGCCGGGTCAATATTGAGTTGTCCGGTGAAATTGTCGCTTACAGTTGCGGGGTCGAAGTTTCCCAGGCAAATAAAAAAGTCGAACTGGGGCGCTGGGCACTGAAAAATTTCCGCGCCGCCGGTGATAAAACACAATCCATGCCGTTCAGTTTTCAGTTACAGAACTGTCCGCCTTCTTCTGCCGTCACCTTTGTCTTCAGCGGTAAGAAAGATAAACAGGACAGCTCACTGCTGGCGATAATGAAGGGGCAAGCGCCGCGGGCTCTGTAGCGGTAGAGATCCTCGACAGTCAGAAAAACCGGCTGCCGGTGGAAACCAAAAGCCCGAAAATTGCTATGGATATTAACGGCAACGGTCAGGCACAATTTTATGCCAACTATATCGCCACCGGAAACCGCCCGACCCCCGGCATCGCTGACGCAGATGCCACTTTTATGATTACCTACGATTAATCATAGCCCTCTTTCCCGGCGTCTGCCCTGCTGACAGCCCCCGGCTGTCAGCGGGTAAATCGTGCTGTTTCCCCTGAAGTTGCATCTAAAATACTTTTTAAATTTTGAAAAGTATTTTAAGATTAAGCCTTAATCATGTGTTTAACTTCAGGAGAACACAGATGGAACGCATCATCATTCCGACTAACTACATTCATGTCCGCAGCACCCCGCTCTGGACCAAAGAAACCGCACCGAAATCTATCTGGCAAAGACATCTGGATAAAGGCACCCGTCAGGGCGTTTATCCTAAACTGTCTGTTATGCAGGGCACGATTGTTTACTATTCCTATGCGGATGAAACCAGCCCCGAACCAACAGACACCCTGGTAATCCAAGCCGGGCAGTTCGGTGTCTTTCCGCCGGAAACCTGGCACCGGATAGAAGCGGTTACTGACGATACTGTGTTCAATGTCGATTTTTATGTCGCCCCAGAGATCCTGACCGAGGAGTAACACAATCATGAACGACGAAAACAAAGGCTTTTTATTAGAGCTGATAAATGAAAGTAACGGCCTGAAAGCGGAAAAACTCTTTCTGAATCCGAAAAAGTTATATATCCCTGAGATTGCAGCGGAAGAAATCGCGTTGCTGGTCAGTGAATTAGACGGCAAAGAAAAGATTAATGATGCGGCACTGATGGTCACCATGACCAATAAAAATAATGGTGTGTCAGTGGATAAAGACGTGGATTCCGCTGCTGAATTAGCCGATGCTGAAAACGCGGCGCAAATCGTCAAGGATCTGATTAATATTATCCGCGGCTACGATATGGATGAAGAAACCAATATCTGCGGATGGTAACTGTTCTGTCTGTGCCGTGAGGGGAAAACCGGTTTCCCCTCCGGCATTGTGCATTACCTGGTGTGACGGATATCGTCATACTCACGGGTTTTATCAAACACGCTTTTGGCAAACGGACAAAGCGGAATAATTTTCCGCTGTTCACGGCGCATTTTCTCAACCACCGCCGCAACCAGCTTATTACCGACTTTCTGCCCGCGCAGGCTGTCATCCACCATAGTATGGTCAATAATCACCAGATTATCCCCGGTATACACAAAGGTGATCTCCGCTATCCGGCTTTTGCCGTCCTCAGAAAGAATATAAAAACTGGTTTCATCTTCACGAATATCCATCACTTATCTCCTGCGGCTTAAAATAATACTATATGCAAAACCGTGCGGATGAGAATACCGATCAGTGCTGCCGGGATCACATAACGGAATAAGCGGACAAACCGCGAACTGATGCCGAGAAAAATTCCGATCCCCGGTAAATCAAATGTCTGGATGAGTAAACCGGAAGACGCATTAATCTGATTGGCGGTTACCGCGCCCTGCTGTACCAGGTCAGAAATTACCCCGAAATAGGCGGTTCCCCCGGCCACACATTTTACCAGGGCGGGCAGTACAAAACTGTCCGGAATATGCATAAAATTCAGTACCGGCATCAGAATATGGTGCAGCCATTCAATCACCCCGGCGGCCTGCATTAATCCGACAATGGATAATGACAGGATAAGCATCGGGATAGCCCCGAGTGCCAGACGGATAGCATCCGCCCCCGCGCTGTTGATAACCGACAAAATTCCCTGATTATTCTGCTCCGCATCCGGCAGCGGCTCTGAACTTGCGGTCTCTGTTGCGGATAACCGGCGGCCGGTGACATACCAAGTGAAAGCCGCCGCACACAATCCCCCTGCAACCGAGATAATAATGGAGGTTGTCCAGTGCAGCCCGAACGGCATCAGCGGATAAAACACATTCCCCTGCCCCATAGCAAAACACATCGCCAGGGTGGCGGCCATATGGCGATCAGAGACACCCCGCTTATCCATAATCGCAAGTGTTGCCAGTGGTGCGGCAAAACTGACAAAGTTTATCTGGATCAGCGCGAATGCACTCATCCCAGTTAAGCCGAAAGGTTTGAGTAAAGGTGCCAGCCAGCGGACTATCACATCCAGCACGCCTCTGACAGACAGGTATTTCATTATGATCAGCATCACGACCATAATCGGTAATAAGGTATAAAGTGCGACATCAACGGAGGATTTACCCGCTGAAATGATAATACTGATGACATCCATGGAATGAATACGGAAAGTAACTGAATCGGTTTTCCGGATTATAACCCTGTGATTTCAGAAGTAATTCAATTTCTTGAAGTGGTTCAAATAAAGCAGATAAAAACAGCCAATCCTGTATTTGCAGATAATTTATTCAGCCGGATGCTGTTTTGCGGGATCAATAACCAAAAAATAACCCTGCATGACAGACTGCCACCGTCTGCTGTATCTATCCGGCTGATTTACATCATAATTCAGAAAGATGACCAGAGCAGTGACAGCGGCATCACCAGTACCAGTGCCGGAAGCAGGTTAATCACCGCAAACATTTTAATACCGCAGATCCGAAGCCCGGTCGCGATTAATAATACCCCGCCCGCCGCAGTAAAATCTGCCATCATGGCCGGTGTGGTAAACGGCATTAATAACGCGCCGCTGCCCGCCAGTGCCAGCTGAATAATCAGCATCGGTGCGGCAATAACCGACACCGCAATACCCAGTGAGCAGGCAAATATCATCGCGGTGAAAAAATCCATAAAAGCTTTGGTCAGCAGGACGGTCGGATCACCGGTCATGCCTTCATGCATCGCCCCGAAAATTCCGGTACCGCTGACACAGAACAGGAATATCAGCACCACATAGTTTTCGATAAAACTTTCCTGAGCCCCGCCCCGTGCCGGAAGCCGGGTCTTTATTTTACCGGCCACCGCATTAATTTTATTTTCCAGGCAACACAGTTCACCGATAACCGCCCCCAGCAGTACCGACAATACCATCACCGGCATATTGGCACATTTTATAATCAGCAACACCCCGATGGCGAGCGAGGCCAGGCCGAATACAGAGGGCATGGATGTCCGGATACGTTCCGGCAGCCGGTGGCTCAGCCCTGCCCCGGCAATTCCGCCGATTAATACGGCGGCGGCATTAATAAAAGGTCCGGTAACCAAAGATCACTCCTGCTTTTTTTATTTGAATCTCATTATTATACGGAACCGGTACAATACTGTACGTGTACCTGTCTGCAAAACAGGATCAATAAAATATAAACCGGGTATTGACTCTTACGTCACGTAAGGCCGCAGTCTGAGCAGCATTACAAGAGGGAAATATGTTACTTCAGGTTGGTGAAATTGCTGAGAAGACCGGACTGACAGTATCGAACGCCTTACCCGGATTCAGATATTGCGGCAGATAGGCGTCAAACTAAAGGATATCGGTAAAATACTCGATGGTCACGGCGGGGATATGGCGAATCTGCTGAAAGAGAAGGTCAGTGTATTAACGGCGCAGATGCAGGAATAAGAACGTGTTTCACTGCGTACCGGTGAGCGATGCGACCTCAAATTTGCCTGTGAACAATTCCGTCTTTTTCTGTCCGGAAAAGTTCCGTGCAACGATTTTCAGGCCGCCATCATTTCGTTACCCTTTTTTAATTTCCATCCGCCATTGCGCATCACCGATTTGTTCAAAATCAGTAACTTCATGGCCGGCTTCTGCCGCCCAGCGAGGAATATTTTCCGTCGCCTGAGCGCAATCGTATTTGATGACCAGTACATCACCGGTCGCTAATGTTTCAATGGCTTTTTTTGCTTCAATTAACGGAAAGGGGCACAGGTGCCCGCGGGTATCTAATTCCAGCGTATTCATAGTTTCACCTTATTACTTTATTTTCTGAGGACGTATGATCGTAAAATAACTGACAATCCAGCTGCCGGCGATAATGCAGGGAATAAACGCCCAGCCCTGCCAGGAGAACCAGGCCGTATTGACTAAGGTATTTCCCAGCATACAGCCGCCGGCCAGGCCGCTGCCGATACCCATGAGTAATCCGCCGGTCAGGCTTTTTATCATCACGGGAAAACCCGGGTTGCGGAAACGAAATTCCCGGCTGCCTTTTGCGGCGATAAACGCCCCGGCAAAAATCCCGATCAGCAGATAACCCGCCCAGTTAAAGAATTTCAGGTCGCCGGCCGTCACCAGTGAAAATAATTGTGCGCTCGGGCCGCTGATCCCTAACCCGCCGACACGTCCGTCCGCCAGGCTTGAAGGCCAGGCAAGCAGAGCAATGACACCAATTATCAGGGCAGAAACAAACGGATGCCAGCGGGCTTCAAACAGCAGGTGAGCGACCCCGGTTTTCCGGGCTTTCATTTTGGGAATGTGAACAGATTTGTATTTATTCAGGTGACGATTCACCAGAAAAACCGTCAGCAGCACCAAAACAATAATCGCGATATACGGCGGGATATTCAGTGATTGTGTGATAGTCGGGGAATCCAGCTTCGGTGTGGTAACCGGAGAAAAGACCTGTTTTACGGCAGACTGACGGATAAACCAGCTGGCAATAATAAAACCGCCGACGGCTGTAATGCTGCCTGCCAATCCTTCCGCAGCCCGGTAATAAGCACCGGTTGAGCAGGACCCGGCAAATGCCATCCCCATGCCAAAAAGTAATCCGCCGGCCAGAGTTGCCAGCCAGGGAAATGTGCCTCCGGGGATTTTTGCAATACCGAAATAAGAAAAAATGAAGAGTCCGATACTCTGGACAGAGATGACAATCAGAATAGCAATCAGCATTCTGCTGTCGCGAAAGAGATAGAGATCACGCAAACCACCGGCTAAACAAAAGCGGCCGCGCTGCATAACAAAACCCAGTAATACCCCTAAGAATAAACCGGATAGATGAGATAAACTTATCATAGACATCGCTCCTTTAAGACCGTTATCTTAGCGAAATATCTTTTTGATTATTTGAGGAAAATCACAGAAAACGGAAATATTGTTTTTATGTGCGGAGGAGATAACCGGCAGGGGGACATTTTCCGGCTGACGATGACACCAGTAATCACAGGGGACTCATCTGCATCCGGCGGCTGCAGGCTTTTTGTGTTTCATTCAGCAATGATGTGGTATAAAAAACCACAGAGTGCTGTAAAACACCCTGTGGTCACATGGTATTAAATGTATTCCGTTTATTGAATCTGGCTTTCTGCTGTTTCAACTAAACCGATTAACCGGTTCCGCATGACAGCATATTTTTCTTTGACTAGAGCTTCGGCCTCTTTCTGATTATCAATTCTGATCACTCTCGCCGCACAGTATTTAGTTTCCGGTGTTTTGGATACCGGATCCAGATTATCCTGTGTCAGTTCATTACAGGCACCAATCCACCACTGATATGTCATATAAACCGCTGGTTTATTAATCGTTTCATTGATACTGCACCGGGACATCACTTTCCCTCTGCGTGACTCCACCCACACAATATCCTGGTCTTTAATTCCCAGCTTTCCTGCGGTTTCCGGATGCATCTGCACATATCCCGGTTCGTCAGCCAGAGATGCCAGCGCCTTACAGTTACCGGTCATAGAACGGCATGAATAGTGCCCGACCTCACGGACAGTGGAAAGGATCAGCGGATATTCATCATCCGGCAGTTCCGCCGGCTTCCGCCACGGTGCGGCAAACAGCAGTCCTTTGCCTGACGGGGTATCAAAGACGTTATTCTGATAGAGGTATGGTGTCCCCGGATGATCTTCTGACGGGCACGGCCACTGAATATGTGCCAGCCCTTCCAGTTTTTCATAGGTGACACCGTAAAACAGCGGACACAGTTCTCTGAGTTCATCCCAAATCTCTTTGTTGTCAGTATAAGACATCGGGTATCCCATCTCTGTCGCCAGCAGACTGATAATTTCCCAGTCCCGTTTTACATTTCCCTGTGGTTCAATGGCTTTCTCAAACCGCTGAAAGCCCCTGTCCGCGCAGGTAAAGATACCGCCGTGCTCACCCCAGCTGGTTGACGGCAGAATAACATCGGCCTGCTCCGCTGTTTTGGTCATAAAGATATCCTGCACCACCACAAATTCCAGGGCATCAAACCCATTGCGGACGAGTTGTAAATCCGCTTCTGTCTGCAGCGGATCCTCCCCCATGATGTAATAGGCTTTTACCTTTCCCTCAATGGCCAGATGCGGGACTTCCGTAATACGGTAGCCCGCCTCAGGGTCAAGGGATTCATACGGGATCCCCCATGCCTGCGCAAATTTACGTCTGACATTTTCATCTGTCACATTCTGATAGCCGGGGAACATATTAGGCAGTACCCCCATATCACAGGCACCCTGAACATTATTCTGCCCTCTGACCGGTGCAACCCCCACACCGGGTTTTCCCAGATTGCCGGTTAATAACGCCAGTCCGGAAAGGCCTTTGACAACATCCACCGCCTGCCCGAATTGTGTCACCCCCATCCCCCACATAATGGTTGCGGTTTTTGCACGCGCGTAGGTTCTCATCGCCTGACGGATTTGTGAGGCCGGAATGCCGGTAATATCCTGAACCACCTCAGGGCTGTAATCCTGAACGGCTTTTTTGTACTCCTCAAATCCCTCTGTAAACCGGCTGACATAATTTTTGTCATACAGATTTTCATCAATTAAGGTATAGGCGAACGCATTAACCAGCGCCATATTGGTACCGTTCCGCAGAGGAAGGTATTGTGTGGCAATTTTAGCTGTTTCTATTTTTCTCGGGTCGCAGACAATAATTTCCGCCCCGTTCTCTTTTGCTTTTATCACCCGGCGGGCGACAATAGGATGAGAATCCGCACAGTTATACCCGAATACCAGCAGGCAACCGGAGTGTTCAATATCCGCGATGGAATTGCTCATTGCCCCGTTACCTAATGTCACCTGTAATCCGGCCACTGACGGGCCGTGACACACCCGGGCACAGCAATCCACATTGTTGTTACCCAATACTGCACGGGCAAATTTCTGCATCACAAAGTTGGTTTCATTGCCGGTTCCGCGTGAGGAGCCCGTACACATAATGGATTTTGCACCGTACTTTTCTTTAATCTGTTTCAGCCGGTGAGCGGTATAATTAATCGCCTCCCGCCAGCTGACAACTTCAAACGGTGCGCCTTTTTCTCTGCGGATCATCGGCTGATTTATTCTGGCTGTCAGTAACTTGTTATCATTAAGAAAATCCCAGCCATATAACCCTTTCAGACACAGCTGCCCCTGGTTGGTAACACCATCAGCACCTTCTGCTTTGATTATTTTTCCGTTTTCAACACAAAGATTCAGTTTACAACCGGCGCCACAATACGGGCATACAGATATGACTTTATTCATTTGACGTCCTTTCCCCTGACCAGGGAGTAAAAGAGTAAGAAAAGAAATGTCATCTATGCATATTACATGCCAGTAAAAAATAGCTTTATAATCAATGAAGGATCGGTTTTTTGATGTGTCAGACAACAATAATCGACATTTTTGACGAAACGGGAAGGGAAATATTGCCGGAAAAAATATTGTGCTAATCAGCAGCATGATGCTGAATGCGGCGACGTCAGCTTCCGGCCGGAGTGGACAGTCCGCCTGAAGAAAATTATCTGAGAAAACTGTTTCGGTTCAGGGAACAGAGAAACCTTTTATTTATCACGGATAATTTTTTGTGAGAAAATCACACTTTATTACCATTAAATTAAGGGTATCTGAGGGATGAAAATTTTCGGTATTATTGTCGTTACAATCGGATGTATTTTATTACAAGGCTGCGATACTCAGGAAACGAAAGTCGTAAAATATATGAAGTGCAGGCTTGCCGTTGATGAAATCGGAGATCAACAAGCGAAGGTTAATTTTCGCATGAATGGGGTAACATCTGTTTTTGGTGATGAAATACCTAAAATGAGCGGTTACGATAGTATGCGTTTACAGCAGGAAGCAAGAGATGATTTAAAAATGGATGTTCCGAACAAAAGACTCTCTGTGGAAAATTTAATCGATGAATATGAAAAAAGCTACTGTGCAGATATTCATCAGTCGCCGCAAAAAGAAAAAATAAAAGAACTGAAATATATTTTAAACCTCTAACATTGTTAAAAGTTAAACATAAAACTCCGGTGACCCAATACGGAACGAATCAGACAAAGCGAAGTGGCACCATCATAATATCACGCCCTGCACTCTGTTATATCTGACTTCAGCGAAATTCATACTGTGCAGTTTGGTGAGGTTTTCGCTGATAGCCGGGCAAATAACGTTACTGTAAGGAATGATTTATCAGGAATTGAGAGACTTCAGGAGATACTGGGAGACGTTGAGATGGCGGAGGAGGAGAGATTCGAACTCTCGGACGGTTTCCCGTCGGCGGTTTTCAAGACCGCTGCCTTAAGCCGCTCGGCCACCCCTCCGCAATGACGTGCACTATAGTCCCCTCACTGTGCCTTGTAAAGTCCCGGATAGTTTAAATGCCGGAAATTTAGTCATTTCTCAATGTGTTAGCTGATTTTATCATCATTATCACCGCTTTCTTTCTTCTGATGCTTGGGGTAGCGGCAGATTTTTGCTACATTTTCATTCTCATTTTCAGCAGGTTCAGATTATGTTTGTGTTTGAAGGGCGTGAAATCGCCACTGACCCCCACGGCTATTTACTCAATGTGCAGGACTGGCAGGAAGCAATGGTGCCGCTGCTGGCTGAACAGGAAGAAATCACCCTGACAGAACAGCACTGGGAAGTTATCCGCTTTGTGCGGGATTTTTATCTGGAATTTAATACCTCACCGGCTATCCGCATGCTGGTGAAAGCCATCACACAGAAGTATGGCGAGGAGCGCGGGAACAGTCGTTATCTGTACCGCCTGTTTCCGAAAGGCCCGGCCAAACAGGCAACAAAGCTGGCCGGTCTGCCGAAACCGGTGAAATGTATCTGACCGCCGTTTATTCGTGGCGGACACGGAATACCGCAACTTCCCTGTAATCACAGGGGGTTGCGATGATATCTGTCACTTTCGCCCCCGGCGGCCCGCCCGCCTCCAGCCATGCGGTCATGGCCTCCAGCACACTTTCATCGCCATACGCTTCAATTTCCACACTGCCATCCTGACGATTGCGGACAAAACCGGTCACATTATGGCGTTTTGCCCAGTAAAACGTTTGATAGCGGAAACCAACGCCCTGAACGCGTCCGTATACGGCAAAATGTCGTCCGATCTTCATTATATCGCTCCTTTTTCCGAAAATGTCACTATTTTAATCTGTATCGCTGTCCGCCGGTTGTAATTTTACCCACTCCCCGATAACCTGAAATTGTCAGCTGTTGCTGATTGCAGTGATAGGAAACAACAATCTGTTAAGGGATTGAATCTGTCATCAGTACCCCCCATATTAGTAACAGAGCAAAGTTTCTTCGGAGGTGATTATGATGATTTCAAGTAAGTTCGGTATCGGACAACAAGTTCGCCATAAGCTGCTTGGCTACCTGGGCGTGATTGTCGACATTGATGCTGAATACTCACTGGATCAGCCGGAAGAGGACGACATCGCATCCAATATGAACCTGCGCTCTGCGCCCTGGTACCACGTCGTGATGGAAGACGATAACGGTGAGCCTATCCATAGCTATCTGGCAGAAGCCCAGATCACCTATGAGATGGATGAAGACCACCCCGATAACATCACTATGGATGAACTGGCTGAGTCCATCCGCAACCAGTTACAGTCTCCCCGGTTGCGCAATTAACAATACGAAGAGCCCCGCCACTCACATGCCGGGGCTTTATTTTTACTTACTTTTCCAGCCCCAGACGCGGGATCTCAATTTTCGGGCAGCGATCCTCAACAAACAGCAGCCCGGCGTTTTCCGCCAGCGCTTTCGCCTCACTGCTGATAATCCCCTGCTGCAGCCACAGCACTTTCGCTTTTATGGCAATCGCTTCCTGCGCAATACCCGGTGCGGCATCCGCATTACGGAAAACATCCACCATATCCACCGGCTCCGGAATATCGGCAAGCGTGGCATACACCATCTGCCCGATCAGGGTTTTTCCCGCCAGTTTCGGATTCACCGGAATCACCCGGTATCCCTGTCCCAGCAGATACTCCATCACATGATAAACAGGGCGGTCCGGTTTATCACTCGCCCCCGCCACAGCGATCGTTTTTACCTGCTGAAGAATACCGGTCAGAAATGTGTCATTCATAGAAGCCTCTTTTATCATCCTGCGCAACAATCTGAGTTATAGCATACTGAATTGAAAATCACCTGTTGGCGGAACCCTTTTTTTCGCTTATGTTATTGAATAACATTTTATTCGCCGGAAAAGAGAGCGTTATGGAATCGACCACCCGAGTACTGACCAAGCATAAAAAAATCGCCCTTGTGGCTCATGATCACTATAAAACCAAATTACTGGACTGGGTTAAACGCAATCTGGCTAAATTAGAAGGCCATGAGCTGTTCGCCACCGGCACTACCGGCAAACTGATCAGCCGCGAAACCGGGCTTGAAATCACCGGCATGCTGAGCGGGCCGATGGGCGGGGATCAGCAGATAGGCTCAATGATTGCGGAAGGGAAAATTGATGTGCTGATTTTTTTCTGGGATCCGCTCAATGCCGTGCCTCATGACCCGGATGTGAAAGCGCTGCTGCGCCTGTCGACCGTCTGGAATATCCCGGTGGCAACCAATATGTCCACCGCTGATTTTATTATTCACTCGCCGGATTTCGATAACGATGTGGATATTGTTATTCCGGATTACAACCGCTATTTAAGTGAGCGGACTCAGTAACGGCTTTCTGCGGCGGTGATAATTTACCGCCGCTTCTTTCATATTTCAGGGCTTTTTCACCCGGCTGACGCCCATATCCGCCAGTTCTTCCGCGAAGCAGGACGGCGAGTCTTTGTCATACAGCAACCAGACCTGTTTTTTTGCCCGGGTCAGCGCCACATACATCAGGCGACGCTCCTCGGCATGTATAAACTCCTCTTCCCGCGGCAGTAATCCCTGCTCAATCACCGATTCCCGTGCTGCAGCCGGGAAACCGTCCCGTTCATCCGTCAGTCCGGTAATAATGACGTAATCCGCCTGCTGACCTTTCGAGGCATGCATGGTCATAAAACGGATATTGAGATGCGGCCAGCGGGTTGCTGCCACCGACAGAATCTCCGGTTTAAGGTGGTGATAACGCGCCAGGATCAGAACCGTTTCTTCTCCGGTCACATAACCGCTCATTTTATTCAGTAATGCTTCCAGCTGACTGTCCGGCAGTAACAGCACCGCTTTTTTATCCCCTTTCGTCAGGCTGTTCAGGGGTTTGGTTAACTGCTGCGGGTTACGCTGAATAAATTCGTTGGCGATCTCCCCGATACGGCTGTTAAAGCGGTATGTGGTATCCAGCGCACACTGTCCCCCTTCGCCGAAGACCGCGCTGAAATCCGTGGTCAGTGTCAGTTCCGCACCACTGAAACGGTAAATAGCCTGCCAGTCATCACCGACAGCAAATAGTGTGGTCTGCGGGTTCTGGGCCCGCAGGGCATGGATCAGTTTTGCCCGCAGCGGTGAGATATCCTGGAACTCATCCACCAGCACCGCTTTCCACGGCGAGATAAAGCGCCCTTTTTCAATCAGATTCACCGCCTGATGGATAAGCCCGGAGAAATCTGTCGCCCCCTCGTCTTTCAGGGCACTTTTCCAGGCTTTTAAAAACGGCGCCATCAGTTTGATTTGTTTTGTGAATTCCGGTGCAATATCCGGCGGTGCGGACTCAATCATCACTTTCTGACTACCGCCGTTCATGCGCATCAGGCTCAGCCAGCGGTCAATCCTCGGCACCATGCGGCGGCACAGGGTTTCATCTTCCCAGTATTCCTCCTCATCCACCAGCCAGTTCATACTGCCGCTGATAAGTTCGCGCCAGCCTTTTGCCTGTGCTTTTTTCTCACGGCACTGAGTCTGCCAGACGGATTTAATCAGTTCATGACGGGCGGCTGTGTCGCTTTCCAGCGCACTGATAACCGGCGATTTATTGGATGCTTCGCGGATAATATGCAGTGCGAGGGCGTGAAAGGTTTTACTGCGGATCTCTTCTGTGTGCAGACAGGTGCGGATCCGTTCATTCATCTCATCCGCCGCCTGCCGCCCGAAGGCGAGCATCAGGATCTGCTCCGGCAGCGCCTGCTGACGGCGCAGCAGCCAGCCTGCCCGTGCCACCAGCACCGATGTTTTACCGCTTCCGGCTCCCGCCAGTACCAGCACGGAAGGCTCACCATTAACCACCGCCTCACTCTGCGAAGTATTCAGCGGGGAGGATTCCACACTGGCAAAGAAATCCACGTAGGTTTCAAGGCATTGTTGTGTCCATTCGCGGTTGCGCTGACGGCGTTTTTCATCGGTGTGGCTGAGCCAGTCCAGACAAAACTGATAAGACTGTGCACAATTATCAAAACCGGCCAGACGCGCACGGGGCAGCGGCAGTGCCGCAAAGGCGTGCAGAATGTTGTCACGGAGTTTCTGACTTTCCGGTTGTGTCAGCCAGCGGTCGGCCTGAATCACCGACTTAATTTCACTGACCTGTTTATCCAGCACACCCGCGCTGACCACGCTCATCTCTTCACTCCAGCGTGACCAGATATCGGTAAGATACTGATAGAATTCCTGAGTTTCCTGCCACTGGGTACCGTGCAGACGCACAACCTGCTCATCCGGCAGTTCAAATTCCAGTTCGCCCCAGACGATACCGCGTTTACATTGAATATTGATTAACTCATTGAAAGGAATAACATACCGGTGTTTTGCCCCGCTGACTTCGATACCTGCGTTAAGTAACCGCACGCGGTTGTAAGGATGCCGGGCCAGTGTCTGCCCCATTTGTGTTGATTTTAATTCCATGTGTTCCGCACCGTTACAAGATTGAAATCAATATGTGATAAAACCAGATGTGGTAAAACGTATGCCAGCGCCATACCATTGCCATATTACAGGAAAGACACAATTAGTTTACTGCCAAATTCCCGTTAAGGGTATTTCTGACTCATTGAGGTTATTGTGCTTGCAGCGTTTCTCGGCTTCAGCCGGTATATTTATAACAGCCATTTTCTTTATTATTTCCGCATCCTGATTGCGCTGACAGGTACCACACTGGTGCCGTGGCTGCTGCACATGCCGCCGAAAGTCACCATTGCCCTGACACTCGGGATGGTGGCCGCCGCACTGACAGACCTGGATGACCGGCTCGCCGGGCGTCTGCGTAATCTGTTTATCACGCTGATCTCTTTCTTTGTCGCGTCTGCGGCCATTGAACTGCTGTATGACCACCACCTCCTGTTTATGGCAGGACTTGCGGTATCAACCAGCGGGTTTATTCTGTTGGGTGCGCTCGGGCAGCGTTACGCCACCATTGCTTTCGGGGCACTGCTGATCGCGATTTACACCATGCTGGGTAAAAACCTGTTTGATGACTGGTATCAGCAACCGCTGTTACTGCTGACCGGTGCGGTCTGGTATAACCTGCTGACCCTGACCGGGCACCTGTTTTTCCCTGTCCGTCCGCTGCAGGATAATCTTGCCCGCTATTATATGCAGCTCTCCAATTATCTGGAGGCAAAAGCAAACCTGTTTGACCCGGATATAGAAGAAGATTATCAGCAGTCCGTCTTTGAACTGGCGATGGCGAACAGCGCACTGACGGAAGCCATGCATCAGGCAAAAATGACCCTGTTTTCCCGCCTGAAAGGTGACCGCGGCCAGCGCAGTACCCGCCATGCCCTTCAATATTACTTTGTTGCCCAGGATATTCACGAGCGGGCGAGTTCGTCTCATATCCAGTATCAGAATTTAAGCAATGAACTGCGTTACAGCGATATTATGTTCCGCTTTCAGCGGCTGATGACCATGCAGGGACATGCCTGCGCCGCTGTTGCGCAGGCCATTTTGCAGCGCCGCAAATATCACCATAACCCGCGTTTTGAGCGGACATTTTCTTATCTGGAAAACTCCCTCAACCTGCTGGAGCAGCAAAAGCCCGGTAACAGCAGTGTCATGGCTCTGCGCCATCTGCTGACCAACCTGCGCGGTGTCGATTCCCAGCTTAAAGGACTGACCGCAGAGCAGACTCAGCTTCCGGCGGAAAAGATGCAGGAAGATGCACGCCTGTCCAACGAAAACCTGCAGGGACTGCGTGATATCTGGGCGCGGGTCAGGCAGAACCTGACACCACGCTCCGCCCTGTTCCGCCATGCTATCCGGATGTCGCTGCTGCTGTGTGCCGGTTACGCCATTATCCTGACCTTCGATCTGACCCGCGGTTACTGGATTATGCTGACCAGCCTGTTTGTCTGCCAGCCGAACTACAGTGCCACACGACGCCGCCTGATGCTGCGCATAGTGGGGACTCTCGCCGGGATCCTTATCGGCCTGCCGATCATGTATTTTGTGCCGTCTTATGAGGGACAGCTTATTCTGATGGTACTGTCCGGGCTGATGTTCTTTGTGTTCCGCACCAGTCAGTACGCCCAGGCCACTATTTTTATTACCCTGCTGGTGCTGTTCAGTTTTAACCTGCTGGGTGAAGGGTTTGATATCGCCATCCACCGCATCATCGATACCCTGATCGGCTGCGGACTCGCCTGGTTTGCTGTCAGCTATATCTGGCCGGACTGGAAATACCGCCAGCTGCCGCTGGTGATTGACCGCACCATGCAGGCAAACGGCCGTTATCTGGAACAAATCCTGCAACAGTATTACAACGGTAAAACTGACAGCCTGGAGTACCGGGTTGCCCGTCGTGATGCGCATATCAGCGACGGGGAGTTTGCCTCTGTGGTAGCGAACATATCCTCAGAGCCGAGCAGTTACCGTACATCTCAGGATGAGGCGTTCCGCCTGCTCTGTCTCAACCACACCCTGCTCAGTTATATTTCCGCGCTCGGGGCTCACCGCACCAAGCTCACGGATGACACTATTCTGCGTCTGCTGAATGATGCCATCCGCTATATCGAGATCGCACTGCAAAAAGGACATCGGGAAGATTTGCAGATTCAGGCTATTTCAGATGCGCTCGCACAGCGTCTGGATAAATGTACCTGTGACAATAATAGTACCGAGCAGCTGGTGCTGGAACAGATTCGCCTGTTACTCAGCCTGACACCGGACATTACCGGGCTTATCCGGCAGATCAATGATAAAGAGCATAATCTGCAGCCTTCCGCCGGGCGGTTCCGCCGCAAAAAACAGACTGCGGCGGAAGAAACACCGGACAGCTGATGTCTTCCCGGGGAAAACATTTCCCCGGGATACCTGCGCCGTTTAGTTCAGCCGGCCATGCCAATGGATAAGATCCTCCCGCAGTGCTTTCGGTAATACCGCACTGTGGCACCCCTCAATGGCTCCCGCGATGGCAAACAGTAATTTCAGCTCATTCTGCGGCCGGGCTTTGACCTTCAGAAAGCTCGCTTTGGCACCCAGCAAATAGAGGTCATCCACCCGGCGGATCCCCGCCTGCCATAAGCGGCGTTCCAGAGCTCTGTCCACATTCGGCAGATCTTTAATCCGCGACGGCAGTTGCTGCTGTGACTGTGCATGTTCCCGTGCATGCAGGTAGGTCTGGTAAAAAAGGAACTCACTCTGCTGAGGGCACTGCCATACCGCGTCCGGAACACGGTAATAGTTAATCCGCATCGGCAGGATCCGCTTGGGATAAGTAAACCGGTCACTCAGTTCCAGCCGGCAGAACAGCTCGCGGGTGGCCTCTGTGCTTTTCAGCCAGAGCTGACTGTTGGCTATCAGTGCAAAAGTGACCCGGTCAATGGATAATCCCATACACCCGAACTGTGATTTCAGGCGGATCCGGCCGAACGGCTGTGTGCTGTGTTGAAGACGATCAAACTGAACATCTGACAATTTCAAATAATCCTTCATATTATCAGTCCTTTGAAAGCAGGTTAAACGTATCGTTGTGTCATTCCCTGACTGAGCTCAGCTGTCGCCACAAAATAAGGAATGTTTCCCCGATTGCCAACGATAAATTCGTATTTGTATCCGGCAAACCTGAATTTTGCGAGTTGTATGGAAAAAAATTTACTTGATCTGAGCGGAATTGGATTATACTGTACACATATACAGCATCACTATGTGAGGTTAACTATGCGCCAGCAGGCAACCCGGGAATACGTCCCTGTTACACCGGCATCTGTGTCACCCGCCCTTGCGGGGGAACGCCGTCTGAACGGAATGGTCAGCGAACTGGTTTATCGCAATAATGATATCGTCCTGACCCACATTCTGCTTCCTTTATTACGTCAGCTTGCCGGGGAGTCCCGCTGGCTGTTATGGCTCTCTCCGGGTGCAAAACTTAACCGCACCTGGTTATCGCAGAATCAGCTGCCGGGTGATAAAATCATGCAGTTGTCCCGCATCCCGGCGATCAACAGTGTTGCCGCTATGGAGAAAGCACTCGCCAGCGGTAACTACAGTGTGGTTCTGGGCTGGCTGCCGGTACTGACTGAGCAGGAAAATGCCCGGTTACAGCGCGCGGCGGAACAGGGCGGCTGCCTCGGTTTTATTATGCGTCCGCAGGAATGGCATCATGACAGTGCACCTGTTGCACGACAACTGAATACATTACAAATTCACTCTTTCCCTTATCATTAAGGAAAATTAAGAATATTCTCAGAGTTTTTTACATGCCCGTATCATTTGCTCTGCTTGGTTAATAAAATTACACTATTTCAACGTGTTAAGCCAAATATCCAAAGAAATTGACTATTTTGTATGTTTATGAATCAGTACAGTTTTTTACATTTTTTTAGTCGAATTCCGCAGGACAGGCTTGTAACTTTTATAGTTCGCTGTAGACTTTACACCGTTAAGGTAGTGCTTAAAATTCCCTGTTGGGAGCTATTTACTAAATAGCGCACATAATCCCTGACTATTTTTAAAAACCAAAGGCGATAATAAGGCTATTAAGCCAGAGCCAATTTGGATGATAACGAGGCGTAAAATGAAAAAGACAGCTATCGCAGTAGCAGTGGCAGTGGCAGCTTTCGCAAGCGTTGCGCAGGCAGCTCCAAAAGACAATACCTGGTATACCGGTGGTAAATTAGGTTGGTCTCAGTATCAGAACACCGGTACTGGTTTTGACGGTGAAAGCTTAGGCAACACTGGTCCGGTTCATAAAGATCAGCTCGGCGCTGGTATCTATGCTGGTTATCAGCACAACCAGTACATGGGCTTTGAATTAGGTTATGACTGGTTAGGTCGTATGCCTTACAAAGGCGACGGTAACAACGGCGCATTCAAAGCACAGGGCGTTCAGCTGACTACCAAACTGAGCTATCCGGTAATGGATGACTTAGACGTTTATACCCGTCTGGGTGCAATGGTATGGCGTGCAGACGCAACCGCATCTATCGATGGTGAGCGCGTTAAAGGCAACGACACTGGTGTTTCTCCGCTGTTCGCACTGGGTACTGAGTATGCAATCACCCGTGATATCGCAGCTCGCGTAGAATATCAGTGGATCAACAACATCGGCGATAAAGAAACCACTATGGCACGTCCTGATAACGGCATGCTGAGTGTTGGTGTTGCTTACCGTTTCGGCCAGGATGAAGTTGCTGCACCAGTTGCAGAACCAGCTCCGGTTGTTGCACCAGTTGTTGAGAACAAACGTTTCACCCTGCGTTCAGACGTTCTGTTCAACTTCAACAAATCTACTCTGAAAGCTGAAGGTCAGGAAGCTCTGAACCAGCTGTTCAACGAACTGGCGTCAATCGATCCGACTCAGGGCAACGTCCTGGTTATCGGTTACACTGACCGCATCGGTTCCCAGAACTACAACCTGCCACTGTCTCAGAAACGTGCACAGAGCGTTGTAGATTACCTGGTCGCTAAAGGCATCCCAGCCGGCAGCATCCGTGCAGAAGGCCGCGGTAAAGAAGATCCTGTTACTGGCAACAAATGTGACAATATCAAACAGCGCGCTGCTCTGATCGAATGTCTGGCACCAGACCGTCGTGTTGAAATCGAAATCCAGGGTGTAACTGAACAAGTCTCTCAGCAGGCTGCTCAGTAAGTTCTGAATTCGGTTGTATGATGCAATGAATTGTATAAACCCCATCTCCGGATGGGGTTTATTTTTTGTCTGTTCCCAGCAGGCTTTGCAGATCTTCCTTCAGCGATGTCATCTTCGTCGCGTACTTTTCCTTGCGCTCCGCATCTTCCAGCAACTGCACAATCGTGTCCGATAAGGTACTGCCGCGCCGCTGTGATAACGCCGACAGCCGTTGCCAGACCAGAAACTCCAGATCAACCGATTTTTTGCGGGTATGCTGCTGCTCAGCATTAAAATGCCGCTTGCGCCGTGCGCGGATAGTCTGACTCATCCGGTTCGCCAGTCCCGGTGCCATATGTTTTTGTATCCACGCCGTCACTTTTACCGGATGTGACTCCAGTTTCAGTAACTGCGCCACTGCTTCCTCAGCCCGGCTTTTTTCCGTATAACGGGTAATTTCTTCACCTTCGCGGTGTTTTTTGACCAGATATGCCCACTTCCAGCCACATTCAAGATTCTCTAGTTGCTGATATTTCATGATTTTTCTCAGTGACAGGGTAACACTGACATAAGCATAGCAATATTCCCCGTAAAAAACCGCTCCTCTGCACAATTCTTTCCGCTCAGGACGGGTAAAAATAAACGCCGCGAGGATAGCTATCCGGCCTGCTTACGCGCTACAATGTCCCGCTATTTTCGTTACTATTCAAAGGCGGTGCTGATAACCGCACACTGCGGGGAGCACCAGATCCTGCCGCAACGATTAAATCCGACATTATCAAAAGCAGACAATACCGAGTGAATATTAAACAGCTGACCTGGCAGGCATTACTGCCTGATGAAAACAGTTACCACACCATCCTGCAAACCGCTTCTGAACTACCTGCTCAGCAGGCTGATATCGTGCAGCCGCGTTTACAGGAAAGCCTGTCACTTTTCAGCCATCCGGCAGCAAAACGCCGTTTTATGCTGGTCAAAAGTGACGAAAGCGAGTGCTACCTGAATACCATAGCGCAATTACTGCCACCGGAAGTCAAAATCCGGCAAAAACGCACTATGGGCGGTGAATACCACTTCGATAATCACAGGTTTGTCTTTACACCGTCGGATAACGGCCATTTCAGTGCAGTGCAGCCGTTTGCTGTCTGTGACTGGATTGAACCGGAGCAGCTGTTCGGCCAGGTCTATACCCATCACCAGCACGTGCAGTTGCAGCCCGGTATTATTCATCAGGTTAATGGCGGCTTTCTGATCATGTCACTGCGCAGCCTGCTCGCACAGCCGCTGATGTGGCTGCGTTTAAAGCAGATGGTCTGCGCACAGCGTTTTGACTGGCTGGCCCACACCGAACAGCATCCGCTGCCGTTCCCGGTTGACAGCATGCCGCTTAACCTGCGGGTCATCGTGGTGGGCGATCGCCTGAGTCTGGATGAGTTTATGCTCTCCGAGCCGGAACTGAGCGAAGAAGCGCTGTACGGCGAATATGAATTTGATTGTCAGCTGGAAGAAACAGAACAGCTGACCGTCTGGTGTCAGTTTGTCAACGGGCTGCTGAAGCAAAATCAGCTGCCGCCGCTCAGTGCTGACGGCTGGTATGAGCTGCTCCGTCAGGGGATGCGTTTTCAGGAAGATAAAAGGACCCTGCCGCTCGACCTGACATGGCTGACCACTCTGCTGCGCGATGCCGCCACCCTGCTGCCTGCGGATACCATCACCGCAGAAGCGCTGCGCAAAATCAAAGACAACCGCAGCTGGCGCCACGGCTATCTGGCCGATCGCGGGCTGGATGAGATTCTTCAGGGTCAGGTGTATATCCAGACTCAGGGCAGTGCTGTCGGCCAGATCAACGGACTGTCCGTTCTGCAGTATCCGGGACACCCGGAAGCGACCGGAGAGCCCTCCCGTATCACCTGTGTGGCACATATCGGTGATGGTGAATTTGTTGATGTGGAGCGCAAATCAGAGCTTGGCGGTAATATTCACGCCAAGGGTATGATGATTATGCAGGCTTACCTGATTGCGGAGCTTAAACTGGAACAGCCGTTCCCGTTCTCCACCTCCGTGGTCTTTGAACAGTCCTACGGCGAAGTGGATGGTGACAGCGCCTCTCTGGCTGAGCTGTGCGCACTTATCAGTGCCCTCTCCTGGCAGCCGGTTGACCAGCAGATTGCCGTGACCGGTTCTGTTGACCAGTTCGGGTTTGTGCAGGCCATCGGCGGCGTAAATGAAAAAATCGAAGGTTTCTTCCGGCTGTGTCAGGCCAGAGGGCTGACCGGCAAACAAGGTGTGATTATCCCGGCCTCCAACGAGCGTCACCTGGTCCTGTCAGATGATGTGGTTGAAGCGGTACGTCAGGGTGAATTCCACATATGGACAGCAGGCCACGTCTCTCAGGCGGCCTCACACCTGATGAATATGCCGTACTATGAAGAGGACGGTAATCCGTCCGGAGAACACCTGTTAGCTATAATTCAGGATCGGATTTTCCTGGCGAACAATCAGGATAAACCAAGAAATTCGTGGTTTTCCCGCTGGTGGAAATAGCACAATTTTTATCTGATCGGACTTGTTCAGCGTACAAGTGTAAGCTATTGTGTAGCCTATCTGATAAACAAGGCAAAGATTGAGTTATGGTCGCAAAACAAGAATCCTACACAAAGCAAGAACTTGAAGCCTCAGGACGGGGCGAACTCTTTGGTGAAGACGGGCCGCCGCTGCCATCCGGCAACATGCTGATGATGGATCGCGTCATTAAAATGAGCGAAACCGGCGGGCATTTTGATAAAGGCTATATCGAAGCTGAGCTGGATATCAAACCTGAGCTGTGGTTTTTCGGTTGCCATTTCGTCAATGATCCGGTCATGCCGGGCTGTCTGGGCCTGGATGCCATGTGGCAGTTAGTCGGTTTTTATCTCGGCTGGCTGGGCGGCGAAGGGAAAGGCCGTGCACTGGGTGTGGGTGAAGTGAAATTTACCGGCCAGGTACTGCCGACCTCGAAAAAGGTCACCTACCGCATCCACCTCAAGCGTGTGATCAACCGCAAGCTGATCATGGGCATCGGTGACGGCGAAGTCTTTGTTGATGATAAACTGATTTACACTGCAACAGATCTGAAAGTGGGTCTTTTCAAAGACACCAGCGCGTTTTAATCTTTCCTGCCGTGGTGTTATTGGTGTTATCCGTAAAAAACCTCCGCACAGCGGAGGTTTTTTATCCTTCAAACCGGGTTACGCAATGACCGCCCTTTTATCGATGGCCTCGCGCCAGCCTCCCAACCAATGAGAACGTTCGTCAATTTTAAGATACGGGCAACTCTCTTTAGAACGTCCTAAAATACCCGCCTGATAACCTTTGGTTAATGCTCTGGCTAAACGATCACGCTTTTGTCTTTTCATGCCGTTACTTCCCTCATGTTATTCAGTGCTGAAAACAGGTTGATTTTTATTCAACCCATAATAGAAATACGCTTTCGGGCCGGAGTTTGCAAGTAAAGAAGGTTCAGGGTGTGTCAGTTCCGCTTTTCATAAAAATACACAATAAAAACAGGGCTGTTATTTTACCAGCGTAATCAGATTATTAGTTTTCAGGGGACCGTAAAGGTATTCAGAAGGATGTTTCAGACGAAATAAGAATCGTTTTAGCGATCAGCAGATTAAGCGGATTAATGTGGCGTGTTTCACAAATTTGTCATTTTGATGACAATTTACTCTCTGCACATCCGGTGCAGAGAGTAAACCAGCAATTACTTACGCAGCTCGTCAGCCACCGATTTTGATACCTGCGCCCAGCCTTCCCCCAGCGTACGTACCAGCGCCGGATAGCCGTTTTCCGCCTGTTCCAGTACCAGATTAAACGGGTGGCGGATAACCGCGTCACCGTGGGTGTAAATCCAGCTGCCCGCCACAATCACTTTGCCGTCATAACGGCCGTGGAAACCGGTGACAGTGACAGTCAGGGTATCCGGTTTACTTTCCAGCGGCTGCACCGAAACCAGTCTGTCCGGCAGTGCCTGACTGAGTTCCGTCGTCATTACTTCCAGCAACTGCTGCTCCAGCGGACCGGCCCATAAGTTAGTGCTGCCGATGTTGTATTCCACATCACTGGTCTGATAGACAATCCCGGCATTTCCCAGCACATCCCCGAGCGTGATACGCTGGATCCATAACTGCGGATGGCGGTTGTCACTGCCGGTACTGCGGAAGCTGGTCTGTTCACTGCTGCTGTCCGCAGCCACCACTGGTAACTGATAATACTGTTTCACCGGGGTGCTGCTGCACCCCACCAGTACAAAAACGCCCAGGAATGCCAGTGCTTTTGTCAGTTTCTTCATCTTAATTCTTCGCCTTCTTAGGTTGCGGATCCGCCTGCGGCGCGGCTTCAAAGACCAGAGCATTGCTCTTGTTATTCAGGGTACGCAGTACCGGCTGTAATTCACGCAGAACCTGATCCAGACGCTGCATATCATCAACCAGTTTGTTGTACGCCGGTGACCCCGGCTGGATACCCTGCATACTGCGGTTCAGTTCACGCAGCGTGGCCTGCATATCTTTCGGCAGCGCTTTGAACTCTTTGCTGCTGAGTAACACATTCAGCTCAGACAGTGTTTTCTGTGCTTCAGCGATGGTTTTTTCGCTGGCACGCAGTGTCTCTGTCGCCTGTTTCATCATCGGTTCAATCGGCATGCCGTTGATTTTATCCAGCGCCGCCAGTACTTTTTGCTGCAGCTGAACCAGGCCACCGCTGGTGGTCGGCAGAATGTCATAATCCGCAATTTTCATCGGTGCTTTCCACGCCGGCTGATCCGGGTAGAAATCGAGATCAACATACAGTGCGCCGGTCAGTAAGTTACCGGATTTCAGTGAGGCGCGCAGCCCCTGCTGTAATGCGGTTTCCAGTTCCTGTGCCAGTTTGAAATCTTTACCTACATCTTTCTCGAAACGCTCGGGCTCGATATGGATCAGGACCGGGATGCGGAAATCCTGATCAAATGTCTGCCCCAGCCCTTTGGCGTAGAACGGAACCTGTGCCACTGTACCGAGACGGATACCGCGGAATTCCACCGGTGCGCCCGGAGACAGGCCGCGCACGGAGTCGGAGAAGAACAGCAGATAACTTTTATATTCGGTGTAGAGTGAATTTTGCGTGCTTTTCTGGTTATCAAACAGCTTAAACAGGGTCTTAGGATTCACTTCCTCACCCGGCTGCCAGCCGTCCGGCACATCAAAACTGACGCCGCCGCTGAACAGTGTGGAGAGCGAACCGACCTGTACACTTACCCCCTGCGAGGACATGTCAAAGGCAATACCGCTGTCCTTCCAGAAGCGGGCGTTGGTGGTCACCAGTTTGTCATAAGGTGCGTTGATAAAGAGCTCATACTGCATCTCGCGCTCATCAAGATTAAATTCTGCCGTTTCCACGGAACCGACACGGTAACCACGGAACAGCACAGCATCCCCCGGATTCAGTTGTCCGGCCTGCTGACTGGTTAATATCACGCGGATCCCTTTGGCGTCCGGAGACGCCAGCGGCGGTGAATCAAGCAGTTCAAATTCACGGCGTTCGCCGCCGGTATTGGCAGGCTGCACCTGAATATATGCCCCTGACAGCAGTGTGCCCAGCCCGGAGACCCCTTCACGGCCGACCGTCGGTTTCACCACCCAGAAAACGGTATCTTTACGCAGAACGTCTTTCATCTCTGCGTTCAGGCGGGCCTTGATGATCACGCGGCTGTAACTCTGATCCAGCATGACACTTTCAACCACACCGACATCCACGCTGCGGCTTTTGATTTTGGTTTTACCGGCTTCGACCCCTTCCGCGTTATAAGTGATCAGGGTGATTTCCGGTCCCTGTCCGCGAAAGTGGCTGATAAGGATCCAGGCACCAATCAGTACCGTGACGATGGGAATTATCCAGACCGGTGACCAGCTTTTCAGTTTGCTGACCTTCGCTTCTGTCAAATCATCAGTTTTATCGTTCAACCTGAGGCTCCTTAGCACTCTCCGCCCGTTTTTTTTCAAGCCGATCCCACGTCAGACGCGGGTCGAACATTTCGGCGGCAATCATTGTCAGAATGACCACCATCGCAAATAAAATCACACCGATATCCGGATAGATGCTCATCAGACGCCCCATCCGCACCAGTGCCGCCAGTACGGCTATCACAAACACATCAATCATGGACCAGCGTCCGACAAACTCCACGATTTCATAAATAAAGTGCATCCGGCCGGGATCACGCCAGCCGTGACCTTTGGCATCCAGACACAGCCAGCCGATGGCCAGCATTTTCAGGCTCGGCACCATGATACTGGCGATAAAAATCACCATCGCCACCGGATAAGAGCCATCCCCCCACAGCAAAATCACCCCGGCCATAATGGTCGAGCCGAAATCACTGCCGAGGGATTCGGTGATCATAATCGGCATCAGGTTTGCCGGGATATATAAAATCACGGAGGTAAACAGCAGTGCCATGGTCAGTTGTAAGCTGTTCGGCCGCCGGGCATGACCCCGGCTGCTGCAGCGCGGACACTCATGCATATCTGCCGGCAGAATCGCCTGACAGGTACCGCACAGCCGCACCCCCTGACACAAACCGCCTTTTCCTGCCTCCAGCGCCACCGGCAGCGGCGGACGCGGTGCAATCCGCTGCCAGACCCAGTGTTTATCCAGGCACTGGAATGCCCGCACCTGCATCACACAGAACAGACAATATGGCAGAAAACTCACGCCCAGCCCGATATCCCCGTACGCCATCAGTTTCACGAAACTGACCAGCACACCGGCGAGGAAAATCTCCGCCATACACCAGGCACGCAGCCGGAACAGCAGCCGCGTGACCGGAATGGCCAGCGAAGGCGGCAGACGGATCCCGCTGCACAGTAAGGTAATGGCAAACAGGCAGAAGGCCGGTACCGCCAGCACAAATCCCATAAAGAACAGTGCCAGCCCGCCGTAGTTATCCCCGAACATCACAGACGGTATCTGATAAAGCGTGATTTCGCTTTCAATACCTGCCACTTTCATCGAGACAAACGGAAACATCCCGGCGAGTACAAACATCACCAGGCCGCTGAGTGCATACATCAGCGGCTGGCGGCGCGGTTCACGCCAGCGGGCGGCCAGGTGAGTGTGGCAGCGCGGACATTCGGCTTTGGTTCCCCGTTCCAGCTCAGGGATTTCCACCACCAGGTCGCACTGCGGACACAGCACCGTGACTGAATCATGTGAATGATGAGCACACACTGTTTCGTTATTTCTCCAAAATCACAGGCGGGATCAGTTCCCGCTCTGCATTGCTTCCAGCGTCTGCCAGCGCTCAAACGCCTCTTCCAGCGCATGCTCTTTCTCTGCCAGCAGCTTCAGTACTTTATCTGTTTCATCATGCGGCTGGTTAAAGAATTCAGGCGCACTGACCTGACTTTGCAGTTGCTGAATTTCCTCGTCGAGAGATTCCAGCAATGACGGCAGTTGTTCAAGTTCCCGCTGTAATTTATAACTTAATTTTGCAGATGTATTTGCTTTTTTAATGTTATCTTTACGTTTTTCTTCCGCCGCTTCCGGTTTCGCTGCTTTCTCCGCCGGGGCTTTCAGCGACTGAACCTGTGCCCTCTGCTGTTGTGCATCAAAGTAACCGCCGACATAACGCCCGATGGTACCATTGCCTTCAAAAATCCAGCATTCGGTCACGCAGTTATCAACAAACTGACGGTCATGGCTGACCAGCAGGACAGTGCCCTGATAGTTATCCACCAGCTCTTCCAGCAGTTCCAGTGTTTCGACATCAAGGTCGTTGGTCGGTTCATCGAGGATCAGCAGGTTGCTTGGTTTCAGGAACAATCTTGCCAGCAGCAGACGGTTACGCTCCCCGCCGGACAGGGCCCGCACCGGTGTTCTCGCCCGTTTCGGATGGAACAGGAATTCCTGTAAATAGCCGAGCACATGGCGCGGTTTGCCGTTAACCAGCACTTCCTGTTTGCCTTCCGCCAGGTTATCCATCACGGTTTTATCCGGATCCAGCGCTGCACGGTGCTGGTCGAAGTAAGCCACTTCCAGTTTGGTACCGATGTGTACACTACCGTCGTCCGGCTGTAAATCACCGAGCATCAGTTTCAGCAATGTGGTTTTACCGCAGCCGTTCGGGCCGACCAGGGCAATTTTGTCCCCCCGGTTTACCTGAGCACTGAAATGACTGACCAGATCCTTACCATCAATACCATAGCTGATATCATCGATTTCAAAGACGATTTTGCCGGAGCGGGTCGCCTCTTCCACCTGCATCTTCGCTTTGCCCATCACCTCACGGCGTTCCGCGCGTTCGCTGCGCAGGGCTTTCAGGGCACGGACGCGCCCTTCATTACGGGTACGGCGGGCTTTGATGCCCTGACGGATCCAGACTTCTTCCTGCGCCAGCTTGCGGTCAAATTCCGCATTCTGCATCTCTTCGACACGCAGTGCCTCTTCCTTGGCCACCAGATAATCATCATAACTGCCCGGCCAGGAGGCTAATTTACCGCGATCCAGATCGATAATCCGTGTCGCCATATTGCGGATAAATGAACGGTCATGGGAAATAAAGACAATGCTGCCGCTGAAATTTTTCAGGAAGCTTTCCAGCCACTGGATGGTTTCGATATCCAGGTGGTTGGTCGGTTCATCCAGAAACAGCACTTTCGGCCCGCTGACCAGTGCACGGCCGAGTGCCGCTTTACGCAACCAGCCGCCGGACAGTGCGGATAATTTTTCATCCGCCGGTAATTCCAGGTGCGCGATCACATCCGCGATCCGGCTGTCGAGCAGCCATAAGTTCTGAGTGTCTAAAATTTCCTGCAGTTCCGCCATTTTTGACAGATTTTTATCACTCGGGTCACTTTCCACTAATTTTGAGATCTGATGGAATGCCTTGATATGCTGCGCCTGCTCTGCCACCCCTTCGGCGACAAAGTCAAACACGGTGCCTTCCACATCACGCGGCGGATCCTGCTGCAGACGGGCAACAATCAGATCCTGTTCATAGATAACCGTACCGTCATCCAGCGGCTGCTCTTTGGTCAGCACACGCATCAGGGTGGATTTCCCCGCTCCGTTGCGTCCGACCAGACAGACACGCTCATTTTCTTCGATATGCATCTCCGCATTTTCCAGCAGCGGAGCATCACTGAATGCGAGCCAGGCGCCCGCCATATTAATCAACGACATAATTTCTGTTATTCCTCGCCTGCGTGGCGGATAAGCCAGCAGTTATGGATCTGACGGTTACGGGCAAAATCCTGTGACTGTGTTTTGGCGGTGATCTCCTGAGCAACCAGCCCCAGAGCATCCATACCGTCCTGATCTAATTTAAAACCGCGTTTGTTGTTGGAGAACATCAGGGTGCCGCCGCGGCGCAGCATACGTTTCAGATGTTTCATCAGGTCGATGTGATCACGCTGGACATCAAAGGTGTCCTCCATCCGTTTGGAGTTGGAGAACGTCGGCGGATCGATAAAGATCAGATCAAACTGTTCCGGGGTCTGTGCCAGCCAGCTCAGGCAATCCGCCTGAATTAAACGATGCTGTCTGCCGCTCAGGCCGTTGCTCTGCAGGTTGCGTTCCGCCCACTCCAGATACGTGCGTGACATATCCACAGACGTGGTGCTGCGCGCGCCGCCGAGACCGGCGTGAACCGTTGCCGAGCCGGTGTAGGCAAACAGATTGAGGAAGTCTTTGCCTTTGCTCATCTGTCCCAGCATTTTGCGGGCAATACGGTGATCAAGGAACAGACCGGTATCCAGGTAATCAGTCAGGTTAACCCATAACTGTGCGTTATACTCTTTCACCAGGAAGCTGTTCTGTTTCTCCGCCAATTTTTCATATTGCTGTTTGCCTTTCTGGCGCTGACGGGTTTTCAGGATCAGCTTGTGCGCCGGTAACTCCAACACGGCCAGTGTCGCGCTGATCACATCAAACAGGCGCTGACGCGCTTTGTTCGGATCCACGGTTTTCGGCGGCGCATATTCCTGAACCACCACATAATCCGCATAGCGGTCAACCGCGACATTATACTCAGGCAGATCGGCATCATAAAGGCGATAACATTCAACGCCTTCCTGCTTCGCCCATTTTGCTAATTTTTTCTCATTCTTGCGCAGGCGGTTGGCAAAATCCGCCCCGATATCCTGCGCTGTTGCCGGTGGTGTGTCACTTAACTGATAGTTTTTCTGCACACAGTCCAGCGGACCGTTTTTCGCCTTGAATTCACGCTCTGCACGCAGCTGCAGGCTGCTGAGGAGTTCCGGGGAAGCACTGAATAATGACAGACGCCAGCCGGGGAAACGGGTTTTCACCACACGGCCGAACACACTGTGCAGGGCAATCAGCGCCGGTTCGCTTTCCAGACGCTCGCCGTACGGCGGGTTAGAAATAATGGTGCCTTTCGGGCCTTCCGGCAGCGGATTTTCCAGTTTGGTGGCATCTTTCTGCTGGAAAGTGATCAGTTTATCCACCCCGGCGCGGCGGGCGTTGGCGCGGGCCATATCCAGTACACGTTTATCAGTATCAGAGCCGAAGAAGCGCGCGGTTGCGCTGACCAGGCCGGCATTAGCGCGTTCGCGGGCTTCTGCACGGACAGATTCCCAGACCGCTTTATCGTGGCCGCCCCAGGCTTCAAACCCCCAGTGGTGGCGGTTCAGGCCCGGTGCACAATCAGAGGCAATCATCGCCGCTTCAATCAGCAGGGTGCCGGAGCCGCACATCGGATCCACCATCGGGGTCTCTTTTTGCCAGCCGGAACGCAGAATAATCGCCGCCGCCAGGTTCTCTTTCAGCGGTGCCTGACCGGCCAGTTCGCGGTAGCCGCGGATATGCAGGGAATCCCCGCTCAGGTCGATTGCCAGCGAGGCTTTTTCTTTATTGAGATAGACATTGATGCGGATATCCGGCTGCTGTTTTGCCACATCTGGGCGCGTGCCGGTTTTGCGGGTAAAGCTGTCGACGATAGCATCTTTGACTTTCAGTGCGCCGTACTGGCTGTTACGGATCTCATCGTTAGTCCCGTTGAAATGCACGGCAAATGTCTTGTCAGCAGAGAACACCGACGGCCAGTCAACGGACTGTACCGCGAGATAAAGATCCATGTCGCTATAGACATTAAACTCATTCAGCGGTAATAAAATACGGGATGCCAGACGACTCCACATCAGACACGTGTACATCGTACGCGGCTGCGCCCGGAAGTGAACGCCACCCTGCGTAATACTGAGATCCTCAGCGCCCAGTGTCGCTAATTCATTTTTTAAGAGTTCTTCGAGCCCGCGGGCGGTGCTGGCAAAATACGCGTTCATCATGGTTTACCGTTGAAATAAAAAATTGGAGCGCATTATAGCGGATCCGGGCGGTAAATCATAAAATTGACGTTCACCTTTTTCCGGATAAACCGGGATGCCATTGTGGTATTACTGATAATAACGAAAAGAACGGATAACAATGACGACAACACCCATCACACTCTCCCGTTTATACACCTTTCCTGTGAAGTCAATGAAGGGCATCCGCCAGTCACAGAGCCATGCCGGGGAAACCGGGCTGGGCTTTGACCGCAATTTTATGATAACGGATGAGACCGGAAAATTTATCACCGCCCGCCGCTACCCGCAGATGGTCCTGTTTACCCCGGTGCTGCTGAGCAACGGAATTTACCTGCGCAGCCCGGAGGGCAGCGGCGCCACGATCCTGTTTGAGGATTTCCGCCCTGATCACCTCCCGTGCGAAGTCTGGGGAAACCATTTCACCTCACTGCTTGCACCGGAAAAAATCAATCAGTGGCTGTGTCAGTTCTTTGATATCCCGGTACAGCTGCGCTGGCTCAGCCCGCAATCCACCCGCAGAGTAAAAAAATTCCCGGACACTGCGGTGTCGTTTGCTGACGGTTATCCCTATCTGGTGGTCAATGAAGCCTCTTTCCGTGAGGTGCAGCGTCGCTGCGGTGCCGGTATTAAAATCGAGCAGTTCCGCGGCAATATTATTGTCACTGGTGCAGAGCCGTTTGCGGAAGACCGCTGGAAAACCATTCAGGTCGGTGATGTGGTATTTGATCTGAAAAAACCGTGCAGCCGCTGTATTCTCACCACTGTCAGTACGGATAAAGGAATTAAACACCCGGAAATGGAGCCGTTCCACACCCTGCAAACCTTCCGGAAAGCCGCAGATAATGATGATGTGGATTTCGGTATGAATGCCATTGCCCGCAACAGTGGTGTGATTCAGGTCGGTGATACCGTCACCATACTGGAAACCCGCGAGCCGCGTCAGTATCAGGAACAGGAAGTGGAAAAGGTGCAGGCCGCGCCCGCACAACCGGAAGCAGCACTGGAACTGACATTCAACGGTAAACTCTACCCGGTGAATAATCAGCACGTCTTACTGGAGCAGCTGGAAGGCCATCAGGTCAATATTCCGTATTCCTGCCGTGCCGGTGTCTGCGGTTGCTGCAAAGTCACGCTGGTCTCCGGCGAAGTGACTCCGCTGAAAGCCGGGGCGATAAAAGAGAACGGCGATATTCTGGCATGCAGTTGTATTCCGAAAACCAATATTACTATTCGTCACGGATAACCGGCCGTCACGGATGACCGGTAAAAAAATACCCCCGGCAGATAAACTACCGGGGGTATTTCCGGCTGAATTGATCACTTATTAATAATAAGGATCCGCCGGGGGTTATATAACGTTATCTGATCCTGATTATGATCGTTTACCGGACAGCCTCAGACAGCTCTGCCCATTAATAAACTCCGTGTTACCGGGGTTCTTGGTAATAAACGATCATTCATGATCTTTATCGGATCACAAAAACACATGCTCCGATCGTGTAATTCAAGTACCGGATCAACCAGCAGACATAAACTGGCACTGTCCCCTGCTTCCGCCACAATAAAGTTGCTGCGCTGACGATTGTTATCCGCCACCACTTCAACCAGCTGCCCCTGCTCCGGTTTTGTCATTGCGCAGAACAATGAGAAATACCAGCTCTTCGGCATTTGCGGCTTTAAAAAACGCGATGCAATTAACGCATTCAGTGTTAATTCAGCACACTGCTGTGCCGGAATATCTAATTTTTTAATCTGTTCTTCAAAGATAAAAAATAACGCGGCATCATCAACAGAAAACGGGCTGTGACACCGTGCGTACGGCGCCAGCAGACGTGGTGCAAAATGGGAGCGGAATACCATTCCGTTGGCAAGATCCAGCATAATACGCTCATGCGTATCATCGTAATACCACTGCCATTGATCGTCAGGTTTTATTTTCATCTGATCACATTCCCGGCTAATACCTGATTAGCGATTTATATTTTCACTACACATTAAATAAAATAATTAAAAGTGATTGTTTGCTTTAACGTGCATTGCCTGTCAGTGACAATTTTTCAGGCAACATCTGAAAATATAAAAGAAACAGGGGGAAAAATAAACCCCCTGACAGGAATAATAGTGAAAATTACAGGCAATTTACAATATTTTTAATTAATTTGGGCCCGTGGTAGATAAATCCTGAATAGATTTGGATCAGAGATGCACCCGCTTCCATTTTTTCCCGGGCGGCAACCAGGGAATCTATTCCGCCGACACCGATGATTGGTAATTTCCCGTTCAGCTCTTTCGATAATAAACGGATAATTTCGGTGCTCTTACTCTGCACCGGGCGGCCACTTAATCCACCAGTTTCATTACAGTGATTTAATCCCTGCACTAATGAGCGGTCTAATGTGGTATTGGTGGCAATCACACCGTCAATATTATGGCGCACCAGGCTGTCAGCGACCTGAATTAATTCTTCCGCTGTTAAATCCGGGGCAATTTTTACCGCGACAGGTACATATTTTCCGTGCTTCTGATGCAGTTCCTGCTGCTTTATTTTTATTGCTGACAGCAGGTCATCCAGCATATCGCCGTATTGCAGTGTCCGTAATCCAGGGGTATTCGGTGAGGAGATGTTAACAGCGATATACCCGGCGTGGGTATACACTTTGTCCATACAAATCAGATAGTCATCCTTTCCCTGTTCAACCGGTGTATCTTTATTTTTACCAATATTAATTCCCAGAATACCGCCGAAACGGGCCTGTTTAATATTCTCAACCAGGTTATCCACCCCGAGGTTATTAAAACCCATCCGGTTAATTAACCCTTCTGCTTCGACAATACGGAACAGACGCGGTTTATCATTTCCCGGCTGTGGTTTCGGTGTGACCGTACCGACTTCAACAAAACCAAAACCCATTGCATCAAATGCTTCAATACATTCACCGTCTTTATCAAGACCGGCGGCTAATCCGAGCGGGTTTTTAAAAGAGAGTCCCATGCACTGAACGGGTTTGGTGGCGACATGCTGCTGAATAAGAAAACGGAAAGGAGAGCGGGAAAGACGTTTAAGCTGGTGAAAGGTGAATTCGTGGGCACGTTCCGGATCAAGGCGGAACAGGGCCTTCCTGACTAGCGGATAATACATCTTAAATACCTTTTGCTATAGATATGTGTTTTCGGCACAACACGCCGTACCGGGCAATTTCTCTGTAACAAAATAGGTCGTGAATCATAGCTGAAACAGCGGGAGCCTATCTCAGGCGGCTATAATAGGTGAAATGCGTCCGTTCTGCACGGCTTTTTTACGCAGTAAATGACGCACAAAGAATGTGCGTCATTTATTATCAGATCACCAGCGACCGGATGCCCCGCCGCCACCGCTGCGTCCTCCGCCTCCGGATGAGGATCGGCTGCTGCTCCGGCTGCCCCCGCTGTAACCACCGCCGCTGCTGCCCCCGCCACGGCCGCCGCGCCCTGAACCACTGCCGCCTCCGCCGCCGACAGTAACAAAACCGAAATAGTGCCCGATCCCGACAAACATGCCGAATCCCACTCCCGCCACCACACCGGCGGCCAGACTCCCCTCTGAAAACAGTAATCCGAAAATAAAAGCAAATCCGCCGAACAGAAAACCGACACAGATTGAAACCCGCAGCTTCTGAGGCCGGACAATTTTCGTCAATATCCAGTACAATCCGCCGAGCGTAAGCAGGAATAAGAAGAAGGCCGCGATAAACATGGTGAATGTCAACACTATCACCAGCCAGAACGGCAGAATCTGCAGGAACAGGAACTGACTCCATCGCGGTAATTCTGTGTAGAGAAAATCTTCCCCGAAATGAATACCGTTTCCGGCCGGATTATTAAAGCCGCCGGCGTACCAGGTCAGATAAAGAATAATGGCGATCGGAATTGCCGCTTTCAGTTTAAAGCGTTTCACCATGCCATACAGGAAAGCGCCCCACAGATATGCACTCGCGGCCAGTACCGCACCAAGCACAATATCAATCCAGCCGACGGGCCCTGCCTGTTTGGCAATAAAGAATGCCGGAGTGGTAACCGGTGGCAGTAGTGGTTCATTGCGGACTCTGGCAATCAGCGCATCGACGGTATCATTAATACCACCGGCATAATTTCCCATTTTAAAATTCGGAATGAAATAATCCTTGAGAATACGGTTTGCCACCGCATCACTCACCGCTCCTTCCAGCCCGTATCCGACCTCAATCCGCATCGCGCGATCATCTGACGCCACCAGCAATAAAATACCGTCATCAATATTGATACGACCAAGGCGCCACTGGTTAAAAACTTTTTCTGCATAACTTTCAATATCGCGCGACCCGGTAGTGTTCACCGTCAGTACCGCAATCTGCGTACCGGTCCGCTCGCGCAGTGCATTCAGTTTCTGCTCAATACTGCTGCACTCACCGGCGGTCAGCAATCCGGCGGTATCGGTGACCGATCCCTGCATACGGGGAAATGTTTCCGTCTGAGCAAATGCCGTCACAGCAAAGAGCAGCAAAAACAGGGAAAATATCCCCTGTAACCAGCGACTGTACCGGTTTATTTCATTTCTCATCACGAAATCCTTTCTTTTATATACAGGTCGTCATTGGCCTGAGTTTACCGTATCCGGTTAAAAATAACGCCCTGTTACTGTGACAATGTATTGCAGTGCAAAAAAAAACACCTCCGGGGAGGTGTTTGTCTGAATCAGCTTCAGTGAAGTCGCTGACAGCGGGCAAAAACGAAAAGTCGCTGTAAATACCTCCCTGTATGCTCAGGCGCGTCATCCATGACGCGCATGCTTTTCGTTTCTCTGCCCGCTATCGCTCCTTTATCCGCAAAAGCAATGATCAGTTCTCATCCAGTGCTTTTGTGATTTTTTCAAACAGATCACCGGAGAGATTTTCCAGCCCTTTCAGGCGCAGCAATGCATCACGCATTTTGCTCTGACGGCTGTCGTCATACCGTTTCAGGCGGATCAGCGGTTCAATCAGACGTGACGCCACCTGCGGGTTACGGCTGTTCAGATCACAGAGGATCTCCGTCAGGAACTCATAGCCTTTACCGGATTTATCATGGAACGCTTTCGGGTTATTCATCACAAACGCACCGACCAGTGAGCGCACCCGGTTCGGGTTCGCCATGGTGAAGGACCGGTGAGTGAGCAGTGATTTCACATTATCCAGCACATCCGCATCCGGACGTGTGGCCTGAAGAATAAACCACTTGTCCATCACCAGACCATCCTGATGCCATTTGTTGTCGTAATCCGCCAGCAGTTTATCGCGGCACGGCAGCGCGGCCTTCACCGCCGCCGTCAGAGCCGCCAGAGAATCGGTCATATTGTCGGCCTGCGCATACTGTTGTGACACGCGCTTATCCGCCTGCGCTTTGTCCTCATCCAGTGCCAGATAGCCCAGACAAACATTGCGCAGATCACGTTTTGCAATATCCGCATGATCGATTTGATATGCCCCGGTTTTCATGCTGACATACACCGCATACAGCTCATCCGCCAGTTCACGGGCAAATGTGCCGGCGATATAGGTCATTACCGCATTAATTGCATCCGGATCCACCACCGGGAACCATTCCGCAACCTCGGTTTCTGACGGCAGGGTCAGAATCTGAGCTGCCAGTGCCGGATCGATCTGCTCATCAAGCAGCACTGCACGGAAAGCATCGGTTACCCCTTCCGGTAATTGCAAGTCTTCACCGGCCTGATAACGGCGGATGTTTTCCTTTATATGTAATGCCAGAAGAGACTGTGCGGCATCCCAGCGGGCAAATTCATTACGGGCGTGCTGCATCAGAAATGCCAGCTGTGCATCGGTGTACGGATAATCCACTTTCACCGGCGCGGAAAATTCGCGGAACAGTGACGGTACCGGCTTTTCACTGACATCATCAAAGGTGAAGGTCTGTTCATCACGGGTAATATTCAGTACTGAATGAAGCGGCTCCCCTTCATGACGCAGCGCAAGCACGTCGCCGTTACTGCCGTACAGTTCAATATCAAACGGGATATGCAGCGGCTGTTTGTCCTGCTGATCCGGTGTCGGCGGGGTCATCTGGGTCACATGCAGCTGATACTGTTTTTTATCCGCATCATAGCTGTCACGTACAGTCACCAGCGGCGTACCGGACTGGCTGTACCAGCGGCGGAACAGTGTCAGATCGACATTAGACGCATCTTCCATCGCCTGCACAAAATCATCACAGGTCGCGGCGCTGCCGTCATGGCGGTGAACATAAAGCTGCATCCCCGCCTGGAACTGCTCTTCGCCGAGCAGCGTGTGGATCATGCGGATCACTTCAGAGCCCTTCTCATACACCGTCAGCGTATAGAAGTTATTCATTTCAATGACTTTGTCCGGACGGATCGGGTGCGCCATCGGACCGGCGTCCTCGGCAAACTGAGCGGCACGCATCACGCGGACATTATTGATACGGTTTACCGGGCGGGAACCGAGGTCAGAGCTGAATTCCTGGTCACGGAAAACGGTCAGCCCTTCTTTCAGGCTGAGCTGGAACCAGTCACGGCAGGTGATACGGTTACCGGTCCAGTTATGGAAATATTCATGACCGATAACAGATTCAATCCCGAGATAATCTTTATCCGTCGCTGTTTCATTCTTCGCCAGCACATATTTGGAGTTAAAGACATTCAGCCCTTTGTTCTCCATCGCGCCCATATTAAAGAAATCAACAGCCACAATCATATAGATGTCGAGGTCATACTCGAAACCAAAGCGCTCCTCATCCCATTTCATGGCATTTTTCAGGGAGGTCATCGCCCAGCCGGCACGATCGAGGTTACCTTTGTCGACAAACAGCTCCAGCGCCACATCACGGCCGCTGCGGGTGGTAAAAGTATCGCGCAGCACATCAAAATCACCGGCCACCAGAGCAAACAGGTAACTTGGTTTCGGGAACGGGTCTTCCCATTTCACCCAGTGTTTATCCCCGGATTCCCCGGCATCAATCCGGTTACCGTTGGATAACAGATACGGATAACGGGCTTTGTCCGCCGTGATCCGGGTGGTGTAACGCGCCAGCACATCCGGGCGGTCAGGGTAATACGTGATATGACGGAAACCTTCCGCCTCACACTGTGTGCAAAGTGCATCACCGGACACATACAGCCCCTCAAGTGCGGTATTTTCCGCCGGGCTGATTTCATTAATAATTTGCAGGGTGAATTGTTCAGGCACATTCATAATGCGCAGCGAACCGGGTTCTTCGCGGTAATCTGACCAGACTTTGCCGTCAATGGTCAGCTGCTTCAGGGTCAGCCCCTCACCGGCAAGCACCAGCTCAGAGGCGTTGTCATTCAGGCGCTTCACCTGACTGACGGCAGTCACCACTGTCGTCTGCGGGTCGAGCGCAAAATCGAGATCAATATGGGTAATGGTATAGTCAGGAGCCTGATAGTCCTGACGATACTTCGCCTGCCGCTGTTGTGTCATGGTTTTCTCTTCACTGTTTTATTAAATGATTACAATTACGCTGTACTTAGGCTCTCATAATTCAGGCGCCGTGGTAAACGAAATTTTAGCAGTTTGTGATACGCCCTGATTTCCTGACGGTGCGGTACAGTACTAAATATGAATAAAATGTTAACAAATAATGTGATTGCGCGCTGAACATCACGCACAGGGAAAATAACGTGTTACTATACGCAGATAATAGTAAGCTATAACCTGTTTAGGTTGATTGCTCCGTGAGGATGCTGAAAGCGCCATGAATTCAGAAGCAACCCCGATTATCACATCACTGCTGGATACCGATGCGTATAAGCTGCATATGCAGCAGGCAGTGTTCCATCATTACCGCTCAATTCCTGTGGTCGCGGAATTCCGCTGCCGGAGCAGCAAACGGCTGGGACAGTACGCAGATGAACTGCGCCGCCGGGTGGCAATGATGGCAGAGCTGTCAGTCAGTGATGACGAGTACAACTACCTGGCCCGCCTGCCGTTCTTTTCGGCGGACTACCTCGCCTGGTTCCGTCAGTTCCGTTTTGATCCGTCACAGGTGAATATCCGCTGTGACAGCAACGGCCAGCTGGCTGTCCGTATCAGCGGCCCGTGGGTGGAAGTTATCCTGTGGGAAGTGCCGCTGCTGGCGCTGATCAGTGAACTCGTCCACCATCATGAATCACCGCAGGTCACGCCGGAAGATGCCGTTATCCGTCTGCGTGAGCTGGTAGCACGTTTTTATCAGGATGCAGAGCAGGCCGGGCTGGATCTCAGCCGCTTTAAACTGATGGATTTCGGTACCCGCCGCCGTTTCTCTTTTGATGTTCAGAAAGCCATTGTCACTGAACTGAAACAGCATTTCCCGTATCTGGTCGGCACCAGCAATTACCTGCTGGCGGAAAAACTCGATCTGGAGCCGGTCGGCACCCAGGCGCATGAATGGTTCCAGGCACATCAGCAGATCAGTGCGGAACTGGCCAACAGCCAGCGCGCTGCCCTCCAGACCTGGCTTGATGAATATCCGGATCAGCTTGGTGTCGCCTTAACAGACTGCATCACGATGGATGCTTTCCTGCGCGATTTCGATGCCCCATTTGCCCGCGCCTATCAGGGCCTGCGCCACGATTCCGGGGATCCGGTGGAATGGGGTGAAAAAGCCATTGCTCATTATGAAAAGCTGGGTATCGACCCGATGAGCAAAACCTTGGTCTTTTCAGATAACCTGGATTTCCGCAAAGCCCTCGCGCTTTATGCCCATTTCTGTGACCGGATAAATCTGGTGTTCGGTATCGGCACCCGCCTGACCTGCAATATCCCGGATGTCGAGCCGCTCAATATTGTTATCAAGCTGGTGGAATGCAACGGTAAACCGGTTGCCAAGCTCTCTGACAGCCCCGGCAAAACCATCTGTGAAGATGATGAATTTGTCGATAAACTGCGCCGCGCATTTGATATTCCCCACGTTCAGCGCGCCTGCTGATCCCTCCTTTTATATACCTGCTCCCGGAGAACAGAAAAAGACGGTTATTTTTTCTGTTTTTCGGGCTGTTACCCCCTAATTTCTGCTTGTTTCCTGAGAGTGAGCAAGTAACATAGTGAGATTGCCCGTTTGACGGCAACTGATGACTATTCTGTTACTCACATCTCAGAGGATGGCGGGTAACGCGTGTAACAGACCTATATATAAGAAGAGAGAGTTTCAACTATGAGCATAGCGCCTGTGGTCGATGTACTGCAAGGCCGTGTACCTGTTGACAGCGAAGTCACGGTACAGGGTTGGGTCCGTACAAGGAGAGATTCAAAAGCCGGGATCTCATTCCTCGCCGTCTACGACGGTTCCTGCTTTAATCCGGTACAGGCCGTCATCGAAAATAATTTACCTAATTATAATGATGAAGTGCTTCATTTAACGGCGGGCTGTTCTGTCGAAGTTACCGGGAAAGTGGTTGCTTCCCCGGGTCAGGGACAAAGCTTTGAAATCCATGCCTCACAGGTTCGTGTGGTCGGTATGGTTGATGATCCGGATACCTACCCGATGGCGGCAAAACGCCACTCTGTCGAGTATCTTCGTGAAGTGGCGCACCTGCGTCCGCGCACTAACCTGATTGGCGCGGTTGCCCGTGTCCGTCATACCTTATCCCAGGCATTACACCGTTTCTTCGACGAGCAGGGTTTCTTCTGGGTATCCACCCCGCTGATCACCACCTCCGATACCGAAGGTGCCGGTGAAATGTTCCGCGTCTCCACGCTGGATTTCCACAACCTGCCGCGTAACGACAAAGGCGAAGTGGATTTCAGCGAAGACTTTTTCGGCCGGGAAGCCTTCCTGACTGTATCCGGTCAGCTGAACGGTGAGGCTTATGCCTCTGCGCTGAGCAAAATCTACACCTTCGGCCCGACATTCCGTGCGGAAAACTCCAACACCAGCCGCCACTTGGCAGAATTCTGGATGGTTGAGCCGGAAGTGGCGTTTGCCAATCTGAATGATATCGCCGGTCTGGCCGAAGCCATGCTGAAATATGTCTTCAAAGCCGTTCTGGAAGAGCGCCGCGACGACCTCGAATTCTTTGCTGAGCGTATTAATAAAGAAGCAATCGAACGTCTGGAACGTTTTGTCACTTCCGATTTCGCACAGGTTGATTACACCGATGCGATCAAAATCCTGGAAAACTGCGGCAAAACCTTTGAAAACGACGTGTACTGGGGCGTGGATATGTCCTCTGAGCACGAACGTTACCTGGCGGAAGAGCACTTCAAAGCGCCTGTGGTCGTTAAAAACTACCCGAAAGCTATCAAAGCCTTCTATATGCGTGAAAACGAAGACGGCAAAACCGTGGCAGCGATGGACGTGCTGGCACCGGGAATCGGTGAAATTATCGGGGGTTCCCAGCGTGAAGAGCGTCTGGACAGACTCGATGCCCGCTTCGATGAACTGGGTATGAATAAAGAAGATTACTGGTGGTACCGTGATCTGCGCCGCTACGGCACAGTGCCGCACGCCGGTTTCGGTCTGGGCTTCGAGCGTTTGGTATCATATGTGACGGGTGTCTCAAATATCCGTGAAACCATCCCGTTCCCGCGCACCCCGCGCAGCGCCACATTCTGATTTTCATCAAAAATATTGAATGTAAAAAGCCGGCCTTCAGGTCGGCTTTTTTTATGTCTGATGATCTGACTGTTCAAAAAGTTCCCTATTATTTACATTTTGAAATACTTTTTTGCCATTTGTTACAGATTCTTCGTTTTTGTAGCACTTTCAGGGTAGATAAAATATTTTACCAATGGAACACTGGTCGCCGACACAGACGACACTAAACTCTCATAAATAGTTCCAAATTTTTTTCAGAACTATTTCTGGCAGTGGCAGGTGTCCGAATAACACCAATGAGGGTAATAATAATGAAACGCAATATTCTTGCAGTGGTTATCCCGGCTCTGTTAGTTGCTGGTGCAGCAAACGCAGCTGAAATCTACAACAAAGACGGCAACAAAGTAGACCTGTACGGTAAAGTTGACGTTCGTCACATGTTCGCTAAGTCTGATGACAATGGCTCTAAAGAAGATGGCGACGATTCACGCGTTCGTTTCGGCATCAAAGGTGAAACTCAGATCACTGACCAACTGACCGGTTTCGGTCGTTTCGAAAACGAAATCAAAACCAACGGCGTTGAAGGCGACAACAAAAACAAAGTACGTTTAGCTTACGCTGGTTTCAAATTCGCTGAATTCGGTTCAATCGACTACGGCCGTAACTACGGTGTGGTATATGACACTGCAGCATGGACCGACGTTCTGCCACTGTTCGGTGGCGACACCATGGCACAGACCGACGTATTCATGACCGGTCGTAATGCTAACCTGCTGACCTACCGTAACACCGACATGTTCGGTTACGTTGATGGTCTGAACTTCGCTCTGCAGTATCAGGGTGCTAACGACGATAACTCTATCGCAGCACGTGACAGCGCTAAAGCGAATGGTGACGGTTACGGTTTATCATCTTCTTACGACCTGGGCTGGGGCGTGACTCTGGGTGCTGGCTACTCTAACTCTGCTCGTACTATCAACCAGCAGAAAGGTATGTTCGGTGCTGAAGGTAAACGTGCTGAAGCATGGAACGTTGGTGCTAAATACGACGCTAACAACCTGTACCTGGCCGCTCTGTACGGTGAAACCCGTAACATGACCAAATACGGCGAAGCTGATGACATCGCTAACAAAACTCAGAACTTCGAATTAGTAGCACAGTACCAGTTCGACTTCGGTCTGCGTCCATCCATCGCTTACCTGCAGTCTAAAGGTAAAGACCTGGATAACGGTAGCAAAGGCAGCGAAGACCTGGTTAAATACATCGACCTGGGTGCTTACTACTACTTCAACAAAAACATGTCTGCAGTTGTTGATTACAAAATCAACCTGCTGGACAACAATGACTTCACCCGCGGTGCTAAAATCAACACTGGTGATGTTGTTGGTTTAGGTCTGACCTACCAGTTCTGATTTAGCTTTACGCTGAATATGAATACAAAACCCACGGCTTGCCGTGGGTTTTTTGTTATCTGTTTAACGCGTTTTGTGATGCATTTTCATGCAAACCTCAACAGGACGTCACCCACTTCACAAGATCTTCGTCTTTTTTCTGTAAACAGTTGGCAAATGATTTACAGGGAGTTAACCTGATAACCTTGTGACAGTCCTCTTATCCGCACTATCAGATACTATTGGGATCAACAACTATGTTTGAGAATATTACTGCCGCGCCTGCCGACCCGATCTTAGGTCTGGCTGACAGCTTCCGTCAGGACCCCCGTGAAAACAAAATCAATTTAGGTATTGGTGTTTATAAAGATGAAACCGGTAAAACACCGGTACTGAGCTGCGTTAAAAAAGCGGAAAAGTATCTGCTGGATAATGAAACCACGAAAAACTACCTGCCGATTACCGGGATCCCTGAATTCGGAACAGTAACTCAGGCACTGCTGTTTGGTGATAACAGCGATATCATCACCGCCAAACGTGCCCGTACCGCACAGGCTCCGGGCGGCACTGGTGCGCTGCGTATCGCGGCTGATTTCATTGCTAAACAAACCAGCGCAAAACGTGTCTGGATAAGCAACCCGACCTGGCCTAACCATAACGGTATCTTTGCCGGAGCCGGTCTGGAAATCTGCACTTACAATTACTATGACGCCGAAAACCATTCTCTGGATTTCAATGGCATGCTGGCAAGCCTGGAAGCGGCACAGGCCGGTGATGTGATCCTGCTGCACGGCTGCTGCCACAACCCGACCGGTATTGACCCGACTGCTGAGCAGTGGGCGCAATTATCTGTTCTGGTAAAAGAAAAAGGTCTGTTGCCGGTTTTTGACTTTGCTTATCAGGGCTTTGCTGCCGGTCTGGATGAAGATGCTCAGGGGCTGCGTATTTTCGCAAAATTTCACCCTGAAATGCTGGTGGCCAGCTCTTATTCCAAAAACTTCGGCATGTACAATGAACGTGTCGGTGCCTGCACCCTGGTTGCGGCTGATCCGGATACCGCTGATCGCGCGTTCAGCCAGATCAAAATCGTTATCCGCACCAACTACTCTAACCCGCCGTCACACGGTGGTGCTGTGGTAACAACAGTATTGTCTGATCCGGAACTGAAAGAAGAGTGGATCCAGGAACTGACCACCATGCGTGAGCGCATCAAGCGCATGCGTCAGCTCTTTGTGAACACCTTACAGGAAAAAGGCGCGAAGCAGGACTTCAGCTTTATTATCCGCCAGAACGGTATGTTCTCTTTCAGCGGCCTGACCAAAGAGCAGGTTGCACGTCTGCGTGATGAATATGCGGTCTATGCCGTCAGCTCCGGTCGTATCAACGTTGCCGGTCTGACACTGGAAAATATGGTTCCGCTGTGCGAAGCCATTGTCGCAGTACTGTAATTTCGTTTTGACCATAAAAAATGCCTGACTGTGTCAGGCATTTTTATTTCTGCAATGATATTGCTTACCAGACCGGTTGCTCATCCTGCAGGAACGGATTTGTGCGGCGCTCTTCCCCGAGTGTGGACATCGGGCCGTGGCCCGGGATAAAACGGTACTCATCCCCCAGCGGCAGCACTTTTTCTTTAATGGAGCGGATCAGATCCTGATGATTACCGCGCGGGAAGTCACTGCGGCCGACGCCCCCTCTGAACAGCACATCACCCATTGAAATCAGTTTGTCCTGCTTATCCACAAACACCACATGACCCGGCGTATGACCAGGGCAGTGCAGCACATCCAGCTCAAGATTGCCGACAGTGACCTTGTCGCCCTCTTCCAGCCACTGATCCGGGGTAAATGCACGACACGGCTCCACACCGAACATCTGGCTCTGCTGTGTCAGCCCCTCAATCCAGAAAGCATCTTCCTTCTGTGGGCCGACGATCGGCACATTAAAGTGCTCTGCCACATCCGCAGTTGCGCCGACATGATCAAAGTGACCGTGAGTCAGGAGGATTTTTTCCAGTTTCAGACCGCGTTGTTCAATTTCACGGATAAGACGCGGCGCTTCACCGCCGGGATCGACAATAGCAGCGGCTTTAGTTTCATCGCACCAAATCAGGGTGCAGTTCTGCATAAAGCCGGTGACAGGGATAATATGATATTGCATGACACAAAACTCCGGTTAAAGCGGGTAATAACAACAGATTACCACGTTCTGACCGGTCCTGTATCCATATGAACGAAATTACTGGACGGATAGTAACCCACACCACCAGCCCGCATTTTCATGGCTGCTTTACGAACCTGACTTAACTGGATGCCCGGAATACGGAAATCCATTGCCTGTCCGCGGGTGTGATAACTTTTCTTCGCCACACCGGAGGTGGTTCTGCGCAGTTCATTATTAGTGACCAGAGAACGGTAACCTGACACCAGCTGAATAGGTTTATTGATGTTCATCATCACCTGTAACAGATACATCTGGTCAAACAGGTGCGGGTCAATGGTTTTGACTTTATTACTGCGGTGGTCGCGGAACAACTTGTTCAGGCGGGCCAGTTCAGAGCGGTTATAACGTTTACCGTCAAAAAATTCTGCTTTCAAAAATTCACCGGTATTGAGGTTTTCAAACCGTAAAATTTTCGGCCGGGGTGTGGTCAGGGACGCAAATGCGTGATTCGGTAATAAAGCCAACCCCAGCGCCGCCGCACCAAAACCCAGCCATTTACGGCGGTCGTTATCAATTGTATCCATTGACGGTAATCACTCTTTATCTGATTAAATATTACATGGCCGGACAGCGATAATTGTGTTCACCGTTCAGACCCGCAGCGGATCGGTTTTGTCTATTTCTGTAAATTTCCGTCAGGTTATTTCAATATTAACGTCAATATGAAAAAAACAGCAATAAACAAAACTGACCATCTATTTTTTTACCGATTCAATCCCCCGGAGTCAAATAAAAAAACACATTTTTACTCAGAAAGTAAACCTCACCGACATTTTCATGAATATCCGGTGTGTGGCGGGCACGATGCCGCATCCGCTGAGCCTTTGCCGGGAGCGGTGATATGACAAAATTAATCATTTTTAGTTAATTAACAGAATGACAAAATATAATATTGCGCAGTGAATTATTTTTTATCTGCACATCGCTTTTCGGTTAATTATATTTCAGAAGAAAAAAGCCGCTTATTTGTAATAAATAAACGGCTTCATGTGATCAGCTTTTTATCAGGAAAGGCGTGATATCAGTTAATTTATCAATACCTTTCAGGCTGCTGTCATCGTAGCGGTAAATATCCGCGCGATATTGCGGGATATTCTCCGCGTTTACCCAGGCAGTCTGATAATAGAGATAAACCGGAATACGGTTCGGGATAGAGACATAACGGGTACTGCCCGCTTTCAGTGCACCATCCACACGGGTTTCGTTCCAGCCCGCGTCACCAAGGAGTATCGCCGCAAGATCTTTGGCTTTATTCACCCGCACACAGCCGGAACTGATGGCCCGCATGTTTTTATTAAACAGGCTGTGGTTCGGGGTATCGTGCAGATAAATCGCCTCTGAGTTCGGCATATTGAATTTATAGCGTCCCAGCGAGTTGGACGGGCCCGGTGCCTGGGTTATCCGGTACGGGAAGTTTGACGGCGTGATAACACTCCAGTCAATGCTGTACGGATCAACCACAGAGGCGTTGTTACTCCAGCCGTTATAGATAGTGTAACCACGGCTGCTGAAGTAGCTCGGATCAGCCCTGCCGCGCGGTACAACATCCTGGCGGCTCATGGTCGGCGGAACCGTCCACGGCGGGTTAATCACCACATTATTCAGGGCGCTGGACATAATCGGCGTTTTGCGCTCCGCACGGCCGACAATGGTTCTGGATTCCAGGATCAGATTATTATCCACATAGAAATACAGGGAAAAATCCGGAATATTGACCAGAATAGCGGTCGGTTCATTGTCCGGCGTAATGCGCAGACGCTGAATATTCACCGCCATAATGGCAGCACGCATCTGTGGTGTCTTATTCAGCCACTCACGGGTCTGTTTACCGATAACACCATCAGCTTCCAGACCGTGTTGTAACTGAAACTGTTTAACGGCCGCCACCAGCGTTTTATCGTAAACGGCACCGGCACTCATCATGTCATTGGCAGAGATCAGATTAAAGCGGTGCAGGATCTCACGCAGTGCCCCGACAGATTCATGGCTTTCCCCCGGACGCAATGTCCGGTTAATCACCATTTCCGGCCACGGCGCGGTATCCGCCAGTTCTGTCAGCATGGCTTTGCGCATCGGCTGATACATCTTATTCGCCGGTAACAGCGTATCGGTAAATGCCGCCAGAGTGCCGTTATGAGCCGCTGTATTCAGCCGCGCCAGTGACGGGGCACTGACAGCCGCAAACGTGAACGGACGGGCGCCGTACAGCCATTTATCGCCTTTGGTGCTCACGTTGTCGAGGTAATAGAGATAACCCAATGCCGCATCCGTTAAAATCATATCCCGCGCCAGCGGGGACAGATCCGGTTGTGCCAGGGCATTCAGCCAGGCCGTGAACTGCGGCTGGAATCCGGCAAGTGCGGCTTCCGCCAGCTGATTTTCCAGGGACAGACGCGCTTTTTCATCGGTCCATAGCGGTTTCAGCTGATGTTCCGCATAAATGTTTGTCAGTGTGTCGGTATAAAGTAACGGTGTTGCCGCCGGAACTTCACGGCGGATACTGTCAGCGACATCGCTCAGAGGCAGTGCATTAACACCGGCCACCGGCTCTGCGGCCTGTGCTTCTGTACTTTCCGGTGATTCTGAAAATGCTTTCAGATTTTCCACTTTGGCATCTGCTTCAGTCAGATGCGTTACCGGTGCTGTTGAGGCCCACGAAACAGGCGTCAGTAACAGTGTTCCTATCATGGCGGAAATGGGAACAACTTTTTTAACTCCCGTCACCATAACATCCCTCTCTTATTTTTTATTATGTCTGTTCCGGCCAATTGTTAATACTTATGGTCAGTATAGTAAATGTATCGTTTAAATGACTTCCCTGCTGATTTTACCTGTCAGAGAATAATTGAAAATAGGATAACGAAAAAATCGTAGAAAAAAGGCGCAAATACATCTTTTTAAGAGGAATACACTGCACTAATTACGCAAACGCATGTATTGAGTGCGATGAAATACATCTCATTCTCTGCTTTTCTTCCCGGATAAACAAATCTGCGCCGGACAATAAACAACACAAATAAAAAACTCCGCCGGGGGCGGAGCTTAGATGACTGACAGGTTATGATTAATATTCGGAATTAATAACCACTTCCTCGCCGAACTGACCGGCTTTCGGCAGCGGCTGATACGAGGAGTTCGAAGCGCGTAATACCCGGATACCGCGGATATTCAGTTCCCGTGCTGCGGCAATATCGGCATCCGCATCACCGTAATAAATTTTCAGTTTGTGATCACGCATCCAGCTGACTTTATTATTCTGCCCTTCCTCATCACCGGCAAAAATAACCGGGTTCATTTTATCTGCCGGGATACGCAGCCCTTCCTGAACATATTTGGTGACCGTTTCTGTTTTGGTTTTGCTGCGCCCGGTGATGAAATAAACGGTATCACCACGTTTCAGGTGCATCTGAACCAGTTCCATACCGGATTTTTTCGGCATACTGAATTTATCCCACTCATTATTCATTTTTTCCCAGAATTCCGGGTTTTTCAGATAACTGTAGTCGTTCGGGGAGTATTCCAGTTTGCCGCGGTAAAAGCCCGGGCTTGAGAATAAGACAGTGTCGTCAATATCAAAGCCCACCGCCATCGGCGGCTGCCCTTTCAGGCTCTCTTCAATCTGTTCAACCGAAATCCAGTGAATGGCATGCTGTTCTGCCAGCTGAGCAACGGTCACGCCGTCACTGACTTTTTCCGGCATGTACACTTTGGCATCAGCCACACTGTTGAGGCTCAGAGCGAGTGCCAGGGCACTCAGGGTGAGGGTCAGTTTACGCATTGTATATCCTTAATTTTCTGTGTCGATCACGCGGAGTGAGAATCTAACCATTCCGGTTTCATATTAACGTTATTCAGATCACACGGTGAGGAATCCCCGCCGCTTTATACCGGCTGACAGCCGCATGATTGTTCTGAATTCAGAACATTGTTTATCAATATCCGCACTACTCAGCTTTTCGCTTATGGATTAATTTTAATCCGCACAACAGAACGTTTCTGAGAAACACACTGTTTAAACAAAAATCACCATCAAATTACCATAAGTGAGGGTCTTAAAATGAGTAATCCGGCAAACTTTAATGGTCAGCGTCCTGTTATTAATCCTGATGATGCACTGATGTTGTTAATCGATCATCAGAGCGGATTGTTCCAGACTGTCGGCGATATGCCGATGACTGAATTACGCGCCAGAGCCGCTGTGCTGGCAAAAATGGCAACGCTCGCCAATATTCCGGTGATCACCACCGCGTCTGTGCCGCAGGGTCCGAATGGACCGCTGATCCCGGAAATTCACCAAAATGCACCACATGCTCAGTATATTGCCCGTAAAGGTGAAATTAATGCCTGGGATAACCCGGAGTTTGTGGCTGCAGTGAAAGCATCCGGTAAAAAGCAGTTAATCATCGCCGGTACCATTACCAGCGTTTGTATGGCATTCCCGGCGATCAGCGCCGTGGCTGACGGTTATCAGGTGTTTGCGGTAATTGATGCTTCCGGTACCTATACCAAGATGGCTCAGGAAATCACCCTGGCGCGCGTTGTCCAGGCTGGTGTGGTACCGATGGATACTGCAGCGGTGGCCTCTGAACTGCAAAAAACCTGGAACCGTGCGGATGCGGCAGAATGGGCACAGGCGTACACACAGATTTTCCCGGCCTATCAGTTACTGATTGAGAGCTATACCAAAGCGCAGGACGTTGTAAATAACAACGAGATTTTAGATTCACAGCGCTGATATAAAAAAACGGATGAGCGCACTGCTGCGCTCATCTCAGGCCGTTGACAAACCTGCAAGGGTTGGCAACGACCGACAGGGGTTGTAAAAATAAACCAGGAAAATCAATTTATTGATTTTCGGCTGATAACACAAAGCAGGAAAAACCACGTTTTATCCTGCTTTGTCTGCAATCACGGATGAGCACAGCAATGTGCTCATCCGCTTCAGAGAAAAGACCGGAGGGAGAAATTAATCCTGCTCTTCTTCCCCGTCATCCTCCTCTTCCGTCACCGGCTCAGGCAATGCTTCCGGTGCCGGCGTTGGTTCCGGCTGGCCGAAGCCGCGCAATCCCACCACATGCACATGTTCCTGATTATTGAAGACTTTACGTACCAGTTTGTACGTTGTGCCTTTCTCCGGACTGATATTTTCTGGTGCCGCAATAATCAGCTGCATCTGTAAGCGATCGCACAGCTCAAACAGGGTGGCGATAGATTTCGCATCCAGACGCGCTGCTTCATCCAGGAACAGCAGACGGCACGGCGAAATATCTTTGCTGCGCAGACGGCGGGATTCTTCTTCCCAGCTCTGCACCACCATCACCAGAATGGACATCCCGGTACCAATCGCCTCACCGGTGGATAACGCGCCGCTCTCGGCTTTCAGCCAGCCGTCAGAACCACGGTTGACTTCCACTTCCAGCTCGAGATAGTTACGGTAATCCAGCAGTTCCTCACCGATGGTCTGCGGCAGACGCTGCCCCATATCCACCTGCGGGTTCAGACGCTGATAGAGTTTCGCCATCGCTTCAGAGAAGGTCAGACGCTGGCTGGCGAACAGGTCCTGATGCTGCTCGTGCTCTTCGGACAGCACATCCAGCAGTATCGCGTGGCTTTCGCGGATATTCACATTCAGGCGCACCCCTTTGACCTGACCGAATGCCACGGCCTGCAGGCCCTGGTTAAGCATGCGGATACGGTTCTGTTCGCGCTGAATAGTTTTGCGGATGATATTGGCCACACTTTTCGAGCTGATCGCCAGTTTCTGTTCACGGGCGGTCAGTTCGTCGGTCAGCCGTGCCAGCTCGATTTCCATCTGTTCAATAGCGTCAATCGGATCATCAGTTTTGATAATATCCTGGCGGATACGTTCGCGCAGGTGGCGGTACACTTCGATAAAGAACTGTACTTTGCGTTCCGGACGCTTCGGATCTTCGGACAGGCGCAGTGCATCACGCAGATGTTCGTTATCCGCCACGGCCTGACGCAGTGCACCGAGGGCTTTATCCGACATGGAACGCAGTGTGTCCGCATCTTCATAAGCCAGCTCACGGCGGTGGAGGCGGCGCTCAACGCCACTTTCTTTCACCATCCGCATCACCGCACACCAGCCCGCTTTGGCGGTCACGACCTGCTCGCGGAGCTGCTGGTAATCGCGCTCTGCTTTGCGCAGACGTTTTTGCAGATTATCCATTTCCGACTCGCCGATCCCCAGCTGTTTTTCCAGCTGATTGATACGGGCGCGGTTATGGCTGACCTGGTTGTACAGTTCATCACGGCGCACACGGGCACGCTCTTCCGCATTGGCATCCGCCTGAACACCAATTTCGCTCATTTCGCGCTCAAGTTCGCGCAGCATGTCCGATTTGGTTTCATACGAGCTGCGCAGTGAGGCCAGAACCTGATTGAACTCCGCGCATTTGGTCTGCTGCTGGCGCAGCATCTCACGTGTACGGGCACGATCAGACTCCGCGTGTTCCAGACGCTGACGCAGTTTGTCATTAAGATCGGCATTTTCTGTCAGCATGCCGGCGGATCCGCCGTAATTAAAGTGCTGACGGCGCTGCGCGACTTCTTCCAGGGCAAACGCCTGCTGACGGGCCTGCTGCTGCACCTGTTTCGCGTTTTCATAATCGCGGATCAGAGCTTCATGCTGCTCCGGATCACTCTGGAGAACAGCTACCATCGGCTCCAGTTTGCGCAGCGCTGCACCGTACTGCTGAATATGACGGGCGGATTCCTGTGCATCCGTCAGCGCATCACGGATCTCATCCGCGCGATCTGCCAGTGTTTCATCAAGCAGCAGAGCGGTATTCGGGATCAGACGGTTAAGGATGCTCAGATTTTCTTTGATCTGCGCATACTGCTGACGGGCAACGGCAGTCTGATCCTCAAACTGTGCCAGCTCGCGCTCCAGCTCATTACGGCGCTGATTCAGTGTGCGGATTTCCGCTTCCGGGTCAGCCTCAAAGGCCACTGAGATATTTTTGCCGACAAAACGGCTGAATGCCTGATGAGCACGCTGCATTTTCTGGACATCAAAAGAGAGTGTCGCCAGGCGTTCTGCCAGCTCATCCCGTTCATGTTCCAGCACTGCCAGCTGATTTTCCCGCGCCGCACGGCCGAACAGCGGCACAGACGGGAAGCGGGAGTAACGCCACTGGCGATCGGTGCTGCGCACCAGCACCGCACGCTCCAGCTCTTCGGTGGTGAAGACGCTGTCATCAAAGGATTGCGGATCCCCTTCAATCAGATAGAGATCTTCCGGACAATCATCGAGGGCATCCAGCATCGGACGCACGGCGCTGAGATCCGGCACCACAATCGCATGGCGCGCCGGGCCGTATAAGGCGGAGAAATACGGTGCGTCATCAATCGTGATGTCGTCATAGATTTCCGACAGCAATATACCACCGAAACGCTCTGCCAGGCCAAGCATACGGCCATCTTCCGCGCCGCTCGGCTGACTGAGCCGTTCAATATCTTTTTCCAGCTGTGCTTTTTTCAGCGCGATTTCATCACGCTCAACAGTCACTTCGCGCTCACGCTCCAGCAACTGCTGCATATATTCAGTGACATCATTGGCGCTGGTGAACGTCTCATGAGACTGCTCACACAATTGCGTCAGAGCTTCCTGCGCCGCCAGCCACGCCGGGGCTTTGACGGTCAGGGACTGGATTTGCTGCTTCAGCTGCTCAGTCTGCTGACGCATTTCCATACGGCGCTCGCCGCTTTCACTGACACTGACACTCAGGCTTTCCTGCTGCGCCTCAAGGGTCATCAGCATCTCATCGAGCCCGTCCGCCTCAACCTGCTGCCCGATGCGTTTGCAGAAATCATCCAGCGATTTCTGCGCATTGTGCTGGCTGTGCAGACGCTGTTCCAGTTCAGATAACTGCTGGCGCAGCGGCTGGACGCGGTCGGCCATCATCTGCTGTGACGGCAGTTCGCGCAATAATTCACGGGCGGTCTGGTAAGCTTCACTGCGGCTGACTTCACCGACCACCGATTTCACCAGTTCATAGGCCTGAGAGAACTGGCTGTGTGCGGCCTGCGCCACACTCATTTTCTGCTCAAGCACTAACAGGGATTCGGTTGCCTGCTCTTCGCGGGCGCGGAAGGTTTCCAGCCATTCATCCAGTGAATCAATATCCAGCTGCGGCAGCTGACACACCGCTTTGGCGCGTTCCAGCGCCTGTAATGCCTGCTGATACTGAATGGCGCGGGTCTGCTGAACATCCAGCGCCTGCTGGTAATCGGCCAGCTGGCTTTTCAGCTCATCCACTTCTTCTTCCGCAACATGGTTGCGTTCTTCATATTCCGCCAGCTGTTCTGCGGCTTCTTCCGCCACTTCAGTCTGTTCTTCCAGGCGGAATGTCAGCTCTTCGACATCTGCCTGATAGCGGTCAATTTTTTCCTGCTGACGCATGGCCGTCTGTACCAGCGTCAGGTGATCACTGGCCGCCTGGTAATCGGTTTCCAGATCGGCGGATGAGGCCGTCTGCTCCGCCAGCTCGCGGGACATTTCCACCTGACGGAACTGTTCGCTGATCAGCTGTTTGCGGCTGCCGAGCAATTCCCGGCGCACAGAAAGTGCCTGGTCGATATGCACACGGCGCTCATTGGCGTGACGCATATAATCTGCAGAAACATACGCGGTCGCTTCAGTGATCAGGTGTTTGAACAGGTCACGGTCAGACTGGGTAACGCGGATAGCTTCCAGTGTGATACGGTTTTCACGCAGTGCCCCTTCCATGTCCTGGAAGGCTTTGCGCACCCCGCTGTTTTCAGGCAGTAAATAGTCACGCAGGGAACGGGTGATAGCGCTGGAGATACCGCCGTAGAGCGAGGCTTCGATCAGACGGTAGAATTTGCTGCGGTCGCCCGCAGAACGCAGACGTTTCGGGATAACGCCCAGCTCGAACAGAACCGAGTGGTAATCGGTAATCGAGTTAAACTGTTTGAAATGTACACCTTCGATATCATCCAGGCGGACTTTCAGGTCATTCAGCGGCAGAACCCGCACCTGGCGTTCACTCAGCTGTTCGCTGACAATTTGTGTCGGGGAGTACTGTGTCGGTAATCCCTGAATCATAAAGGATTTGATATCGACTTTTTTATCACGTCCCGCAATCTGCTGAAGACGCACACCCACCAGCACACGCTGATGGCGGGAGTTCACCACATCCAGCATGGCGTAGCACACGCCCGGACGCAGTTTACCGTGCAGACCTTTATCACGGGAACCGGATGTTGCCCCGGCTTCCGTGGTGTTACGGAAGTGCAGCAGGGTTAAATCCGGGATCATGGCGGTAATAAAGGCCGCCATGGTGGTGGATTTACCGGCACCGTTACCGCCGGACAAGGTGGTGACCAGCTCATCCAGATCAAAGGTGCGCGCAAAAAAGCCGTTCCAGTTGACTAACGTGAGCGAGCGGAATTTACCACGTTCAATCATTCTTCATCCTCCGCTTCATCCGTCGCGTTGTCATTATCAGATTCTTCATTATCATCGTCCTGATCCTCAGGGCGCGGGTGTTTTTCATCTTCCGCCAAAGATTGGGCCTCACCGTCACGGATAAGACGCAGCTGCGCCTCACGCGGGTCATCCCCGCTGCGGACATCTGCCCCGAAGCGGAAAACGGATTCGGCAATCACAAACTGGCTGTTATCCGCAGAGACAAACGTGATCATGCCCAGGCGGCGCAGGCGGTTCAGCGCACCACGGGTTTTTTCCAGTAATTTCTGTTTGTCCAGGTCAGAGCCGGTGGAGCGGTTATTCACCACTTTCAGTAACTTGGCTTCATCCGCCAGTGACAACAGTTCTTCATAGAGCTCTGCCGTAGAGAAAATGCCCTGGTTGGCCAGGCGCTCCGGGCTGAGGTACAGATAGCACAGCACCTTGCCGACCAGCATTTCCAGTTCGGATAACACCGAGCGCGGGATCAGCGTGGTGGAACGCGGGCGCAGATAGAAGAACCCCTCCGGTGCACGGACCAGTTCCACGTTATAACGGGCGTAAAAGCCTTCCAGTTCATCCTGGAAATCCATCAGAAAGGCATGATTATCCAGATCATCAACACCGATATGGCGGCCTGCGCGCAGCTGGCTGTCAAGTTCCGGAAAAAGGTTATTGGCAAGTGCCTGAGCCAGCTTTGCTGACATAAATTGTTCAATATGTGTCGATGACATGTGCCTGCACCTTCGCTCCGTATTCATTAATTGCTGACCATTCCGCCGGGATGCCGGAGAAATCAGCATCAGCCACCCCGAGGCGGACAGCCTGATCCACGATAATCCGTGCCACATCGAACTGGCGGCTGCGCGGATATTTCGCGAGGTAATCACGCAGAACCGCGCCCAGATCCAGCGGCTTCGCCTGTGCTTTATACACAGCCAGCGCAGTTTCCATCATGGCGGCAAGCTCTTCGTTGACCTCGCTGAACTCTTCATATTCCAGATCCGGCGGTAATTCCCCGGTCACTTCGTCATCACGCAGTGCCATCTCTTCGTCACGCATATCCAGCAGACGCTCCGCATTAGCCACATTAAGGGCCCACGGCGAGTCAAAATAGTGCTGTACAGAATGGCGCAGACGCTGCGAGAAAATACGGTTTTTATCCATATCGATAGCGGTACGGATAAATTTATGGACATGGCGGTCATAACCAATCCATAAATCAATAGATTGCTGGCCCCAGCTGATAATGCGGTCGAGCTTGGCCTGCAAATCAAAAATCAGTTTATCCACCAGTTCAGAGCCGGTGGCGGCACTCATATTGGCATCCTGGATGCGCAGCAGGTTCGCCTGTAATTTGTCACCGGCGGCTTCGAGCGTATCCTGCAGTTCCCGCAGTGTGAGAGAGGTTTCTGACAGCAGCTGTTCACAGTTGGCAATCGCGGCCTGCCAGTCCTGATTCAGCAGTTTGGCGATATCGTCTTTGACGCCGTTTTGCTGCTCATCCATAACGCGCTGCGACATATCAATGCTGTCGAAGATCTCCGCCACGGAATATTTCAGCGGGGCAAACACATTACGGTGCCAGTGAAATTCATCACCGCCCTCTTCGGCAGCATCTGCCGCGCGGCTCAGTTCACCGGCCACAATCGAGAGCTGCATGGATAAACGCAGTGAGGAAAATTCACGCTGACGGATGTAATAATCACTGATGCCGATCCCGAGCGGAGTCAGCCGGTAAATCGCATTACCCTCAAAGATATCACTGGTAAAGCGGTTAAATATTTTCTGGCGCACCATATCATTGATGGCATTGTTCGCGCGGACCGCAACAGATTCCGTTGTCTGTTCAAAGCCTTTGCAGACTTCGCGGAAGGCATCCACCAGTTCCCCCTCGCTCATCTCACCGTCGATGCGCTCACTGTTGAGCACCGCAACAGACAGTAAAAAAGCCAGCCGTTCCGGCGGCAGCGCGATGGAAAAATCATTCTTTCGCGCCCATGCCACGAGTTCCGGGACTGTTTGGGTAAACTCACTCATTGTCCATCCTTCTGATCGGTTTTCGTGCCATAACGTGAATATAGCGGCCTAAGCTGATATAAGGCTCCTGACGGCAATAGCGTTGCTCCAGTGCCAGCAGCGCCGGGAAATCACGGTTTTGTAACTGGCGGCTCTGCAGATAATCATGGAAAACCCGCACGCCGGTTTTTGCCTCAATCGTCAGACGGCAATCATCCAGCCACTGATAAACCTGTTCCGGCATAAGGGGATTCTGCGGCGATAACGAACGCTTGCGGCGGCGCTGAATTTCCGGGGTTGCCAGATGAAAATTGCCTAATATCGCATTTCGCATCACAAGTCCGTTCGCATTGTAAAACATTAACGATAATGCACCACCGCCCGCTATTATAGCGGTCAGTGCTTCAATTGCACCTTTTTGATCTGTGATCCACTCCAAAACGGCATGAAATAATACCAGATCAAACGCCCCTTCAGTGTGAAGTGCGATATCCTGTGCCGCACAATGAATAAAGGACATATTTTCTGCCACGCCGTCATCCAGCGCGGCCTGTTGTGCGCGGGCAATCATCTCTTCTGACAGGTCGCACAATACCACCTGATGCCCCAGCGCAGCCAGACGGCGGGAGAAAAAACCGTCACCGCCGCCTGCATCCAGAATGCGCAGCGGGCCCGGTTTCAGCCGTGTCAGTAAGGCGTCCAGATCCTGCCAGACTACCGCTTCGCGGATTTGCCCTTTTGTTGTGCCATAGATATTGCGGGTGAATTTCTCCGCGATATCGTCAAAATTACGATCAACCATGAAAACCTGTGTTCAGTTCCGGGGGATATTTCGGGTCAGTCTGCGGCGGTTTCCCGCGCAATCCGGCTATCTTCAATTGTATTGCCGGGCAGAGCAGTGCAATATGCAAAGTCGGTAACTATTGTGTCACAGACGTGTTTAATGTCACCCGATTTGTGCAGACTCCTGCCGTTAACCGGTGATAAATCAATCATATTTAAGGTGCGCTCATGCTGTTTGCCCTGAAAAAATACCTCGGCGGTTTTCTGATGCCGCTGCCGTTTATGCTCCTGCTGATCCTGGCCGGATTACTGCTGCTGTGGTTTTCCCGGTGGCAGAAAACCGGTAAAACGCTGATCACCGTGAGCTGGATCGGGCTGGTGCTGCTCAGCCTGCAACCGGTGGCGGATGCCCTGCTGCTGACAACAGAAAAACCGTATGAAAAACGCTATGAGCTCATCACCCCGGCTGAGGTTCAGCAACAGGATCTGCGCTATATCGTGGTGCTCGGCGGCGGCTTTACCTATAACCCGGAATGGTCACCTTCCGCCAACCTGATCAGTAACAGTCTGCCGCGCGTCACCGAAGGTGTGCGTCTCGCGCTGCGTTACCCGCAGGCAACGCTGATTTTCACCGGCGGGCCGGGCGCAAACAGTATCAGCAGCGCAGAGGCCGCAGCGCAGGTTGCGCAGTCACTGGGGATCCCCGCTGAACGCACACTGCCGCTGGTATTGCCGAAAGATACCGAAGAGGAAGCTGCCGAAGTGAAAAAAGTAGTGGGTGATGCACCGTTCCTGCTGGTGACCTCCGCTAACCATATGACCCGCGCCAAAGCCTTCTTTGATGCGCGTGGCCTGCATCCTATCCCGGCACCCGCTAACCAGCTGGCCGTCACCACCCCGCTGCACAGCTGGGAAAAAACCATTCCTTCCGCGTACTATTTATCACACAGTGAGCGGGTCTGGTATGAAGGGCTGGGGCGACTCTGGCAGTCCGTGAAAACGTCAGATAATGAAGGACAGGAATAGAAGACAACAAAAACGCGGGAAATCCCGCGTTTTTGCTTATGACTGATATCTCTCAGCGGGCGGCAAACAATCTGCGCACGGTTTCAAGATCTTCCGGAGTATCAACACCGGTGCCCGGCGCTTCGGATGCCTCCGCGACATGAATTTTTTCACCGTACCAGAGTACACGCAGCTGCTCGAGCATCTCGATTTTCTCCAGCGGGCTGGTTTCCCACTGAATATAGCGGCGGATAAACCCGGCGCGGTAGGCATAAATCCCGATATGACGCAGGAAATTATCACCGGCGCTGTCACGGCTGTGCATAAAGCGCTCGCGATCCCACGGAATGGTGGCACGGGAGAAATAGAGCGCATAGCCCTGTTTATCCATCACCACTTTCACCGCATTCGGGTTAAAGGCTTCTTCCGCTGAGGTGATTTTTACCGCCAGAGTGGCCATACCGGCTTCGCTGGCTGCCAGATTTTCAGCAACCTGCGCAATAATACTGTCAGGGATTAACGGCTCATCCCCCTGAACATTCACGATACTCTCATCATCAGCAAACCGGTAGTGATCAATCACTTCCGCCAGGCGCTCGGTCCCGGACTGATGATCTTCGCGCGTCATACAGGCTTCGCCGCCCTCTGCGATCACGGCATCAAATACCGCCTGTGTGTCAGTGGCGACAATGACTCTCGCGGCACCGGAACGTTTTGCCTGCTCCATCACACGGACAATCATCGGCTTGCCGCAGATGTCCGCCAGTGGTTTACCGGGCAGACGCGTGGAGGCATAACGCGCGGGAATGATAACTGTAAACATGGAGATTATCCTTCTGAGGCCGGCAATTCGCGGGCTTCATTCTCTAATAAGACAGGGATATCGTCGCGGACGGGATAGGCCAGACGGCAGCCTTTGCAGATGAGTTCGAGATTTTGCTTGTCGTAGCTGAGTTTGCCGTGGCAAACAGGGCAGGCCACGATTTCGAGTAAACGGTGATCCATACGTCCCCCAATGAGATAAAAACGTTGGCTTAGAATAACATAAGCCCGGTCTCACCGTTAACTCTGTTGTTGCGATATCACTGAGATAATCGCGTTTTACCCATATTACAGCGCGATCACATCGTTCGCTGCAATACCATAACTGCCTCGTGTCAGAGAGAATTCCACTTCCTGACCTTCGCACAGTAATTTGTTACGGGAATTGGCGATCCCGTTACGGGTTACCCAGATATCGTCGCCGCCGTTAACCGGGGAGATGAAACCGTAACCTTCTTTCGCGTCATACCATTTAACGCGGCCAAGTTGTAATTGTTTAGACATAGTATTAACTCCTTTTATATCACCAGGAATGGTATACACCCCATCGCTGGTTATGTCTGCTCCGGCCGGGCAACACGGGTGCTCTCTTTGCGAACAGCCACCCGGTAATGAGCAAAACATTATAGTTATTATTTTTTATTCTGATTTGCAGCCGGTCAGACACCTGCTGCAAAACATACCGTTTATCCGCGGGATCCGGTCATCCGCACCACAAGATTAACAAGGTGGTGTGAAAAAATTATGACAGCGGGATCAGAATATGTGTTGACACGCGGATTGGTTGCACAGTGAGATATGAAATACATCACAGAAATACAACTTTTTGATTAAGCCATATTCAGATAAAAAGCGCAAGTCCCTTTATGCATTTTTTATGTGAGATATGACTTTATCCAGAATTAAATCGGCGGATTTTGCGGGAATGGCGGCACTGACCGGTAAATACCACCAGTCAGTTGCAGAAAAGGCAAAACATTTCACTGCATCCTTCTCTGTCATCAGGAGTGACTGGCCGGGTTTTATCAGTGCGGAAAGCTGTTCAGGGCTGTAAGACTGGTGATCCGGAAACGCAATACACTGTGCCGGTGTCACGCCGAGGGAGTTCAGCGTGGCAAAAAAACGCGGCGGGTGCCCGATACCGGCCATCGCCACACACTCACCGATTTCAGCCGCCGGTTTACGGGTGCCGTCAGCCAGGTTAACAGCCTCTCCCGGCACCAGCTGCATAGCGGTTTCCCCGGGTTGCGCGGTACCGCCGTTGACGATCATCGCATCCACCTGTTTCAAACGCCCTGCCCGTTCCCGCATCGGCCCGGCGGGCAGCCACCAGCCATTGCCGAAACGGCGCTCGCCGTCAATCACCACGATTTCCATATCGCGCTGCAGTGCGTAATGCTGCAAACCATCGTCGGTGATGATCACATCCACCGGTGCATGCTGCAAAATAGCCCCTACCGCAGCCGCCCTGTCAGGCGCAACCGCAACCGGCACACCGGTACGGCGGGCAATCAGCACCGGCTCATCACCGGCCTGTGCTGTCGTTGTGTCTTTCGTGATAAGCAGCGGGTAATGATCTGATTTACCGCCGTAACCGCGGGAAACCACTCCGGGACGGTAGCCACGGGCCAGCAGTTGCTCTGTCAGCCAGATAACCACCGGTGTTTTACCGTTACCGCCGGCGGTCAGATTACCGACCACCACCACCGGCACCGGCATACGGCGGGATTTTTTCAGTCCGCAGCGGAACAGCAGACGCCGCAGACCGCTCACCGCCCCGTACAAAAACGAGAGCGGCAGAAGCAGCCAGTAAAGCTTTGAGCGGCCGGACCAAATTTTATCGATCATCAGCAGTGCCGCTTAGTGACCAAACTGCATGTTATAGAGCTGCGCATAGATACCCGGCTGTTTCACCAGTTCATCATGCGTACCGCGCTCCTGCACTTCGCCGTCCTGCACCACGAGGATTTCATCCGCCTTCTCAATGGTGGATAAGCGGTGAGCGATCACCAAACAGGTACGGTTTTTCTGTAACTCATCGAGCGCGGCCTGAATCGCACGTTCAGATTCAGTATCCAGTGCCGAGGTTGCTTCGTCGAGGATCAGGATCGGTGCGTCACGCAGCAGTGCACGGGCAATCGCAATACGCTGGCGCTGACCACCTGAAAGCAGAACACCGTTCTCACCGATTTCTGTATCCAGCCCCTTCTCCATCTTATTGATAAAGTCCATGGCGTAGGCCATTTCAGCGGCTTTTTCAATCTGTTCGCGGGTGTACTTCCCTTCTGTGGCATAAGCGATATTATTCGCGACCGTATCATTGAAGAGGTGAACATTCTGCGACACCAGCGCCACCTGACTGCGCAGTGATGCCAGCGTGTAATCGCGGATATCATTGCCGTCGATCGTAATGTGTCCGCTTTCAATTTCATAGAAACGGGTGATCAGATTGGCAATGGTGGATTTCCCGGAGCCGGAGCGCCCGACCAGTGCCACCGTTTTGCCTGACGGAATAGTGAACGACACATTTTTCAGCGCCGGGTTCTCTTTCCCCTGATAACGGAAAGTCACATTCTCAAACGCCACATCACCTTTGGCATCTTTCAGCACTTTGGTGCCGGTGTCTTTTTCCTGCTCCATATCAAGCAGAACAAACAGTGTCTGACAAGCCGCCATCCCGCGCTGGAACTGGGCGTTCACGTTGGTCAGGGATTTCAGCGGGCGCATCAGGGCAATCATGGAGGAGAAGACAACCGTAATGGAACCGGCACTCAGCGCTTCTTTAATTTCAGGGAAACTGGCGGCAAACAGCACAAATGCCAGCGCAAAGGAGGCAATGATCTGAATAATCGGGTCGGCAATAGATGATGCGGTAACCAGTTTCATACCCTGGCGGCGCATATGGTTGCTGACTTTATCGAAACGATCATTTTCCACTTTCTGACCACCGAAAATCAGCACTTCTTTATGCCCTTTCAGCATCTGTTCAGCACTGGCGCTGACCTGTCCCATGCCGCTCTGCATGTTTTTACTGATTTCACGGAAGCGGACAGAGACTTTACGGATAACAAAAGCCACAATCGGCGCAATAACGATCAGAATCAGCGACAGCTGCCAGCTGTTGTAAAACATCAGCCCGAACAGCGCAATAATATAGGCGCCTTCACGGACGACCGTTACCAGTGCACCGGAAGAAGACGAAGCCACCTGTTCGGAATCATAGGTGATACGGGAAAGCAGTGTCCCGGTGGATTGCTGATCAAAGAAGGAAACCGGCATGCCCATCATATGCCGGAACAGGTTACGGCGCATGGTCATAACCACTTTGCCGGACACCCAGGAGAGGCAGTAGCCTGAAACAAAACTGGAGATACCGCGTAACAGCATCAGCCCCAGGATAATCAGCGGCATGATACGGAGAAAATCATTGTCGGCAGTGCCGAAACCTTCATCAAGCAGCGGTTTCAGCAGCGACAGCATAAATGCATCGCCGCCCGCATTGATGACTAACGCAATAGCCGCCACGATGATACCTGTTTTAAACGGTGCGATTGTCGGCCATAACCGGCGGAATGTTTGCCGGGTTGAAATATCAATATCTTTCATTATTGCGTTTACCAATACTAAAAATTAGCTGCCTATATTACCCGTTTACCGGCTGATCTCCAAACCATGCGCTGAACCAGCGGGCGGAGAGATGGGTACGGTAAGTCGCGACGGATACCTCATCAGCAAAAAAGGACACAGAAATCTGGCCGCTGTGCGCAGTATCATGCCACTGCACGCCGAGATCATGATAGCGACGGCGTACTTTATCAGAAGGCAGACGCCACGGGCTATAGCGCGCAACAGAAACCAGTGCGAAAGCGGGATTTACCGCACGAATAAAAAATTCTGATGATGAGGTTTTGCTGCCATGGTGCGGAACTTGCAGTACAGTAGCAGAGAGCTCATCTTTATACTTAATCAGCTGTTTTTCTGCCTGTTTTTCGATATCCCCGGTCAGCAAAACCTGATGTTTCCCGTCACTGATGCGGATAACACAGGAGCCGTCATTTTTGCTCATCTGATATTTTTCATCCGGCCATAACACCTCAAAATACAATGACTGCCATAACCACCGCTCCCCGCGGCGACAAGGTGTATCGGCCTGCGGAATGTTGCCTTTGACCACAGCGGCAGGATAAGCACTGCGCAGAGAGCCCAGTCCCCCGGTGTGGTCACGGTGGTCATGGCTGATCATAATCCAGTCCGGAGTCAGGCGGTGATAACGCAGATAAGGCAGCACTGTGCGAAGCCCGTCATCCCGTGACCCGAAGCGGTTGCCGGTATCATATACGACCGCCCTGCCGTCTTTTATCACCATCGCCGCCAGCCCGTGCCCGATATCCAGTACGGTAACCGACCATTCAGGCAGCGGAGTTTTCCGCAGATACAGACAGCAACTGAACACCATTCCCGGCAGCAGCAGCGGGTGCTGCCGCCACATATCCAGCCGGATGATATAAACAACCGCCCACATCAGTGGTATCCATATCAGAGCGATATGCCCGGTAACCATCCAGCCCTGTGCCAGAAACGGCAACGGCCATAATGCCAGCGCCAGAGAGAAATCCGCCAGCGGCAATGCAGGCCCGATCAGTAATCCGGCAAACAGCAGCGGCACCGTCAGAAAGGAGATCACCGGTACCACCCACAGATTACTCAGAAACGACAGAATATTCACGCCGCCAAAGAAATAGCCCTGAACCGGCAGCAGTAACAAAAATAATCCGCACTGATAAGAGAGGAACAGCCTGATATTGCGCCACAGGCGGGCAAAAGGTGTCAGCGGGATGAATACATTACTGCGGGAGAAAACGCCGGTGTGATGCCAGAACAGCAATGCGGTAACCGCAGTATAAGACAGCCAGAATCCGGCGGATAAAATTGTCAGCGGATCCGCCAGCAGCAACAGAGCGGCACTGATCACAACAAACTGATACGCCGGCAGATGGTAATGCCGCCAGCGCAGCAGATGCCACAACAGCAGCGCAGACAATGCCCGGCAGGCCGGAACCGCAAACCCGGCCAGCCAGACATAGGCAACAGCGGCACAAACTGACAACACAGACGGAATAACAGGTGCCACCATACGCAGCGGTAACAGCAGCAACAATAACCGCCCGGCCCACCAGCCCCATAACGCCGCCAGCCCGATATGCAGCCCGGAAATAGCCACCACATGCGCCACTCCGGTTTCCTGCACCAGTCTGCGCTGCTCTGCAGTGATGCCGCGCCGCTCGCCAAATAACAGCGCCGCCATCAGTCCGTTATGCGGCAGGTTATCCATTGCGGGAAGGTATGTCGCAATCATTTTCTGACGCTGATTGCAGTCTGAAGATAGTTTTTCACTGCGTCCCGGCGTCAGAGAAAACAAAACCCGCTCTGACAGTAAATATTGCTGCCGGTTTGACTGTCCTTCATTTAACTGACCGTGTACCGGCCTCAGTACAGGACGAAATATACGCCAGACTTCACCGGAACATGCCGGTTTAAATGAACCTTTTATTTTTATATTAATAAAAACAGTATCATCATACATTTTATTATTTATATTAATAATCCGCCCTCTGACGGAATAATAGTCAGATGAGTTAATCATGACATCATGGATCATAATATCGATATTATCGGGTAGTTCAGCGGAAAAGAGTGATAATGTATTACCGATATGAATATTTACTGCCAGAAAAGTACCGGCAACAATGCGGATAAAAAAACTCAGCCTGGTGCGGATAAGAAAAAGCAAACAAATACCAGTGAATAACAGCAGGCTTTCTGCCGGTAACAACAACCGCGGAATCAGCAACAGCGGCATATGCCCGGTCACAACAGCAGCCGCAGCGTGCCAGAGCGGCAACGGACGGGGAAACAGATATTTCATCACAGCCATAACAGACATATTACTCACCTGGAAGGTAAACAGGCCGGTATTATGTTATGACGGGTATCACGTGTTATTACGATAATAGAAAAATGCGTGTCGTCACGAATTTATATTTCAGGCATACAAGTAATCAATTATTTTATGAGAGTCAACTCACAATTATTTGCTTAATTATAAACACTGTCTAATTTCCAATAGTATTTTATGGCGAACTGAATATGATGTCACCGGTAACCTATTATTAATAAACGAATTCAACTTGCCAACACCAGAACCTTACACAACCATAATTTATTAATACAATATTAACATTTTTATAATAATGATAATTTAATGTTTGCTGCAAAAAAAATGACGCCGGTGGCGTCATTTTTATTATCTCTGTCAATAATCAAGCATAGATATTTGCGCGGTCGCGTAACTCTTTGCCCGGTTTGAAGTGAGGAACGTGTTTACCTTCCAGTTCCACCTGTTCGCCGGTTTTCGGGTTACGACCTACCCGCGGTGCACGGTAGTGCAGAGAAAAACTGCCGAATCCACGGATTTCAATACGTTCGCCGTCAGCAAGCGTATTTGCCATATGCTCAAGGATCTCTTTTACTGCTTCTTCAACAACTTTAGCCGGAAGATGAGATTGTTGGCCTGCCAGCTTCTCAATCAGTTCAGATTTGGTCATATAACCTCCTGGACTACCCTGATTATCATAAAAGCAGACCGCTTGCGCGGCCTGCTGCTGCTTAATTACTCGCCTTTAGCTGCTTTGAAAGCTTCTGCCATTGCGTTGTTAGAGAAGCCAGCTTCTTCCTGCTTGTTCACAGTAGCGATAGCGTCTTTTTCATCCGCTTCGTCTTTTGCACGTACAGACAGGTTGATTACACGGTTTTTACGATCAACACCAGTGTATTTAGCTTCAACTTCATCACCAACGCTCAGAACCAGAGTAGCATCTTCAACGCGATCGCGTGAAGCTTCTGATGCACGCAGGTAACCTTCAACGCCATCCATCAGCTCAACAGTTGCGCCTTTAGCGTCTACTGCAGTTACTTTACCGGTGACGATAGCACCTTTCTTGGTAACAGCGGTGTAGTTGTTGAACGGATCTTCAGCTAACTGCTTAACGCCCAGAGAGATACGCTCGCGCTCTGCATCAACCTGCAGAACAACAGCTGCGATTTCGTCGCCTTTTTTGTATTCACGTACTGCTTCTTCGCCTGCAACGTTCCAGGAGATGTCAGACAGGTGAACCAGACCATCGATGCCGCCATCTAAACCAATGAAGATACCGAAGTCAGTGATTGACTTGATTTTACCTTCAACGCGGTCACCTTTGTTGTGAGTTTCCGCGAACTGCTGCCATGGGTTAGATTTGCACTGCTTCAGGCCCAGGGAGATACGACGACGTTCTTCGTCGATGTCCAGAACCATAACTTCAACAACGTCGCCCACGTTAACAACTTTAGATGGGTGGATGTTTTTGTTGGTCCAGTCCATTTCAGAAACGTGTACCAGGCCTTCAACGCCTTCTTCGATTTCAACGAAGCAGCCGTAGTCAGTCAGGTTGGTCACGCGACCGGTCAGACGGGTGTTCTCAGGGTAACGCTTAGCGATTGCGACCCAAGGATCTTCGCCCAGCTGTTTCAGGCCCAGAGATACGCGGGTACGTTCGCGGTCGAATTTCAGCACTTTAACAGTGATTTCGTCGCCGACATTCACGATTTCGCTTGGGTGTTTAACACGTTTCCACGCCATATCAGTGATATGCAGCAGACCATCAACGCCGCCCAGATCAACGAATGCACCGTAGTCAGTGAGGTTCTTAACGATACCTTTAACTTCCATGCCTTCCTGCAGGTTTTCCAGCAGCTGATCGCGCTCTGCGCTGTTTTCTGACTCGATAACTGCACGACGGGAAACAACCACGTTGTTGCGTTTCTGATCCAGCTTGATTACTTTGAACTCAAGCTCTTTGCCTTCCAGATGCGTGGTGTCACGAACAGGACGCACGTCAACCAGTGAACCCGGCAGGAACGCACGGATGCCGTTCAGTTCGACAGTGAAACCGCCTTTAACTTTACCGTTGATAACACCGGTAACAGTTTCAGCTTCTTCGTATGCTTTTTCCAGCATCAGCCATGCTTCGTGGCGTTTTGCTTTCTCGCGGGACAGAACAGTTTCACCGAAACCGTCTTCTACTGCGTCCAGAGCAACATCAACTTCGTCGCCAACCTGGATTTCCAGCTCGCCCTGAGCATTTTTGAACTGTTCTACCGGGATAGCAGATTCTGATTTCAGACCTGCGTCAACCAGAACTACGTCTTTATCGATAGCGACAACAGTACCACGGACGATAGCGCCCGGACGGGTTTCGATAGCCTGCAGGGATTCTTCAAAGAGTTGAGCAAAAGATTCAGTCATGTTTGATCTTCAAGTGTTTAAGTATTAACGTCCATTTAGCATCCGGCCGAATGGGGTTGTTTCACATACCTTGCAACATTCCTTGTCACAAAGGGGTGGCAGAAAACTGCTTCTTTGCCTTGTTCTCTGCCGGTAAAAAACTTCAACTTAACATTATAAACAAAAACGAATACAGAAACCTACTAAAAAACACGTTTTCAGTCAGATTTTCCGCAAATTTTGTTTATCATTCCGCCGTTTCTGCCAGTTTTTCCTTCGTATAACGAAGGGCTTCGGCAATAACGTCGTCAATTGACATGGTTGTTGAGTCCAGAATCAGCGCATCGCCGGCAGCCACCAGCGGGGCAACCGCACGGTTGCGGTCGCGGAAATCACGCTCTTCTATCTCAGCAAGAAGGCGGTCAAAATTAACACTAAAGCCTTTGTCCTGCAACTGCTTCATCCGGCGGTGGGCGCGCTCCTGCGCACTCGCGTCGAGGAAAATTTTCACCGGGGCATCCGGGAATACTACCGTGCCCATGTCGCGGCCGTCGGCAATCAGGCCCGGCGCCACACGGAATGCGCGCTGACGGCGCAGCAGAGCTTCACGGACACGCGGGAACGCCGCGATTTGCGAGGCTGTCATACCCACTTCTTCCTGACGGATAGCCCGGCTGACATCCTCACCTTCCAGAATTGTCTCAGGACCGGTGTCTTTTGCCAGGAATTTCACATCCAGATTAGCCGCCAGCGGAACCAGTGCATCTTCCGAAGTGATATCCACATGATGATGCAGTGCCGCCAGTGCCAGAACGCGGTAAATTGCGCCGGAGTCCAGTAAATGCCATCCCATTTCGTTTGCCAGTGCGTGACAAAGGGTACCTTTGCCCGCGCCGCTCGGGCCGTCAATGGTAATGACCGGAACATATACTGCCATGCGCGCTCTCCTGTCGCAGTCCGGCGGCCGTCACAACGGCCGCCTGAAAAAAGATGCCCGTATTATACGCATCTGTGACAGCAGAGGAAACGCCCTGCACGCAGAACGGCGTTTTTTTATTCTGACAGTGCCGCCAGCTCACTGAAGTAGCCGGGGAAGGTTTTTGCCGTACAGCCCGGATCGAGGATCGTGACCGGGGTATCTGACAGTGCCACCAGCGAGAAACACATGGCGATACGGTGATCGTTATAGGTTTCAATTTCCGCATGCTGCAGTTTTGCCGGCGGGGTGACCTGAATGTAATCATGCCCCTCTTCCACCAGTGCGCCGACTTTACGCAGTTCAGCTGCCATTGCGCTGAGACGGTCTGTCTCTTTCACCCGCCAGTTATAGATATTGCGGATAGTGGTTGTCCCTTCGGCGAACAGCGCGGTGGTGGCAATCGTCATCGCCGCATCCGGGATGGCGTTCATGTCCATATCGATGCCGTGCAGGGTATCGCGGGTGCATTCAATATACGTGTCCGCAAACGTCACTTTCGCACCCATTTTTTCCAGCACAGCGGCAAATTGTGTGTCGCCCTGCAGACTGTTACGCCCGATGCCGGTAACCCGCACGGTGCCGCCTTTAATGGCTGCCGCCGCGAGGAAATAGGAGGCAGATGAAGCATCCCCTTCCACCAGGTATTCTCCCGGGGACTGATACTGCTGTTTTCCTTTGATCAGGAAACGCCGGTAATCTTCATTCACCACCGTAATGCCAAAAGAGGACATCATCGCCAGCGTGATATCAATATACGGTTTGGACACCAGTTCACCGCTGATAGTGATTTCTGTGTCATTCTCCGCCGGTGGTGCTGCCATCAGCAGCGCGGTCAGAAACTGGCTGGATACGGAACCATCCACACTGATACGCCCGCCGGTAAAGCCACCGCGGATCCGCAACGGCGGATAACCGTCATTTTCCGGGAAATCAATCTGTGCGCCGCCCTGGCGCAGTGCATCGGTCAGATGACCAATCGGGCGCTCTTTCATACGCGGTTCGCCGGTCAGGGTAATGTCATTATCCCCGAGACACAGTGCCGCAGTCAGCGGGCGCATCGCCGTTCCGGCATTACCGAGGAACAGCTCAATACCTTTAAATCCGCTGATCGGTTTGCCCTGACCTTCCACAATACATTCGGTTTTGTCGTCAGAAAGCTGATAACGGATCCCCAGTTCCCGCAGTGCGCTGAGCATATGGCGGATATCATCGCTGTCGAGCAGGTTGATAAGGCGTGTTGTGCCCGCAGCCTGTGCCGCCAGCAGCAGTGCCCGGTTGGAGACACTCTTGGAGCCGGGCAGGTTAATCGTCCCGTTAATGCGGGCGATCGGTTGTAACGTCAGGGAATCCATACGAAGTTATTCTCCGGTGTGTAAACATAAAAACGAAAAACGGGGCCGGATGCTTACCCGGTCCCGGAAAAATGTCTGCAAAAAATCAGCTGTGGCGGCTTTCAAACTCCGCCATAAATTCGGCCAGTGCGCGCACGCCTTCATACGGCATCGCATTATAAATGGAGGCGCGCATCCCGCCGGCAACTTTGTGCCCTTTCAGGGAAACCAGTCCCTGTGCCTGTGCTTCGGCGAGGAATTTGCTGTCCAGTGACGGGTCAGACATCTGGAACGGCACGTTCATCAGGGAACGGTTGGCCGCCGCCACACGGTTAATATAGAAATCACTGTGATCCACCGCAGAGTAAAGCAGTTGTGCTTTATCATAGTTGATCCGGGCGATTTCCTGTAAACCACCTTGTTCAATCAGCCACTTAAAGACCATACCGGAGAGATACCAGGCAAAGGTCGGCGGGGTGTTGAACATAGAGTCACATTCACTCAGTACGGTATAGTCGAGGATGGACGGGGTTTCTCTGCGCGCTTTGCCCAGCAGATCCTCACGGATAATCACCAGGGTCAGCCCGGCCGGGCCGATATTTTTCTGCGCGCCCGCATAAATCACCCCGAAACGGCTGACATCCAGTGGTTTGGACAGGATGGCAGACGAGTAATCTGCAATCACGATTTTATCGCCGAAATCCGGCTCTTCATGAATGGCAATACCATCAATGGTTTCATTCGGGCAGTAGTGAACATAGGCTGCATCATCACTGAGCTGCCATTCGCTCATCGGCTTCACGCCGATACCGTCTTCCGATTCGGTTCTGACATTAATAATGTTCGGTGTGCAATATTTTTTTGCTTCTTCTGCCGCACATTCCGCCCAGTATCCGCCCACCACATAATCCGCTTTGGTTTTCTCGCCCAGCAGGTTCATCGGCAGTGCGGCAAAATGTCCGCGTGCGCCGCCGTGACAGAACAGCACTTTATAGTTATCCGGCACCGCGAGGATCTGACGCAGATTATTTTCCGCTTCCTTTGCCACCGACATAAACTCTTTACTGCGGTGACTGATTTCCATGACTGAGGTGCCGAGCCCGCGCCAGTTGCACAGTTCCTGCTCAGCACGGCGCAGCACTTCTACCGGCAGCATAGCCGGACCGGCACTAAAGTTATATACCTGACTCATTGACCTCACCCTATCTGTAAATTAATGCTCTGTATATCCATCATATGAATACGCCCTGTCTGTCGGTTTTATCACTCCCCACCCTTCGCTGCAACGCTTATTGCATGATGGGCGGTAAACCCTTTTTGTCGCCCGGCAGAATATCTGACTGCCTCTGACTATCAGATTGGGATATTATATAATGTATTTCCGGGGATTCATGACAGACGGCGGAAATACAGCGGAATAACCCGGTGGTAACTTTACATTCACAAAGGTAGCCGCTGACACGAAAAATCCGTATTATGTGCGCCTTTCTTCCCCGGTATTCCTGAGTCCGCGTGCAGCGGGCCGTTACAGCAATTGTGGATCCCATGACGCAAACACATACTTTTATTCCCGGCAAAGATGCCGCTCTCGAAGATTCCATCAGCCGTTTTCAGCAGAAACTGCAGCAACTGGGTTTCAATATAGAAGAAGCCTCGTGGCTCAACCCGGTGCCGAACGTCTGGTCCGTGCATATCCGTGATACTGACTGCCCGCTCTGCTTTACCAACGGCAAAGGGGCCACTAAAAAAGCCGCGCTGGCCTCCGCCCTGGGCGAGTATTTTGAGCGTCTGTCCACCAACTACTTTTTTGCTGATTTCTGGCTGGGCGAAACCATTGCCAACGGGGAGTTTGTTCACTATCCGGATGAGAAATGGTTCCCGCTGACAGAGGATGACTCACTGCCGGACGGTATTCTCGATCAGTATCTGCGCGATTATTATGATCCGGAAAATGATTTGCAGGGCAGCCAGCTGATTGACCTGCAATCCTCCAATGAGGAGCGCGGTATCTGCGCCCTGCCGTTTACCCGCCAGTCTGACGGCAAAACGGTATATATTCCGATGAATATCGTCGCCAACCTGTATGTGTCCAACGGCATGTCCGCCGGGAACACCCGCAATGAAGCCCGCGTGCAGGGATTATCGGAAGTCTTTGAACGTTATGTGAAAAACCGCATTATTGCTGAGCGCATCAGCTTACCGGCGATCCCGGAAGAGGTGCTGGCGCGTTATCCGCAGGTCACTGAGTCAATCCGCACCCTGGAAAGCGAAGGTTTCCCGATCTTCTGTTTTGATGCCTCTCTCGGCGGTCAGTATCCGGTTATCTGTGTGGTGCTGTTTAACCCGGCCAACGGTACCTGTTTTGCCTCTTTCGGCGCTCATCCTGATTTCGGTGTTGCACTGGAGCGGACTGTCACTGAGCTGTTACAGGGACGCAGCCTGAAAGACCTCGATGTTTTCACTGCACCGACCTTTGATGACGAGGAAGTGGCGGATCAGACCAACCTGGAAACTCACTTTATTGATTCAAGCGGCCTGATCAGCTGGGATCTGTTTAAACAGGATGCGGATTATGATTTCGCTGACTGGCAGTTCCGCGGCACCACCGAAGAAGAATTCACCATACTGATGGCACAGTTCGCGGCATCCGGCCACGAAGTGTATATTGCCGATTATGAGCATCTCGGTGTGTATGCCTGCCGTATCCTGGTGCCGGGCATGTCAGATATCTATCCGGTAGAAGATTTGCATATGGCCAATAACGCCATGGGTATTCATCTGCGTGAAACCATTCTCGCGCTGCCGGAAAGCCGTTACCGTCAGGAAGATTATCTCTCTCTGCTGGCACAGCTGGATGAAGAAGGCCATGACGATTTCACCCGTGTCCGTGAATTGCTGGGCATTGCCGCCGGTAAAGATAACGGCTGGTCCACCCTGCGCATCGGTGAGCTGAAATCCATGCTGGCACTGGCCGGTGGTGATACCGATCAGGCGCTGGCCTGGGTGGAGTGGACACAGGACTTCAACGCCAGTGTTCTCAGTGCCGCACGGGCAAACTATTACCGCTGTCTGCATACCCTGCTGCTGTTAACGCAGGAGCCGGAGCGGGACACAGAACAATACCTGCCGGCGTTTGCCCGTATGTATGGTCAGGAAACCCTGAATGCGGCGCTGGATGCCCTGAACGGCAAAAACTGTTTCTTCGGGTTATGTGCATCAGATAATAATTTAACGGCATTTCCTGCGCATCAGGCACTGCTGGCTGCTTATGAAAAGCTGCAAAAAGCAAAAGCGCATTTTTGGCTAAACGATAAAAATGCGATTTAATCGTCGTAAATAGCAATAAACGTAAATATTAGGTTAATTTGTTCGTTTTAAGTAACACAAAAACGACAAGTTAACCTGATTTTTTACTTTAATTAAATAAAAAACAAAAAATAAAAATATATTACAATTTTTAAAAAATTGTTTTTCCTTTATATACATAAACTTACATTGATTTTTCAACTTTTTTCAGGGTATTTGACGATTCTCTTGAACGCCTTTATGATCCACATCAAGTTTAATTTTTTCACCCTTTGTTACTATCATTGCGTGCTATAATTATTTGGAATCAAGAGACAGTTAGCATTATGAAAACTGACGCACTTTTTAATTTATTATCTCCTGCCGATATGGCACATGTTGCAGACGATGTGGGTGTCTATAAAGCAACGAAAGCCCCTCACATCACATACTTATCTGCATTTATGGCAGGAATATTCATCTCAGTAGGTTTTGTCTTTTATATTACAGCCACCACCGGTACCGCAGGCATAGTGCCTTTTGGTATCGCTAAACTTATCGGTGGTTTATGTTTCTCGCTCGGTCTGATGCTGGTTGTGGTTTGCGGGGCTGACTTATTCACCTCCACCGTATTAACCAGCGTGGCAAAAGCCACCGGGCGTATCACCTGGGGACAGATGTTTGCAAACTGGACCCGCGTGTATTTCGGTAACCTGGTCGGCGCCCTCTTCTTTGTCGCCCTCATCTGGTACGCCGGACAGTATATGGCAGCCGACGGGCTGTGGGGATTAAATATCCTGCAAACAGCGGATCATAAGCTTCATCACACCTTTATTGAAGCCGTCTGTCTCGGGATTCTGGCAAACTTAATGGTTTGTCTGGCGGTATGGATGAGCTACGCAGGCCGTAGTCTGACCGATAAACTTTTAGCTTTAGTCTTACCTATCGGTATGTTTGTTGCCAGCGGATTTGAGCACAGTATCGCCAATATGTTTATGATCCCGATGGGGATTGCGATTAAAAATTTTGCACCTTCTGAATTCTGGACTATGGTTGGTTCGTCGCCTGAACAGTTTCCGTCCCTGACAGTTTCTGATTTCGTGATTAACAACCTGATTCCGGTCACCATCGGCAACATTATTGGTGGTGCAGTTTTAGTAGGTCTGACTTATTGGCTGATTCATTTACGCGGTGACCAGAAGCATTAATCTCTGTTTATCACGACTGAATTTCTAAGTTCCATTGTTAAAAGGTAAAGTATCATGTCAGAATTAAATGAAAAATTCGCTTCAGCATGGCAAGGCTTTAATCTGGGTGACTGGTCACAGGAAGTTAACGTCCGTGACTTTATCCAGAAAAACTACACCCCATATGAAGGCGATGAGTCTTTCTTAGCGGGCGCTACAGAGGCAACAACTGCTCTGTGGGCGAAAGTTATGGAAGGCATCAAAATCGAAAACAGTACCCACGCTCCTATCGATTTTGACACTGATCTGCCGTCTACTATCACTTCTCACGATGCCGGTTACATCGACCAGTCTTTAGAAAAAGTCGTTGGTCTGCAGACTGAAAAACCTCTGAAACGTGCAATGCTGCCGTTCGGTGGTATCCGTATGATCGAAGGTTCATGCAAAGCCTACGGCCGCGAAATGAACCCGGAAATCGAAAAAATCTTCACCGAATACCGTAAAACGCACAACCAGGGTGTGTTCGACGTTTATACTCCGGACATCATCCGCTGCCGTAAATCCGGTGTTCTGACCGGTCTGCCTGACGCATACGGCCGTGGTCGTATCATCGGTGACTACCGTCGTGTTGCACTGTACGGTATCGACTTCCTGATGAAAGACAAATTCGCACAGTTCACTTCTCTGCAGGCTAAATTAGAAAGCGGCGAAGATCTGCGTGAAACTATCCAGCTGCGTGAAGAAATCGCAGAACAGCACCGTGCATTAGGCCAGATGAAAGAAATGGCTGCCAAATACGGTCTGGATATCTCCCGTCCTGCTGCTAACGCTCAGGAAGCTGCACAGTGGACTTACTTCGGCTACCTGGCTGCTGTTAAGTCTCAGAATGGTGCTGCAATGTCCTTCGGCCGTGTTTCCACATTCCTGGACGTTTACATTCAGCGTGACCTGGAACAAGGTAAAATCACCGAAGTTGAAGCTCAGGAAATCGTTGACCACCTGATCATGAAACTGCGTATGGTCCGCTTCCTGCGTACCCCTGAGTATGATGAACTGTTCTCCGGTGACCCAATCTGGGCAACAGAATCACTGGCAGGTATGGGTACCGACGGCCGTACTCTGGTAACCAAAAACAGCTTCCGTTTCCTGAACACCCTGTACACCATGGGTCCTTCACCGGAACCAAACATGACCATCCTGTGGTCTGAAAAACTGCCTCTGAACTTCAAACGTTATGCAGCTAAAGTGTCTATCGATACCTCTTCTGTACAGTATGAGAACGATGACCTGATGCGTCCTGACTTTGATAACGATGACTACGCAATCGCATGCTGCGTGAGCCCGATGGTTGTCGGTAAACAAATGCAGTTCTTCGGTGCCCGTGCAAACATGGCTAAAACCCTGCTGTATGCAATCAACGGCGGTGTTGACGAAAAACTGAAAATCCAGGTTGGTCCTAAACACGAACCAATTCACACAGATGTTCTGGATTATGATGTTGTTATGGCTCGTCTGGATGAATTCATGGACTGGCTGGCAACTAACTATGTGACTGCACTGAACTGCATCCACTATATGCACGACAAGTACAGCTACGAAGCAGCTCTGATGGCTCTGCATGACCGTGACGTATATCGTACTATGGCATGTGGTATCGCAGGTCTGTCTGTTGCAGCTGACTCCCTGTCTGCTATTAAATATGCGAAAGTAAGCCCGATTATTGACGAAAGCGGCCTGGCTGTTGACTTCAAAATCGAAGGCGAATATCCGCAGTTCGGTAACAACGACTCCCGTGTTGATGACATCGCATGTGACATCGTTGAACGTTTCATGAAGAAAATTCAGAAACACCACATGTACCGTAACGCGGTTCCTACACAGTCAATTCTGACCATCACTTCTAACGTTGTGTATGGTAAGAAAACCGGTAACACTCCGGACGGCCGTCGCGCAGGCGCTCCGTTCGGACCAGGTGCTAACCCTATGCACGGCCGTGACCAGAAAGGTGCTGTTGCCTCTCTGACTTCCGTTGCTAAACTGCCGTTTGCTTACGCGAAAGATGGTATTTCTTACACCTTCTCTATCGTACCAAACGCATTAGGTAAAGATGACGATGTTCGTCGTACTAACCTGGCAGGCCTGATGGATGGTTACTTCCACCACGAATCAAGCATCGAAGGTGGTCAGCACCTGAACGTGAACGTAATGAACCGTGAAATGCTGTTAGAAGCAATGGAAAATCCTGAGAAATATCCTCAGTTGACTATCCGTGTTTCAGGCTACGCAGTTCGTTTCAACTCACTGACTAAAGAACAGCAGAAAGACGTTATTACCCGTACATTCACAAAATCCATGTAATTTGTGCGGTAACCATTTGCTGTCTTATTAAAATGACATAAACTAAAAGGCCCCTCTGTTTCGGGGCCTTTATTATAACTGGTCAGTTTTGGAGTAATCCTGTCATGTCAGTATTAGGTCGTATTCACTCATTTGAATCCTGCGGGACCGTTGATGGCCCGGGCATTCGTTTTATCGTCTTTTTCCAGGGCTGTCTGATGCGTTGCCTGTATTGTCATAACCGCGATACATGGGATCTGCATGACGGTCAGGAAGTCACTGTGGACGAGTTAATGAAAGAAGCGGTCACATACCGCCACTTTATGAATGCATCCGGCGGCGGTGTGACAGCATCCGGTGGTGAAGCGATACTGCAGGCTGAGTTCGTGCGTGACTGGTTCCGTGAGTGTAAGAAAGAAGGTATTCACACCTGCCTGGATACCAATGGTTTTGTCCGCCGTTATGACCCGGTCATTGACGAGCTGATGGAAGTAACCGATTTGGTTATGCTGGATTTAAAACAACTCGATGACAGCATCCACCAGAATTTAGTCGGCGTATCCAATCACCGCACATTACAGTTCGCCCGTTATCTCGCTGAACGCAATCAGAAAACCTGGGTACGCTATGTCGTCGTGCCGGGCTGGTCTGATGATGAGCATTCCGCCCACCTTCTCGGTGATTTCACCAAAGATATGAAGAATATCGAGAAGATTGAACTGCTGCCTTACCACGAGTTAGGTAAGCATAAATGGACGGCAATGAATGAAGAATACAAACTTGATGGTGTTAAGCCGCCGTCAAAAGAGACCATGGAAAAAGTGAAATCCATCCTGGAAAGCTATGGTCATAAAGTGATGTATTAAGTTATCTCACTGCTATTTCTGACAGCACACCCCGGTGTGCTGTTTTTATTTGTATCACCCCTGTTCGTTTATCTTTTGTTTTACTTACCGGGCGGCGTCTGAAACCGAAGAAGAATAAAATTTAAGATTTAAAAACCAATAAAATACATCTCCCGGCAGAGCCGGAAATAACTAAATCTGCAACCTAAACAGAAAATATAGTCAGCCTGTAATCTTATTTATACTGTTTCCGGTTGTTTTCTGACACTTTTTTCCTGCCAGTTTTTTATCCTGACCTTTTGGCAACAATGGATAATCAACACATGTACAAGATCTCCGGCTCACCTTCTTTACCCGATTCTGTCAGTCCCCCGGAAATATCATCGCCCCCGCTTTCTTCCGATGCCACAGCCGCATTCCCGGGGCTGATAACAGACCGGCAAACCGTCATTTCACAGACAGGTATCGCTGCAGAGCATCTTGCCCCGCTTCAGGCATTAGCTGAAAAGCAGCAACTGGTGATCAGCTTCCGTCCGGTTGAGGCGACCGCAACCGGCCTTATCAGTGCCGGTTACCCGACCAAAAATTTTAATATCAAAGGGAAAAGTGCCAACTGGGGGCCGATGGCCGGCTTTATTCCGGTTGATCAGTTTTACAGTAAACTGTGCGGACAGAAACATAAGACTGAACTGATGAACAGGAAAGTCGCAGAATGCCTGCGGGATGGGCATGCTATCGCAGATAATCTGCAAATAACCGGTTCGCGTATAAACGAACTGGTTGATATGGGATTACTTACCCGCCATCAGCCGGATAAAAACGGATTTATCACACTCGAAAGCAAGTCGCCTCATGGTCATCTGCATTTATTCACCGCGAAACCGGCTGAAAATGATTTATATGCTATCTATGTGCAGAAAGATGATACACCGGTACGTGTTCTCTGTTCCCCGCAGCTGAATAAACCACTGACCGCTGACTATGACCTGATGATTGTGGCTCCCCGTACGGAAGATTTCGGCAGTCAGGATATTCCGCATAACCCGGATGTCAGCGCAGACGCATTTGCGGAGAAACGGCCTTATCTGCTGCGCCGCGGGTCGACAAAAGAGATTATCCGCCGTGAATTACTGGAGAGGGAAGATCCTCATTTTGGTAATAACACCCCGAGAATCACCGCGCTGATCCTACAGATTAATGCGGTTCTGTTTCGCGGGGAAGGCAGAGAAGTCGTGCATCACAGTATGGATGCCACTAACCCTTTTTCTGAGATGGGGGCCAATTTCCCTGCCACCTTTTTCCTGCCGGAGCCGCTGGACGGATTACCGCAAATGCTGCTGGCAAACGATATTGAGGGTTTGCGGACAGTGGTCCATACGCTGGAATGTCATGGCTTTATGGTACCCCATAACCCGCTGTGGAGTGATGAGATCCCGTCACTGCGCCGGGAAAGCTTTGAAGCTACCAGAAAACTGTTTAATACCCTGTAATGGTTCAGGGATATAAAAAATCCCGCTGATTTTCACCGGCGGGGTTTTTATCAGATCAGTGACAACTGACCGGCAATCAGCCGATATGTGTCAGACCTTTCATATACGGACGTAATACTTCCGGAATTTCGATACGACCATCAGCCTGCTGATAGTTTTCCATGATAGCGACAAGGGTACGGCCGACAGCCAGACCGGAGCCGTTCAGGGTATGAACCAGCTGTGGTTTTTTATCATCTTTACCACGGAAGCGAGCCTGCATACGGCGCGCCTGGAAATCCCAGCAGTTAGAGCAGGATGAGATTTCACGGTAGGTGTTCTGCGCCGGAACCCAGACTTCGAGGTCATAGGTTTTACGGGAACCGAAGCCCATATCGCCGGTGCACAGCAGCACTTTACGGTATGGCAGGTTCAGCAGCTGTAATACTTTCTCAGCGTGGCCGGTCAGTTCTTCCAGAGCTTCCATGGATTTTTCCGGATGCACAATCTGAACCAGCTCAACCTTGTCAAACTGGTGCATACGAATCAGACCACGGGTATCACGGCCATACGAACCCGCTTCGGAACGGAAGCACGGTGTATGAGCGGTCATACGCAGCGGCAGATCAGCTTCATCCAGAATTTCGTCACGGACCAAGTTGGTGACAGGCACTTCGGCTGTCGGGATCAGCGCATAGCTGCTGGTTTCCGCTTCTTCTTCCAGTGGTTTGGTATGGAACAGGTCACCGGCAAATTTCGGTAACTGACCGGTACCGTACAGCGTATCGTGGTTAACCAGATACGGTACATAGATTTCCTGATAGCCGTGCTGTTCTGTGTGCAGATCCAGCATGAACTGTGCGATAGCGCGATGCAGGCGGGCAATCTGGCCTTTCATCACGACAAAACGCGCACCGGTCAGTTTGACGGCAGCCGGGAAATCCAGGCCATCAGTCATTTCGCCCAGTGAAACGTGATCGCGCACTTCGAAATCATACTGCTTAGGTGTGCCCCAGCGGCTGACTTCAGGGTTATCGCTGTCATCTTTACCAAACGGCACTTCGTCTGCCGGAAGGTTAGGAATATTCAGAGCAATGGTGCGTAACTCGGCCTGCACTTCATCCAGCGCAGATTTGGCAGCATCCAGTTTATCCCCTAACAGGTTCACTTCACGGCGCACTGCTTCAATGTCTTCACCGCGGGCTTTCGCTTCACCAATGGACTTCGATCGGGAGTTGCGTTCAGCCTGCAGAGTTTCAGTTTCAACTTGTAAAACCTTGCGGCGCTCTTCGAGAGTGCGCAGCGTGTCCACATCCAGGGTAAAACCCCTGCGAGCCAGTTTTTCGGCAACCGCGTCCAGCTCATTACGCAGTAAATTTGGATCGAGCATGCTATTCCTGTGCTTGTTGTTATAACGTGAGTGTCAGTAACGGAGATGCAACCGGCGAAAAGTGTTTTCCTGCTTTCCGGCAGTGCGGCTGTTATTAACGCAACTGTGAAACGTCTTAATCCGCCCGGAAACCCGCACTGTATGCAGGATGAACATTCTGAGTGTTTTAAGCCATTTACCTATTCTTACATTTCACACCTTACCGCAACAGCGGCATTAACGGTAGCGTTTTATCGGGCTATTTTGATCCTGCTCAGCAAGCCAGGCGAGTTTCTCGCCGATTTTTCCTTCCATGCCCCGGTTTGCCGGAAAATAGTAACGGGTATCACGCATTTCAGGCGGAAAATAGACTTCTCCGGCAGCATACGCATTCGTTTCGTCATGGGCGTAACGGTACTCTTTGCCGAGCCCCATTTCTTTCATCAGTTTGGTCGGCGCGTTGCGCAGATGCTCCGGCACGTCATAATCCCGCCCTTCTTTTGCGTCACGCATCGCCGCTTTGAAGGCGGTGTAAACGGCGTTACTTTTCGGTGCACAGGCGAGATAAACAATCGCCTGGGCAATCGCCCGCTCACCTTCCGCCGGTCCCACACGGGTAAAGCAGTCCCATGCTGAAATGGCGACCTGCATGGCGCGCGGATCCGCATTACCGACATCTTCTGATGCAATCGCCAGCAGACGACGCGCCACATAGAGCGGATCCCCGCCTGCGGTGATAATCCGGGCATACCAGTAGAGTGCGGCATCCGGTGCCGAGCCGCGCACTGACTTGTGCAGCGCGGAAATCAGGTCGTAGTAGCGGTCGCCTTTGTTATCAAAGCGGGCGCTGCGTTCCCCGCTGACTTCCTTCAGCAGTTCTGTGGTCAGAACACGTTTGCCGTCAGCACCGGTTTCGGCCATATCCGCCATCATTTCCAGCACATTCAGCGAACGGCGGGCATCACCGGCGACCAGTTCGGCCAGCAGTTTACGGGTCTCATCCTGCAGGACGATATTTTGTCCGCCCAGTCCGCGCTCAGAATCATTCAGCGCCTGAATCAGAACCGCTTCGATATCTTCCGGTGACAGGGATTTGAGCAGATAAACACGGGCGCGGGATAACAGTGCGGAGTTGAGTTCAAATGACGGGTTTTCGGTGGTGGCACCGATAAAGGTGACTGTACCATCCTCAATATGCGGCAGAAATGCATCCTGCTGGCTTTTATTGAAGCGGTGTACCTCATCCACAAACAGAATGGTGCGGCGCCCCAGATTACGGTTCTGACGCGCCCGCTCGATAGCTTCGCGGATCTCTTTTACCCCGGAGGTCACAGCGGACAGGCGTTCGATATCCGCATCCGCATAGTGGCCGATCACTTCCGCCAGGGTGGTTTTCCCGGTGCCCGGCGGTCCCCACAGAATCATGGAGTGGAGCTGTCCGGCGCGGATAGCCCGCGGCAGCGGTTTGCCCTCTGCCAGCAGGTGAGTCTGTCCGATATACTGTTCCAGTGTCCCCGGCCGCATTCTGGCGGCCAGAGGCTGGTAATCGTTTTGCGAAAAATCGAGAGAAAAGTTAGTCACTGACGCCTCATTGACGCTGATCGTCCAGCGTAACCCCCTTCGGCGGTGTAAAGGTGAATTTGCTCATATTCACATCAGTACTCTGCTGCCCTTTGAGCTGATAGCTGCTTTTCTGGCCATCCTGCTCAACGGCGGCAAACTGCTGAATAATACCGTCCGGAGTTACAGTGATAGTAAATAATTTCAGATTGCCGTCGCTGGTTTTCGGTTTCAGCTCAAAGCTGTCGCCTCGCTGGCTCACCATGTACTGCTGCCAGTCAGCCGGGTCGTTACGCGTGATCAGCATAAACGGGGTATTTTGTGTGGCATCTTTCAGCCAGGTGGCAGTAACCTGCTCAACAAACGGGTTATAGAACCACAGTGTTTTGCCGTCAGAGACCAGCACACTTTCATCCGGCGCGCTCATCTGCCAGTTGAACAGGTTCGGGCGTTTCACCCATAAATCCCCTGTTCCTTCCTGAACCAGTGCGCCGTCAGCATCAGTGACGGTCTGTGCGAAATTCGCATGGAAACTGTTCACTTTTCCCAGACGTGACTGAAGGTCACTGCGGGTATCTGCGTGTGCTGCACTGACTGCGACACCTGCCAGAAGGCAGGCTGTGATAAACACCTTTTTCATGTATGCATTCCTGATGATGCGTTCGGATAAATCAGACGCCGCCTTTGCAGGCAGCGGCGTCATTAAAAGTTATTTGAGGACGGAGCCAGTACTTCGCGGTTACCGTTATGGCCCGGTTCACTGACAATGCCCTGTTCTTCCATTTCTTCCACGATCCGCGCCGCCCGGTTATAACCGATGCGGAACTGACGCTGAACACCGGAAATGGAGACCCGCTGTTTTTCTGTGACGAATTGTACCGCCTGATCGAACAACGGATCCAGATCTTCCCCGCTGACAGAACTGCCGCCTTCTCCGTCATCGCCACCACGGGTGATATTATCGATATATTCCGGACGACCACGGGCTTTCCAGTCATTCACCACATCATGCACTTCCTGGTCACGGACAAACGCGCCGTGAACACGCAGCGGCGCATTGGCACCCTGCGGCAGATAGAGCATGTCCCCGTTACCCAGCAGAGATTCCGCGCCGCCCTGGTCGAGGATGGTTCGTGAGTCAATCTTACTGGATACGGTAAAGGCAATACGGGTCGGGATGTTAGCTTTAATCAGACCGGTGATAACATCCACTGACGGACGCTGTGTCGCCAGTACGAGGTGGATCCCCGCTGCACGGGCTTTCTGTGCCAGACGGGCGATGTGTTCTTCCACTTTTTTACCGGCGGTCATCATCAGGTCAGCAAATTCGTCCACCATGACCACAATATACGGCTCTTTTTTCAGAACCGGATGCGTCATTTCCATGCTGTCTGTCGGTTTCCAGAACGGATCCGGAATCGGCCGTCCCATGGATTCCGCCATCAGGATTTTTTCGTTATAGCCCGCGAGGTTACGCACCCCGAGAGCAGACATCAGTTTATAGCGCCGTTCCATTTCCGCCACACACCAACCGAGAGCATTGGCGGCGTCTTTCATGTCGGTCACCACCTGGGTCAGCAGGTGCGGAATACCTTCATAAACAGAGAGTTCCAGCATTTTCGGGTCGATCATGATAAAGCGGACTTCTTCCGGTTTCGCTTTATACAGGATGCTGATAATCATGGCGTTTACGCCGACCGATTTACCGGAGCCCGTTGTACCGGCGACCAGCAGGTGCGGCATTTTACCCAGATCCGCCACCACCGGCTGACCGGAGATATCTTTCCCCAGCACCACAGAGAGCGGTGATGGTGTATCGCGGAATTCATCGCAGTCCAGCACTTCGCGCAGATAGACGGTCTGACGTTTTTCATTCGGCAGTTCCAGCCCCACATACGGCTTGCCCGGGATAACTTCCACCACACGCACCGCTACAGTCGAGAGTGAACGCGCCAGGTCGCGGGACAGGTTGGAAATACGCGAGGCTTTCACGCCCGGTGCCAGATCCAGCTCAAAGCGGGTGATCACCGGACCCGGTTCATAACCGACCACACGGGCTTTGATGCGGAAGTCATTGAGCCGCGCCTCAATCAGACGGGCTGTCTGCTCCATCGCAAATTCATCCACCGGCTCAATGGTACCCGGCGGTGAAGCCAGCAGATCCAGAGACGGCATCGGGGTGGTTGATTTCGGCAGCGGCTGGTCATTGCGGACCAGGAACGGATGGAACAGGCTCTCTTCCATCTGTTTTTGTAACTGTGCTTCCTGTGACGTTACCGGTGCCGCATTCTGCTGTGGTGCGGCATAAACCGGAGCCGGTTCTGCCGCAGGGGCGGTGACCGGTGTCGGGATAAACAGCGGCACTGCCGGTTCCGGATCCACCAGATCCTCCACCGGAGAGAAGGCTTTCAGTTCGGCCAGATCAGATAAAATAGCGTCAGCCTGCCCGCTGTAGCGCTGTTGCTGCATCTGCATAAACTGCGCCTGAAGACGCTGAGCTTCCTGCTCATCTTCATCGTCTTCTTCTGCCGCCGGGTGAACATCCGCTACCGGCGGTGCGGATGCAAAGGAGTGATGGCTGACCGGTGCCTGATAGGCAGATGCAGCCGAGATAAAGGCGGAGGATGTACCGGTGGTAATTTCCGGTTCAGTTACTGCCTGCACCGGCTCTGCTGCCGGAGACATGTCCGTCTCATCATCACCGTAGCGGTTACGCTGCTGCGTCATAAACTCATCACGCAGACGCGCCTGTAATACGTCATCTTCATCCGGCTCAGTCTGTGCGGCCTGATGTTCCGGCTGATGCAGTTGTGCAAATTCATCCTGCTCACGGCGCAGACGTTCAAGTTCCGCGTCACGCTGAGACGGAATGCGGATGCCGTAAAGCTCGCGCCGGGTCGGGAGGCGCACCGGATTCGGACGCGGCAGTTCCGGGCCGAGACCCTGTTTGACCTGCACCGTACCGAAAGCCGCCGCTGCGGTTGCCGCCGCCGCAGAGCTCAGATGTGCGCTGCCGTTATCACCGGTATCCGGCACATCAGGCAGGTCGAACGTAAAGACCGGTTCTGTACGGCCGCTTCCCGCAAACGGGTTTTCCCATTGCGGTGCTGCCGGTTCAGGCTGAATATCCGGCACATTGATCGGGGCATTCAGGTCAACGGTTGTCCGGTAAGCATCCGGGACATCAAAACGGTAGTGTTCAGGTTCATCCGCAGCCGGTGCGGTGTGTTCCTGTGCAGCCGGTTCCTGTGCATGCACAACAGGCACCTCAGGTTCAGCGGCGGTTTCCGGATATGCTGAGAGATTCTGTACCGGGGTCAGCAGCGGGTCGCTGTTATCCGCCGGGTCCTCATAATGTGCCTGATGGGCCAGTTCCGCCGCATTTGGTGCGGAAAACAGCACATCGTCCGCATCATCGTATTCACGATACTGTACGGTCTGAGTCTGTGCCTCGCTGTCAGGCGCAACGGCGGTCAGAGCTGCGGCAGCCGCCGCTGTCTGCGGTATGCTGTTGTGCTCTGCCTGCTCATCCGTTTCCTCATCGTCGTAGTATTCCTCATCGTCGTCATATTCACGATCGTCGTAATACTGATCGTCATAACGGTCACGGGAGTGATTGGTGATAAAGGTAATCGGCGAAAGCACGGCCGCGCCGGTTTTTTCGGCGATGGTGATCCACGACCAGCCGGTCAGCAGCATCAGACCGATAGCCCAGAGACTGAGCAGCGCGAGTGTCGCGCCGAGGGCATTAAACCACGGCATCAGCGCAGAGCTGAATAAACTGCCGATCACCCCGCCTGCCGCGAAGTTCTGCATATCATCCACATTCAGGGATGCCAGGGCACAGGATGAGAGAATGAGTGTCAGCCCCCCGATGATACGCATCGAGAGTGAGAAAAAGTCCACGTAATCTTTATTTTCATTACTGCGGAAGGCCGACCAGCACCCCAGAATCATCAGCGGGGGTACGGTGTAAGCCAGTATGCCAAAGGCGGAAAAGAGAATATCCGCAAACCAGGCCCCGATACTGCCGGCCAGATTCTTCACCGGCTCATGCCAGGTGGTCTGGGACCAGCTCGGGTCTGACGGATTAAACGATAAGAGAGCAACCAGCAGAAAGACGGCGCACAACCCGATCACAATAAGGACGGCTTCCAGCAACCGGCGGCCGCTGCTGATTTTTCTGAATTTGATGTGTTTGTCTTCTGTATATTCCTGGCTCATGTCATTTCCTGACGCAACGTCCGGTTTTTTCCTGTCAGTAAAACGGAACAACGCTGAGGGTAGCTCAGCGTTGAAACTGTATGCATAAACAGGAGTGTAACTGATTTATCCCGTTTTGCACATGACGCAGGAAACAAATTAACGGGTCTTGATGACCAGACGGTTACTTTGTTTGACCTCTTCCATCACCACGTAAGTACGGGTGTCGTTCACGCCCGGCAGACGCAGAAGAGTTTCACCCAGCAGTTTGCGGTAAGCCGACATGTCCGGCACACGAGTTTTCAACAGGTAGTCAAAATCACCGGAAACCAGGTGACATTCCTGAATCTCTTCCAGCTTCTGCACGGCGGTGTTGAACTGTTCAAACACATCCGGTGCCCCGCGGTTAAGGGTAATTTCCACGAATACCAGCAGGGAGGCATCCAGATAGTGCGGATTCAGCAGCGCGGTATACCCGGTGATAAAGCCCTGACGCTCTAAACGGCGCACACGTTCCAGACACGGAGTCGGAGACAGACCCACACGTTTGGAGAGTTCGACGTTAGAGATACGGCCATCTTTCTGCAATTCGTTAAGAATATTCCTGTCGATTCTGTCAAGATCTTTACCCGGACGCTTTTTGTTATCAATCATCTCGTTATCTCTCTTATTTACTATTTTCCTACACCCATAACACTTCCTTTACCTGACGGAACAAAATCAGCATCGGAAAACATGTTTTCAGGCCAATTCTTTGCATTTCTGATTATTAGAATACGCAACCGGCGCCAGTTTACCGGAACATTCAGATTATTATCGCTATAGTCGTAAGCTGAAATTACCATGCTTCGTCATCAGGACAAACACATCACCGGTGTAACAGGATGTATTAACCCGACGGATAAAAATCTCTTACACTGATGTTTTCGCAAATGCGCAGCCGATTGTCAAAGCAAATGAACAAAAATCAGAACAACCTGTTGAAGAAAATGACAGAAAAACGTTTCGCTGACAAACAGGACGTGCTTTTGGTGTGATATTCAAACAACTTAGGAATCTTCTGAATAATCACTTTCTCGTACAATCGCCTGAAAATCTACTCATTTCCGGCTGATTTCAATTTTGTGCTCTGCCGTTTTTATTCCTTTTTTTACCCCTTCGTTTCTCCTACAATCCTGTACACGCTTTTTTGCCATTCTGTTAATGAGGTGTTCATGAACGCAACCCGACACAGTAAATTAATTATTCTGGGTTCCGGCCCTGCCGGATATACCGCTGCGGTTTATGCGGCACGGGCGAATTTAAATCCGGTACTGATTACCGGGGTGGAAGTCGGTGGTCAGTTAACCACCACCACCGAAGTGGAAAACTGGCCGGGTGACCCGGAAGGTCTGACCGGGCCGGTCCTGATGGAGCGTATGCAGGCTCACGCCGAAAAATTTGAGACTGAAATCATCAATGACTACATCACTGACGTGGATTTCAGCAAACGCCCGTTTACCCTGACCGGGGAAAATACCTATACCTGTGACGCGCTGATTATCGCCACCGGCGCATCCGCCCGTTATATCGGCCTGCCGTCAGAAGAGGCCTTCAAAGGCCGTGGTGTGTCCGCCTGTGCCACCTGCGACGGCTTTTTCTACCGTAACCAGAAAGTCGCAGTGGTCGGCGGCGGTAACACTGCCGTGGAAGAGGCGCTGTATCTCTCCAATATCGCGTCAGAAGTGCATCTGATCCACCGCCGTGACAGCTTCCGTGCTGAAAAAATCCTTATCAGCCGTCTGATGGATAAGGTTCAGAACGGCAATATCGTTCTGCACACTGACCGCACCCTGGATGAAGTACTCGGCGACCAGATGGGTGTGACCGCTGTCCGTCTGCGTGACACCAAAAGTGACGCAACCGAAGAGCTGCCGGTGATGGGCTGCTTTATCGCCATCGGCCACAGCCCGAATACCGGTATTTTTGAGGGACATCTGGATCTGGAAAACGGCTATATCCGTGTTCAGTCCGGCACGCACGGTAATGCAACACAGACATCCGTTCCGGGTGTGTTTGCCGCCGGTGATGTGATGGATCATATCTACCGTCAGGCGATCACCTCTGCGGGAACCGGATGCATGGCCGCACTGGATGCCGAGCGCTATCTCGACAGCCTCGCAGACAGCAAATAATCCAGCATTTTCAGGGCGCTATATCTGTAGCGCCTTTTCGTGTACCATGACATTATCCTGCTGATTTCAGCCGTATTTTTACTTATCACCTGCATACAGAAAAAATGGATAAATCAAGACAGTCAGAACTCGTCCGCTGGTTAAAACTTCAGGCGGCACCGGCCCGGCGATGGTTACGCCTCTCGATGTTGCTGGGTGTGCTCAGCGGTTTACTGATTATCGGCCAGGCCTGGTGCCTCGCTGTCCTCCTTCAGTCCCTCATTATGGAGCACGTGCCCCGCGAACAGCTCCTCACTCCGTTCACTGTACTGGTCATACTGTTTATTGCCCGCGCCGTTGTTGCCGCGATCCGCGAACGGGTCGGGTTTATCTGCGGACAGGTGGTGAGACGTGATATCCGCCGGACAGTACTGGATAAACTGGAACAGCTCGGGCCGGTACGGGTAAAAGGCAAACCGGCGGGCAGCTGGGCGACAATTATTCTCGAGCAGATTGATGATATGCAGGATTACTATTCCCGCTATCTGCCGCAGATGACCCTGTCCGCCACCATACCAATGATGATTCTGATCACGCTGTTCCCGATCAACTGGGCGGCAGCCCTGATTCTGCTGGTGACAGCGCCGCTGATCCCCGTTTTTATGGCGCTGGTGGGCCTGGGTGCCGCCGATGCCAACCGCCGTAACTTTCTGGCCCTGAGCCGCCTGAGCGGCGATTTCCTCGACCGCCTGCGCGGGCTGGAAACCATCCGCTTCTTCCACCGTGGTCGTGAGGAAGTGAAACAGATTGATGACGCCACCGAGGATTTCCGCTCGCGCACCATGGAAGTGCTGCGCATGGCATTCCTCTCCTCCGCTGTGCTGGAGTTTTTCGCGGCGATCTCGATTGCTGTCGTCGCGGTTTATTTTGGTTTTTCCTATCTCGGTGAACTGAATTTCGGCAGCTACGGCATGGGTGTCACGCTGTTTGCCGGGTTTATTGCTCTGATCCTCGCGCCGGAGTTTTTCCAGCCGCTGCGTGACCTCGGTACCTATTACCACGCCAAAGCACAGGCGGTGGGCGCGGCGGAATCCCTGTTTACCCTGTTATCCGCCGAAAACAATGATGACGAATTACCGGGCACAGAACCGCTGACACCGGCAGAACAGATTGCCGTCACCGCAACCGATCTGGTGATTTTTGCCCCGTCAGGGGAAAAACTGGCCGGGCCGCTGAATTTCACCCTGAATGCCGGGCAGCGTATCGCGCTTGTCGGCCAGAGCGGTGCCGGGAAAAGCTCGCTGCTCAATCTGCTGCTGGGTTTTCTGCCGTATGAAGGCAGTATCCGGATCAATCAGCAGGAGTTGCGTGATATCCGCCCGGAAAGCTGGCGGACACAACTGAGCTGGGTAGGACAAAACCCGCACCTGCCGGAACAGACCATTCTGGACAATATCCGCCTGAGCCGCCCGGATGCCTCTGCTGAGGAAATCACGGCGGTGATGGAAAAAGCCTATGTGACCGATTTTATTGATTCGCTGCCTGACGGGGTCAATACCGTGGTCGGGGATAATGCCGCGCGGCTCTCTGTCGGCCAGGCACAGCGGATTGCAGTGGCACGTGCCCTGCTCAATCCGTGCCATCTGCTGCTGCTGGATGAGCCTTCCGCCAGCCTGGATGCCCACAGTGAGGAGCGCGTGATGCATGCCCTGAATGAGGCGGCACATCAGCAAACCACCCTGCTGGTGACACACCTGCTGGAAGAAACCCGTGACTATGATGAAGTCTGGGTGATGGATAAAGGTCTGATTATTGAACAGGGCAGCTATGCCGCCCTGCAACAGCAACAGGGTGCATTTGCACAGCTGCTGTCACACCGGACGGGGGATCTGTAATCATGCGTGTTTTACTGCCGTTTTTAGCCCTCTACCGCCGCCACTGGTTTTTACTGACGCTCGGGATCCTGCTGGCGATTGCCACGCTGCTCGCCAGTATCGGGCTGCTGACGCTGTCCGGCTGGTTCCTCGCCGGTACCGCTATTGCCGGTGTGCCGGGGATTGCCTTTTTTAACTATATGCTGCCTGCCGCCGGAGTGCGCGGCGCCGCTATCTCCCGCACTGCCGGACGCTATGCGGAACGGCTGGTCAGCCACAGCGCGACCTTCCGTGTGCTGAAACATCTGCGGGTATTTGCCTTTGAAAAAATCCTGCCGCTGACACCGGGCGGTATTGCCCGATTCCGTCAGGGAGAACTGCTCAACCGGCTGGTCGGGGATGTGGAAACGCTGGATCACCTCTATCTGCGGGTGATTTCGCCGATTGTTGCCGCGCTGGTGGTGATTGCGGTCCTGACATTCGGGCTGGGTTTTCTCGATCTGACTATCGCTTATGCACTGGGCGGGTTTATGACCTTCCTGCTGTTTGCCCTGCCGGTGGTGTTCTATTACGCCGGTAAGCCAATCGGCGTGCAGCTGACCACACTCCGTGCACAGTACCGCACCCTGCTGACCAGCGCATTACAGGGACAGGCAGAACTGACTATTTTCGGTGCGCAGTCCCGCTTCCGCGAGCAACTGGCGGAGACTGAACAACGCTGGCTGGTACAGCAGCAGCGCCAGGCCGGGCTGACCGGGCTTTCTCAGGCGATTATCATTCTGGCGACCGGGTTTGCTGTTGCGCTGATGCTGTGGATGGCATCCGGAGTCAGTTGGCCGTACCGCGAAAGCGGCGCCATTATCGCTCTGTTTGTGTTCTGTGCCCTGGCAGCATTTGAGGCATTAGGCCCGGTGGCAGTGGCTTTCCAGCATCTCGGCCAGGTGATGACCTCCGCAGAGCGTGTATCGCAGATAGTCGACACCAAACCGGAAGTGACTTTCCCGGCCAGTGGTCCTGCAGCCTCCGCACAGGTCAGCGTCAGCCTCAGTGGTGTCGGGTTTACCTATCCGGGACAGCCGCTGCCGGTGCTGAAAGATATCTCCCTGACACTGCGTGCCGGTGAACACCTTGCCCTGCTGGGGAAAACCGGCTGCGGGAAATCCACCTTACTGCAGCTGCTGACCCGTGCATGGGATGTCAGTGAAGGTGAAATCCGCCTGAATGACCAGCCGATTGCCGCTTATGATGAAAATACCCTCCGGTCACTGATGGCAGTGGTTCCGCAACGTATTCATGTGTTCAATAACACACTGCGCGGTAATCTGCGGATCGGAAATAACGAAGCAACCGATGCACAGCTGAATGCGGTGCTGGCACAGGTCGGGCTGGAAAATCTGCTGGATAACGACCAGGGCCTGAATGCCTGGATCGGCGAAGGCGGCCGTCTGCTTTCCGGCGGCGAACAGCGCCGTCTCGGTATCGCCCGCGCCCTGCTGCATAATGCGCCGTTCCTGCTGCTCGATGAGCCGACAGAAGGCCTGGATGCAGATACTGAGCAGCATATTCTCGCCCTGCTGCGGGATATCGGCCGTGACCGGACCATGCTTATCATCACCCACCGTTTACAGGGCCTGGAACACATGGACACGCTGTGCGTGATGGACGGCGGGCAGATAGCCGAACAAGGCTCTCACGACGCGCTGCTGGCACGCAGAGGCCGTTATTATCAGTTTGTGAACCGTATTCCGGTAATGACCGGGGGATCAGATGCCGTTTTATCAGCTGGATGAGGAACTTCTCTTTCCGCCTGTTGAACACGCGCTGACCGACCCGGACGGGCTGCTGGCCACCGGCGGGGATCTCTCTCCTTCCCGGTTGCTGCTCGCCTACCGGGAAGGGATTTTCCCGTGGTATTCCCCCGGTGAACCCATTCTGTGGTGGTCGCCGGATCCGCGTGCGGTATTGTATCCGGCGGAGCTGCATGTCAGCCGTTCGCTGCACAAGATTCTGAAAAAACACCCGTACCGGGTGACACTGAATCATGCCTTTGAGCAGGTCATCCGGGCCTGCACAGAGCGGGATGAGGGTACCTGGATAGGGGACGATATTGTTGCCGCCTATATCCGGCTGCATCAGGCAGGACGTGCTCATTCCGTCGAAGTGTGGGATGATGACGCGCTGATCGGCGGGCTGTATGGCCTGAACACCGGGTTACTGTTCTGCGGGGAGTCAATGTTCAGCCGTGTCAGTAACGGGTCAAAAATCGCTTTTATGACCTTTTTTGCCCACTTTACCGGCCACGGCGGCAGGATGTTTGACTGTCAGATACTGAATCATTACACCGAATCATTCGGTGCGCGGGAGATCCCGCGACAGGCGTTTATCCGTCAGCTTTATCAGCTGCGTGATAATCATTTACCGCAGTCATGCTGGCAGCCGCAGACATTAGCACGTCCGGTGCCGTCACAACTACCGCCTTTTTTATAAAATCGCTGTAAACCAACAGGAAATGGTATGTTTCAGCCCGTTTTATGTTTCAGACGCGGTGCTTAAAAAATATCATTCCTTTACATAATCCCGGTTTTTCGGCATTATCTTGCGGTTTGAAAATACTGGTTATTAACATTAGAGGATTAGATGGCCAAAGAAGACAATATTGAAATGCAAGGCACTGTGTTAGATACACTGCCGAACACGATGTTCCGTGTGGAACTGGAAAACGGACACGTTGTGACTGCACATATCTCCGGTAAAATGCGTAAAAACTATATCCGCATCCTGACAGGCGACAAGGTTACAGTAGAACTGACCCCATATGACCTGAGCAAAGGCCGTATCGTCTTCCGTAGCCGCTGATCCCTGCAGGCCACGCCTCATAAAAAGACACCACAGGCAACGCACCGGAGTGCGTGTCCTGTGGTGATCGTTTCTGTCAGGCTACCGGGTCGCCGGATTTCTCTTTCAGGGCACTGAAGCGGTAAGTCAGTTCATCTTTCTTCTTATCAAGATCGATAATCACCGAACCGCCGTTCACCAGCTCACCGAACAGTAATTCGTTCGCCAGCGGTTTTTTCAGTTTATCCTGAATCACACGGGCCATCGGACGTGCGCCCATCGCCGGGTCATACCCTTTTTCTGCCAGCCATGTACGGGCACGGGCAGACACTTCAATGGAAACACCTTTCGCATCCAGCTGCGCCTGGAGTTCAACAATGAACTTGTCGACCACCTGAGCGATAATCGGCTGCGACAGCGCATTAAACCAGACAATGCCGTCCAGACGGTTACGGAACTCCGGTGTGAACACCCGTTTGATTTCCGCCATCGCGTCAGTGCTGTTGTCCTGCTCGGTAAACCCGATGGATTTACGCTGGGTTTCACGCACACCGGCGTTGGTGGTCATCACCAGGATCACGTTACGGAAATCCGCTTTGCGCCCGTTGTTATCGGTCAGTGTCCCGTTATCCATCACCTGTAATAACAGGTTAAAGACATCCGGGTGCGCTTTTTCGATCTCATCAAGCAGCACCACCGCATGCGGGTGTTTGATAACCGCATCCGTCAGCAATCCGCCCTGATCAAACCCGACATAGCCCGGAGGTGCACCAATCAGACGACTGACGGTGTGACGCTCCATGTACTCGGACATATCAAAGCGCAGCAGCTTGATACCCATTGCTTTGGATAACTGCACAGTGACTTCGGTTTTCCCGACCCCGGTCGGCCCTGCCAGCAGGAAGGCACCAATCGGTTTCTGCTCGTTCCCCAGACCCGCACGGCTCATTTTGATGGATTCCGTCAGAGCATCAATCGCCGGATCCTGGCCGAAGACCAGCATTTTCAGGCGGCTGTCGAGGTTACGCAGCAGATCTTTGTCACTGCTGGAAACGGTTTTTTCCGGGATACGCGCGATCCGTGCCACAATTGCCTCAATTTCACCGACGCCAATGGTTTTCTTACGGCGGCTCAGCGGCATCAGACGGGTTCTTGCCCCGGCTTCATCAATGACATCAATCGCTTTATCCGGCAGATGGCGGTCAGTGATGTATTTCACCGACAGATCCACAGCCGCCTGAATAGCTTTCGCGGTGTAACGCACATCGTGGTGTGCCTCATATCGGGCTTTCAGGCCGTTAATGATACGCACGGTTTCATCGGCAGTCGGTTCATTGATATCAATTTTCTGGAAACGGCGGGTCAGCGCTTTATCTTTGTCAAAGATATTGCTGAATTCCTGATAGGTTGTGGAACCAATCACCCGGATCTTCCCGTTGGATAATAACGGTTTAATCAGGTTTGCCGCATCCACCTGACCACCGGATGCCGCACCGGCACCAATGATGGTGTGGATCTCATCAATAAACAGAATGCTTTTTTCGTTTTTCTCCAGCACTTTCAGCAGTGCCTTAAAGCGCTTCTCGAAATCACCGCGGTACTTGGTACCGGCCAGGAGTGAGCCGATATCCAGAGAAAAAATGGTATAGCCTTTGATCACTTCCGGTACATCATCCTGCTCGATACGCCAGGCGAGCCCTTCCGCAATCGCGGTTTTACCGACCCCGGATTCCCCGACAAACAGCGGGTTATTTTTACGGCGGCGGCACAGCACCTGAATGGTGCGCTCCAGCTCCGCCTGACGGCCGATCAGCGGGTCAATCTGGCCTTTACGGGCCAGGTCATTAAGATTGGTGGTGAAATTATCCAGACTGTCCTCACCGCCGGTACTCTCTTCGGCAGCAGACTGTGACGGCTCATCAAAGGACGGGCCGCTCTCATTTTCATCCTCACCTTTGGTGGTGCCGTGAGAGATGAAATTCACAATATCCAGACGGCTGACATCATGCTTGCGCAGCAGATAAGCCCCCTGGGACTCCTGCTCACTGAAAATGGCCACCAGCACATTCGCGCCGTTGACTTCATTACGGCCCGATGACTGAACATGGAAAACGGCGCGCTGCAACACGCGCTGGAAACTGAGTGTCGGCTGGGTTTCACGATCATCCCCTTCCGGCAGCAGCGGTGTGGTCTGTTCAATAAAATGCTCAAGTTCCTGGCGCAGGATGGCCAGGTTAACGCGGCAGGCTTCAAGCGCCTCACGGGCTGATTTGTTACCTAATAACGCCAGCAGCAGGTGCTCTACGGTCATAAATTCATGCCGGTTGTCCCTTGCTTTGGCAAAGGCGATATTCAGACTGAGCTCTAATTCTTGATTGAGCATAGGCACCTCCATTCAGAGAAACAAAGTGTATTCTTATACCTTCTCGAGTGTACACAGCAACGGATGATCGTTGTCTTTCGCGTACGTATTGACCAGTGTTGTTTTCATTTCAGCGATTTCAGCGGTAAATACCCCGCAGATCCCTTTTCCCTGATAATGGATGTCGAGCATAATCTGCGTCGCACGATCAACATTATAAGAAAAGAACTTTTGTAAAACTTCAACCACAAAGTCCATAGGGGTATAGTCGTCGTTGTTTAAAACCACCTTGTACATTGACGGTGGCTGTATCTTCTGCAGCGCTTTTTCCCTGAGCGTGACATCCGTTTGTGATTCAGATTGATAGTGACTCATTGCTATTCCGGTTATAGAAAACGTACGCCACATCAGGCGTATCAATACTTAGCGTTATCTGTATCAAACTTTACAGGCCAATACAGTGTTGCTGTAAACAAAGGCTTGACGTTACCCTCTAATTCAATAGAGTATAAATAATGTACAACGTAACCAGTATATCCGCGTACAGCTGATACTTCATTACTGAGTATTATGGATCATATGGTGCATTGTGCAGCATTTTTCAATCGTTTGACAGATGAGGGTTGTAACAGTATGGAAACAGGTACTGTTAAGTGGTTCAACAACGCCAAGGGTTTCGGGTTTATCTGCCCGTCGGATGGTGGTGACGATATTTTTGTACACTATTCGACGATTCAGATGGACGGCTACCGCACGCTGAAGGCGGGTCAGAAAGTGAATTATGACACCATTCAGGGACCAAAAGGGCATCACGTCAGTGTGATTATTCCGGTTACTGAAGATGACGACACCACAGCGCCGTAACACGGTATTTAACAAAATTATGCGGATCGTCGCGGCAATGTCAATCGTCATTCCGCGACGTATTCGTATTTTCAGACTGTGCGCGGTTACTCCCGCGCCAGTGCATCAATAGGATCAAGTTTAGCTGCATTTCTGGCCGGCAGAAAGCCGAAGATGATCCCGATAGCGGTCGAACAGAGCACCGCGCTGACAATCGCCGCAGGGCGGAAAACAAACTCCCAGTCCGGCAGTGCCATTTTGGCGGCAAAGGCAATGGAATAAGAAAGCCCGAGGCCGATAGCCCCGCCCATCAGACACACCAGCACCGCCTCAATCAGAAACTGCTGCATCACATCCCCTGCCCGCGCACCAACCGCCATACGGATGCCGATTTCGCGGGTGCGCTCCGTCACACTGACCAGCATGATGTTCATCACACCAATTCCCCCCACCACCAGCGAAATTACCGCCACCAGCGTCAGGAAGAGCTGCATGGTGGTCGTGGTTTTATCCACGGTTTTCACAATGCTGTCGAGGTTGTAGGTGAAGGTATCTTTTTTGCCGTGGCGCAGCGTCATCAGCCGTACCAGCTGCTCTTCCGCATTTTTGGTGTTGTAACCGTCGCGGATGCGCACAGAGATCATATCCAGATAGTTGCGCTGCATCAGCCGCCCGGTCAGGGTGGTGTACGGCATCCAGACCTGTAAGGTTTTTGAGTTACCGAACATGGATTTGCGATCCGCAATCACACCGACCACCGTTGCAGGCATGTTGCCCACCAGCAGCATTTCCCCGATCACATTATTCTGATGCGGAAAGAGTTTGCGTTTGGTATTCATATCGATGATGACAACCTGGGAGCGGCGCTCGTACATCTCCGGAGAGAACGCCCGCCCTTCGCCGAAACGCATGTCATACACAGTGAAAAAGTCCGGCCCGATGCCGGTGATACGGGCTGCAGAATCAAGATTGCCCCGGCGCAGACGCGCACTGTTCTCTATTTCCGCTGACGCCGCATAAACATACGGCTGCTGGCGGATCACATCCACATCGCCGGGCTTCAGAGATTGCTGATCCTGCCCCGGGTCACTGCCGAAATCTTTGCCGGGATAGACAAAAATGGTGTTGGTACCGATGGATTTGATATCCGACAACACCAGTGCTTTGGCAGCATCCCCGATCACCAGAATGGTCACCACGGAGGCAATCCCGATAATAATGCCCAGCATGGTGAGCAGAGTCCGCATCTTGTTGACCACCATGGCGCGCCACGCCATCAGCAGCGCTTCATTAAAGCGGCCGAGGAAACGGCTGAACGCGCTGCTTTTCAGCGCTGGTTTCGCAGCCAGCGCTTTCGCCTGCGGGTTAATGACTGATCCGCTGTCGCTGAGGATATGTCCGTCTTTGATTTCAATGATCCGCGCCGCCTGTGCGGCAATGGACGGATCATGGGTGACGATAATCACCGTATGTCCGGCGTCACAGAGCTGGCGCAGAATAGCCATCACCTCTTTGCCCGACTGACTGTCGAGTGCACCGGTCGGCTCATCCGCGAGGATCACTTCCCCGCCGTTCATCAGGGCACGGGCGATACTGACACGCTGCTGCTGCCCGCCGGAGAGCTGTCCCGGCCGGTAAATCAGCCGCTCCCCCAGCCCCAGGCGCTGCAACAGCGCTGCGGCCCGTTCACGGCGCTCACGGGCACTCAGTCCGGCATAGATAGCCGGCATTTCCACATTCTGCTCAGCACTGAGGTGGGATAACAGATGGTAACGCTGGAAAATAAAGCCGAAATGTTCACGGCGCAGCGCCGCCAGTTCATCACCGCTCAGCTCTGCCGTGTTTTTCCCGGCAACAAAATAGTGCCCGTCACTCGGCGTGTCCAGGCAGCCGAGGATATTCATCAGCGTGGATTTACCGGAGCCGGACTGGCCGATAATCGCCACCATTTCACCGGCACTGATAGTCAGCGAGACATCATCCAGCACCGTGACACTGCTGTCTCCGGAAGGATAACGGCGGTAAATATTCCGCAGTTCTAATAATGCGCTCATGAATTATCCTGCTGTGCCGTCATCAATACCGGTCACCACTTTCTCATGCTCCGCCAGGCCTTTAACCACCTCGGCTTCCACATCATTACGGGTGCCGAGTGTCACCTGACGGGTTTCCGGCTGACCATTTACCAGCACCTGCACTTCGTATTCGGTCGGGGAGATCTCTTTACCCAGTGCCGCCAGCGGGATTTTCAGCACGTTTTCGCGGTTTTCCAGCGCGATAGTGACCTGGGCAGTCATGTCCAGTTTCAGCACATGCTGCGGGTTCGGCACTTCAAAACGGGCATAATAGAAAATGGCGTCATTGATTTTCTGCGGTTTCGGCAGGATATCGGTGATCACGCCGCTGAAGGTTTTATCCGGCGCGCCCAGCACACTGAACGTGGCTTTCTGGCCGGGTTTCAGATACACCACATCCGCCTCGGAGACTTCCGCATTCACCAGCATGGTATCGAGATCCGCCAGGGAGAGGATGGTCGGCGCCTGCTGCATGGCAATCACCGTCTGGCCCTGTAATGTTTTCAGCTCCGTCACCACACCGTCCATCGGCGCACGGATATTGGTGTACTGCAAATCATTGCGGGCGGTATCGAGTGTGGCCTGATTGCGTGCCACCTGCGCTTTATAGGTATCAATCGCCGCACGCTGCACATCCATATTGCGCCGCGCCTCGTCCACATCCTGCTTTGAGATAACCTGAGTTTTTGCCAGTGCCAGCCGCCGCTGATAGGTTGCCTGTGCAAAGGCATACTCCGCCTCTGCCTGCTTCAGCCGCGCTTTGATTTCACTGACCGTCTGCTCGGCCTCAATCACCACGTTCTGTGCTTTGACCGGGTCGATGACCGCCAGCAAATCGCCCTTCTTAACAAAATCACCCTCTTTGACATTCAGGGTCTGCAGCTGCCCGTTGACCTGGGCACCGACATCCACTTTCTGCAGTGCATCCAGCTTGCCGGTGGCCATCACTTTTTTTTCGAGTGTGCCGCGCTGCACATCCGCTGTCATATAGCTGACCGGTGCATCTTCGCGGGTGAAGAACCAGAAACCGCCGGCGATCAGAACAATCAGAATGCCGGCGGTCACTATTTTTTTCTTTGAAACTGCTTTCATTAACACCTTTTTCCTCAGTTAGCGCGCCCTCTGGCGAGCCATGCCACGCGGGAAAACATCCGGCGCAGCAACAGCGGGATAGAATCCACACCCCGGCTGGCCGCATTGTTGGCAATCGCAATCGCCAGATCCGGTTTTGAGGTGCGGTGAATCGCTTTGGTTATGACCCGGCGGGCCGGCATTTTTATATTTTCCGGAATATCCGCGACCTGGTGATACAGGCGGCTGAACCCCTCGCGATATAAGAAATGCTCCATATCCGGCGCGGGCAGACGGGTCAGTCTGTCCTGCTCGACATCATTGAGCCCCGATGAGAAGTGTGCGGCGGTGGCCGCGTATTTCTTACCGGCTTCGTCGCCGTCAACCAGCGTATGCCATTCTATACCCATTTTGTTGGCAAACTTTAACAAAGGTTTAAGACCGCACTGGGCAAACTCAATCACCTTGATCCCTTCGGTCTCAAAGTAATAATTACACTGTTTTGCCAGGTCGTTCATCAGCCAGATTTCCGTCTCTCCCTCCACCAGCAGCCAGCAGCGGGCAAACAGCGCCGACGGGCGGTTAAAGCGGATGTGGAATGAGATACGCCGCAGCTCTTCCGGTGACAGATGGTTTTCCCCCAGCCGGTAGGCGGCAACGCGGGTGGATTCCCGCACCAGGCGGCAGATATCATGAATCGGTACCAGTGAAAGCAGTTCACCGGAGTTGGTGGTGGTAATGCGCTGTAAGGAAAACAGATTGAGCAGCCCCCACGCCACCGACAACATGATCGGATGCAGGCGGGTTTCTGGGTCTTCCACGATAATGATCGGACGGGCATAGGGGTCGAGTTTCAGACCGCTGTTGGACTGGAGCAGTGCGGCAAACATACCGAGGATGATCAGCCGCACATTACGCTGGTTGGGGCCTGCCACCACGCGGTTAATCCCTTCCAGCGCCTGCCACGCCCGCTGGCGCGGTTCGATATTCAGCCGTTTGGCTTTACGGCGATCGAGCAGGTACTCCCCCTGCTCGGCAAAATAGTGGCTGAGCAGCTGTTTCATGGCCTCAAGGCCATCCTGCAAATCATCATTGGAGAGTGTCTGCGGGTTGCTTACCAGGGCTCGGGTCAGATCCGCCATCCGGTTATTGAAGGTCTCCGTTTGTGTGCGGAGATCATATTCCTCTTCCTCACAATCAGGCACATTTTTTCTCAGGCCGCGCATAAAGCGGGCATCCCGCAGACGCAGCACCGGATAGAGGCGGATAATCTCACTGATAAACTTATCAGTTTCCGCCGGCAGCAGCGGCTCGCCCGCCTCATCCAGAAAAGTGCGCTGACTGGTAATGGTGTTATCATCCGCCAGATCCGCGCTGACGCGGTAGTTGATCCGCAGATATTCATCCCCGTTAGTGCGCCACAGCGGTGCCAGCTCACGGAAACGGCGGGAGCGGGAACGTCCGGGCCGGGTTTCACGGAATGTCAGGACGATCTGTAAGTGACGGACAGGTCCGGCTTCACTGTCAGCAGCGTGATAAAAATCACTCAGAACAAATTTCGCATTCAGTGCCTGCGGTGACAGCGTCAGCGTCAGGGCATCCAGCAGGCTGGATTTCCCCCAGGCGTTCTCACCGATCAGTACCGTATTGCCGGTCAGAGGTAATGACAGGCGGTTAATACCGCGAAAACCCAGAATTTCCACTCTTTCCAGAATCATAGTTCCCTCACTGTTTGCCGGATACCGCCTGTTTTATGACAATACTGTCACAATAATGATCACAATAAAGTATTATCACAATGTAATAAATAAAAACGGTTTTGACTTATACTAAACACGAAAACAGAGGGATACGTAGCAATTATGGTGAGGATGCCGCTATAATCGCCTGCTTTTTAATCAGATACTGACACGAACATAAGTAAAGACGGCATTATTTTACGGAAACGACACACATGTATTCAGGGTTATTAATTATTCTCGCCCCGCTCATTGCGGGTTATCTCATCCCGGTCAGCAGCACGGCACTGAAAAAAATCATCGGTCGCGGTCTGAGCGCGATGGTGTATGTGATTCTGTTTCTGATGGGGATAAGCCTGGCGCTGGTGGAAAACCTCGGGGCGAATCTGCTGGTGATTGTGCAGTACACCCTGACCTTCTCCGTGGTGGTGCTGGGCTGTAACCTCGCCGGACTGTTTTTATACGGCAAAAAATACCCGTGGCAGGTTCCGGCTCACAAACAGCAAAAACCGCCTTCCCGCCTGCATATGGTGCTGGAATCCCTGCAACTGTGTGGTGTGCTGCTGGTTGGCTTTGCCACCGGGTTATTCGGCTGGTCGTTTCTCGCCTTTGCCGGCGCCGCCAGTGAATACGCACTGATTTTCCTGCTGTTTCTCGTCGGGATCCAGCTGCGCAACAGCGGCATGACGCTGCGCCAGATCCTGATCAACCGCCGCGGTATGCTGGTCTCGCTGATTGTAGTGGTCACCTCGCTGCTCGGAGGCGCACTCGCGGCACTGATTGCCGGGCTGCCGGTCAAAACCGGGATGGCGCTCTCCTCCGGCTTCGGCTGGTATTCGCTGTCCGGTATTCTGCTGACCGACGCTTTCGGTCCGGTGCTCGGCAGTGTCGGCTTCTTTAACGACCTGGCGCGGGAGATTGCCGCAATTATGCTGATCCCGCTGCTGATCAACCGCCACCGCGCCGCAGCACTCGGCCTCGGCGGTGCCACCACGATGGACTTTACCCTGCCGGTATTGCAGCGCAGCGGTGGTGTGTCGATTGTCCCGGCCGCGATTGTGCACGGCTTTGTCCTCAGTCTGTTTGCCCCGGTGCTGATAGCCCTGTTTACCTGAAGAGTGAAAACGTATGCCACAACAACGGATTTTAGTGCTGGGTGCCAGCGGTTATGTCGGACAGAATCTTATCCCGCAGCTGATTGCCGCCGGTCATCAGGTCACTGCCGCCGCCCGCCGGGTGGAGTGGATGCAGGCGCAGGGCTGGGAAAACACCCGCTGCTGCTATGCGGATCTGTATGATAAATCCACCCTGGAAACGCTGTTTCAGGACATTGATGTGGTGTATTACCTCGTCCACAGTATGACGGATGAGGATGATTTATTGGCACGGGAGCGCCTGGCGGCGGAAAACGTGCAGGAGATACTGAATAAATCTGCAGTGCGGGAAGTCATTTACCTGAGCGCCATGCAGCACAAAGACAGCGATTCCCCGCACCTCGCCGCCCGCAGGCTGACCGGTGAAATTCTCGCGGACAGCCGCGTGCCGGTCACCGAGATCCGCGCTGCCATTATTGTCGGTCCCGGCTCAGCGGCATTCGAAATCATGCGCGACATGGTGTACAACCTGCCGATCCTGACCCCGCCGCGCTGGGCCCGTTCAAAATCCTCGCCGGTGGCACTGGAAAACCTGCTGAATTACCTGACCGGCCTGCTCTCTCACCCTGCAACCGAAAACCGCCGTTTTGATGCCACGGGGCCGGATTACCTCAGCTATCTGGAGATGTTCCGCCACTTTATTACCATCAGCGGTAAAAAACGGCTGATGATCCCGCTGCCGATCCCGCTGCGGCTGATTTCAGTTCACTTTCTGCGGCTTATCACCACGGTGCCGGAAGGTATCGCCAAAGAGCTGATTATGGGGCTGAAATATGATCTGCCCGGCGACGGAAAACCGCTTCAGGCGCTGATCCCGCAGACGCTGCTCAGTTTTGATAATGCCGTACGCAAAACCCTTAAAGATGAAACGGATGCCGTGGATAATGAAGACTGGGGTTATGACCCGGAAGTCCGCGCCCGCTGGCGGCCGGGTTTCGGTTTCTATCCCAAACAGGCCGGTTTTACCCTGAATACCTCTGCCTCCGCCGATGCCCTGTGGCATGTTGTGCAGCAGATTGGCGGCAAAGACGGCTATTTTTACGCCAATATTCTGTGGTCAGTCCGCGCCCGGCTGGATGACCTGTGCGGTAATAAAATCACTTACGGCCGCCCGGATCGCGATACCCTCGAACCCGGGGATAAAATCGACGGCTGGAAAGTGATCACCGTGAAACCCCGGCAGCAGCTCTCCCTGCTGTTCGGCATGAAAGCCCCCGGGCTGGGACGGCTGACCTTTACCATCCGCGACCACGGCCACCAGCGGACGCTGGATGTCCGTGCCTGGTGGCATCCCGCCGGATTCAGCGGGCTGCTCTACTGGTTCGCCATGATGCCTGCTCATTTATTCATCTTTAAAGGAATGGCGAAAACCATCGTCAAACGGGCGGCAGCATACGTCATCCCGGCATCTGATAAGACATAATCACTCAGTAAAAGTCATTAGTTTGCTTTTTTAGTAGTTTTTTATGCAGAAATAATTGCATATTTATTCTTACGGCGTTAATATTCACTCAACGTCACTGAGTATGCAGAATTACAGCATGAGTATTCAATTAAAAAACATCAATTGCTTTTACGGACAGCATCAGGCGCTGTTTGATATCAACCTGGAATGTGGTGCAGGCGAAACCATGGTACTGCTCGGGCCGAGCGGCGCCGGTAAGAGTTCGCTGCTGCGGGCACTGAACCTGCTTGAAATGCCGCGTTCCGGTGAACTGACCATTGCGGATCACCATTTTGATTTTACCACCACGCCATCTGCCAAAGAGATCCGTTCCCTGCGTCAGAATGTCGGTATGGTGTTCCAGCAATATAACCTGTGGCCGCATCTGACTGTCATGGATAACCTGACAGAAGCACCGATCCGGGTGCTGGGTCTGACCAGAGAAGCGGCTCAGGCAAAAGCGGAAAAGCTGCTGACACGTCTGCGTCTGACCGATTTTGCAAACCGTTTCCCGCTGCATTTATCCGGCGGCCAGCAGCAGCGTGTGGCAATTGCCCGTGCCCTGATGATGGAGCCGCAGGTACTGTTATTCGATGAGCCGACAGCGGCACTGGACCCGGAGATTACCTCTCAGGTCGTCGATATTATTAAAGAGCTGTCACAGACCGGGATTACCCAGGTGATTGTGACTCACGAAGTGGATATCGCCCGTAAAACCGCCAGCAAGGTGGTGTATATGGAAAACGGCCGCATCGTGGAACAGGGCGGCGCCCAATGCTTTATCACGCCGCAGACAGAGGCATTTGCCGGTTATCTGTCACACTGATTATTTTCTGCCACTGAACATTAAAAATAGGATGTTGCTATGAAAAAACTGGTTATTGCCGCATTAATCGGCGCGTTTGCTTTCTCCGCAGCGGCGGCAGAAAAAGAAAAAATCCGTTTCGCGACAGAAGCGAGTTATGCCCCGTTTGAAACCGTGAATGAGAAAAACGAAATCGTCGGTTTTGATGTGGATCTGGCTCAGGCGATGTGTGCCAAAATCAATGCGGAATGCACCTTTACCAACCAGGCGTTTGACAGCCTGATCCCGAGCCTGAAATACAAGCGTTTTGACGCGCTGATGGCCGGAATTGACGTCACACCTGAGCGTCAGAAGCAGGTTGATTTCACCAATACCTATTATGATAACTCTGCTGTTTTCGTTGCAGTTGCGGGCAAATTTGATAGCATTGACAGCCTCAAAGGGAAACAGATTGGTATCCAGAACGGCACCACGCATCAGAAATACCTGATGGAGCAGTTTAAGGACATGAAAATTGTGCCTTATGAAAGCTACCAGAACGCGGTACTGGATCTGAAAGGCGGACGTATTGACGCCGTATTCGGTGACACAGCTGTTATCAATGAATGGCTGAAGAGCAACGACAATCTGAAAACCGTGGGTGAGCGCGTCACCGATCCGGAATATTTCGGCACCGGCCTGGCTATTGCGGTCCGCAAGGGCAACAGCGAGCTGAAAGACAAACTCAACAAGGCGCTTGGTGAGGTCAAAGCGGACGGTACTTACGATACCCTCTATAAGAAATGGTTTGAGTAATAACATAAAAAATTAATGAACGATTTTCTCTCTTTAGCAAGCGCCGCCGGGGTAACCGTCGGCCTTGCTGTTTCTGCACTTCTGATCGGTCTGGTGCTCGCGATGCTGTTTACCCTCTGGGAAACCGTGCGCTGGAAACCTGTCGCCTTTGCCGGAACCTGTCTTGTTACGCTTATCCGTGGTTTACCTGAGCTGCTGGTGGTCCTGTTTGTCTATTACGGCACACAGGAAGTGATTATTCAGCTGAGCGACGGTATCAATCTGGGCTTCTTCACCCTGACGCTTGAGATCGACAACGGTCCCTATGTGCCGATCTTCAGCGGTATCACCGCCCTGTCTCTGCTCTATGCGGCCTATGCGTCACAAACCCTGCGCGGCGCCCTGAAAGCGGTGCCGGACGGACAGCGGGAAGCAGGCCAGGCGCTTGGTCTGAGCCGCGCCACCATTTTCCTCCGCTTTGTTATGCCGCAGATGTGGCGGCATGCCCTGCCGGGGCTGGGTAACCAGTGGCTGGTTCTGCTGAAAGATACCGCGCTGGTCTATCTGATTGGTATTAACGAACTGATGCTGCAGACACAAAGCATTGCCCGCCGTACTGAAGAACCTTTCACCTGGTACAGCATCGTGGCGCTTATCTACCTCGTCATCACGCTGGTCAGTCAGTACATCCTCAAACGTATCGAACTGCGTACCACACGTTTTGAACGGAGCGGCCAATGAGCATATTTGATTATATTCTTGCCGTCTTACCGGGCCTGCCGGTCAGTCTGTCACTGACCTTTACCGCACTGATCACGGCGTTTCTGCTGTCAGTGCTGTTTACACTGGTACTCTCTCTCAAACCCCGGGTTCTGACGCCGCTGGTCAAAGGGTATATCACCCTGTTTACCGGGACGCCGCTGCTGGTCCAGTTTTTCCTGATTTATTTCGGGCCCGCGCAGTTTGAAGGGCTGAAAAACTATCCGCTGCTGTGGGAACTGATGTCCTCCCCGTGGCTCTGTGCCATGGTGACACTGGCGCTCAACAGTGCGGCTTATTCGACACTGCTGTTCTACGGTGCGGTAAAAGCAATTCCGAAAGGTCAGTGGCAGTCCTGTCAGGCGCTGGGAATGTCGCAGAAGCAGACCATGCGGATTATCCTGCCCTATGCCTTTAAACGTGCATTGTCGTCCTATTCCAACGAAGTGGTGCTGATTTTCAAAAGTACCTCACTGGCCACGACAATTTCACTGCTTGAAGTGATGGGTTACAGCCGCCGCCTGTTTGGTCAGGATTACGATCTGAACGTCTTTATTGCTGCGGGGATTATTTATCTGGCCGTCAACAGCCTGCTGACGCTGGCGATGCGTCTGATTGAACGCCGCGCACTGGCATTCGAACACCGTAACTGATCCGCTCATACAGAAACGGGGCTGACGTATACACGCAGCCCCGTTTTTTTTATTCTCTGATGATTATTTCCGGGTCAGCAGCACCAGCACTTCATAATGTGCGGTATGCGGGAACATATCAAACAGCTGCACGCGCTGCGGCTGATACTGTGTGAGATGCGCCAGGTCCTGTGCCAGGCTCTGTGCATTGCAACTGGAATAGATAATCGTCTCCGGTGCCATGGTATTAAGATAATCACACAGCGCTTTACCGATCCCCCGGCGCGGCGGGTTCACCAGCACCAGTTCCGGTACGGCGGATTTGCCGAGGGCAAACTGCGCGGAATCCAGCGCCTGAAAGGTGACATTCTCCAGCCCCATTTTTTCCGCTGAGCGGGTGGCGCAGGCTATCGCTTCCGGGCTGATTTCAATCCCGGTCAGTTGTGTGGATTTATCCGCACAGTGCAGGCCGAATCCCCCCGCACCGCAAAACAGATCCCATAAACGGGTGATCCCCAGCTCACGCACCCACTGTCCGGCGGTATGATACAACTGCGCGGCAACAGCCGGATTGGTCTGGAAGAAGCTGTGCGGACGGATATAGAGCGGAATGCCGTTGAAGGTCTCTTCCAGTACCTCATCCGGGGTAAAGATAATTTCCTGCTCACCTTCCAGAATCGCCATCGCGACCGGCTGGATATTAGCGGAAATCACCGATAACTGCGGCAGTTTCGCCTGCAAAAACGGCAGTGCCGCCTGTAATTGCGCCACTTTTTTCTCTGAGCGCAGCACAAAGCGCAGCATCATTTTACCGCTGGCGCGGCTTTCGGTCAGAAGCAGGAATTTCAGTTCGCCACGGCGGCGTTCCACATTGTACGGCGTGAGTCCGGCACGGGCGATAAAGGGCTTCAGTACGGCAAACACCTCGGCAAAATGCGGCGGATAGAGCGGGCAGTCCGATAAATCCACCGGTTCGTTATCCGTCACGATCCCGAACACCGGGCGCTCCACGCTGCCGCTGACCACCATCTTGGCTTTATTTCTGAACGCGGTTTCCGCGCTGCGGACCGGCGGCAGCCAGTTGTTAACGGCAAACGGCGAGAGCAGCGTGCGGAGATCCTGCTCTTTATCATCAATCTGCTGAATATAGGGTTTTTCAAGCCACTGACAGGAACGGCAGCGGCCGGCGGAATACTGAGGGCAATGCATGATGGTGTCCCGGATATCGAAAGTGGTACGGATAATCAGTGGATCACCGGAGAAGGAACGGAATCAGCGCGGAAGCTTTCTTCATCTTCCGGTTCCGCATCATTCGGATCAAACAGCATATTGTTACTGAACAGCTCAAAAATCACTGCACCGACCTGCTCTTCCATCAGTTGCAGGGAGAGAGAGAACTGCTCAAATGTCAGCCCGGCACTGAGCGGCAGCGAGTAACAGACCACCAGCTTCGGCATGGCGGAATCCTGAATATCCATAAAGGTTTTGACCAGCAGCGAGCTGGCGTTGATCTGGCTCAGGTTGGCAATCAGCGGGACAATCGCGGTCGGGCGGACTTCCGCCAGCGCCGAGAACACCAGCATATCGTCAAGGATATCAATTTTGGCATCAAATACACCGTCCACATTTTGCATATGCGGCAGATGCAGTGCCTGACAGGAATCACACTCAAAACAGGAGAGTTTCATCTGATCCAGCCATGTGCGTAATATCGTGAGATCGGGAATGATCATGAACCTGAAACCTTTTAACCGGAAAAACAAAAGTACAGCGGGGAAAACCGTCACCCGCAGACCAATGACGGATCTTAGCTGAAAAACGTGAAGGGGAATAACGTTTTATTGCTTTTTTTCATTTTTCTTCTGCCGGGTCTTTTTGTCTGCCCCGCTTTTGCTGTCAATACCCACGGACGGCATGGCGCTGATGGCCCGCCAGACAATATTGATTGCCGCCGGTACCAGACATCCCAGGCCGGCAAACGCCATCACCATCAGGGCATTTTTGCTGCTCATAAATCCGGGCAGCGAAATAAAATCATTCACCGCCAGATAGACCAGCACCAGTAATATCACACCGATGACCTCACAGATAATTACCGGGCGCGGCATATCCCCTAATGAACGCATTTGTCGCGGCTGTTTTCTGGTCATTTTATCCTCTGTGATTCTGCCTTTTATGTCCGCACTGCGGATAGTCACTGAACCATTGGTGCGGACTACCGCACAAATCGTCACAACATTCTTTTCTATCCGTTATGATACAGGCATAATTTATCCCATTAAAGCACCACTTCCGGTGTTACTGATGAATGAAGGAGCTTTTCATGTATACCGTTATTTTTGGCCGTCCGGGTTGTCCTTATTGTGTTCGTGCGAAAGAACTCGCAGAAAAACTGAAAAATGAGCGTGATGACTTCGATTATCGCTATATTGATATTCACGCTGAAGGCATCAGCAAAGAAGATTTATCTGTCACTGTCGGCAAACCGGTTGAAACGGTTCCTCAGATTTTTATCGATGAAAAGCACATCGGTGGCTGCACTGATTTCGAAGCTTACGCGAAAGCCAATCTTGGTCTGTTCAGCTAAGCTATCCAGCCGTTTCCCGCCCGGGAAGCGGCTTATTTATTCCTCCCTATCCCGCTGATTTTCAACACCAAAAAATTATTTTCATTTTTTTGAATCTTTTTTCGAACTTTCTTACCGGGGCGCAGTCTGAATAAGTGCCACTGCTTTTCTTTGAATATCCCCAAGATTGAGGAAGCCCGATAGTCACCAATTTGGTTTTAACTATCGGGTTTTTTATTGCCTGCTGTTTATCCCGCCTGTTGTTATTTCAGATTTTGTCAGTTTTCTGCAATGTTACGTAATAGCACGATTAACCAAGACATTTTTACTTTACCTTGATGCACAAGACGGCTACCCTGACCCGTCATTTTATTACCGGGTATATACAGGTATGTTTTTTAAGGAGTCTGCTGTGCTGGAAAATCTGAATCATTCGCTTTTTCTCCTGATTAATGCCACGCCGGAAACGTCTCATGCCATGATTATTGCCGCCACTTTCGCGGCTAAATATCTGGTTCTGCTGTTTCCGGTTGTCGCCGCAGGGTTCTGGCTGCGGGGAACACCGGAGAATATGGTCCGCCAGCGCCGCGCTGTCTGCAAAAGTGCCATTGCTCTGCTGATTGGTTTCGCGGCCTCCTGGATTATCGGCACACTCTGGCCGCATGCCCGTCCGTTTGCCGAACCGTTCGGCCACAGTTTCCTTGATCACGCACCGACGGCCTCATTCCCGAGCAACCACGGCATTATCGTGTTTACCTTTGCACTGGGCTGCCTGTTCTGGTGCAATGTCCGTGCAGGATTGCTGCTGATGATCCCGGCACTGATTGTTGTTTGGTCGCGGGTTTTCCTCGGCGTTCACTGGCCGGTGGATATGCTGGGTGCCTTTATCACTGTGCTGATTGCCTGTGCGCTGACAGAGCTGCTCTGGAGCCTGTTCGGCCCGGCACTGCAAAACCGGCTGCAGGTGCTCTACCGGCACTGTTTTGCCATGCCTATCCGTAAAGGCTGGGTGCAGGGATAACAATACAAAGGTAAATCAAACAATACCGGCCGTGTGCCGGTATTTATTTAACATTTCTGTTTTATTCTTCATCAATATCACTCAGGCTACTTAATTCGCGATTAAAAAAATTATTTTAATCATCAGGGATATACAATGGGCTCATTATATAATCCCTGTTTTATACTATCGGATTCCCCGCATTCTCTCTTAATCACCACAAACTCAAAAGCACAGTAATTTATCGTTAAAAAACAATGAATAACATAATTATTCATATTCCTGAAATGATTTTCACCCAGTGATAAACGTTTTTATCTCTGTTCTGTAATAATGCGATATTGTGCAGCACATATACTAATTCACATCTGAATAAATAAATTTGTTTAAATAAAAAACAGGCGAAAACGATATTATTGCAGAATATCTGCTCTCCTATGCCGTTTCGGCATACATCATTCCTCAAAAACCGATTAACATCATTATTAAATGTTGCAACATAACCACTTTTAATGATATTTATAGCAATTGAGATACAGATCACAGCGTTTTTCACTATAAAACGGTACATTTTCACTACAAAAAGATAGTTATCAATCTCAGATTCTTTTGAATATGAATTAATGCAGAGACCTTATTTGCCCGGTGCAGATATCAGGTCGCTGCTGTTTATTATTTTTACCGGTAAGCAATTACAGGTAATTTTCCCGTTTTACTTATTTTTATCCGGTTGCGTACATAGACCCTGCTTCAGAGACACATTTTGTGCACAGCTCACCGTGCAATTTTTCGTTGTTATTTGTTGCAAATTTGGAGACATCTATGGAAACAACACATCCGCAGGCTGTGGTCAGCAAGACTGACACCGGCAATGATTACCGCAAATGGCGTAAATCCGATACCGTCTGGATGCTCGGACTGTACGGTACCGCCATCGGGGCCGGTATCCTGTTTCTGCCGATTAACGCCGGTATCGGCGGGCTGCTTCCGCTTATCATCATGGCGGTACTGGCCTTCCCGATGACCTTTTTCGCGCACCGTGGTATGTGCCGCTTTATATTGTCCGGTAAAAATCCGGGTGAAGATATTACTGAAGTGGTGGAAGAGCATTTCGGCGCCAAAGCCGGCGGCCTTATCACCCTGCTCTATTTCTTTGCTATCTATCCGATCCTGCTGGTCTACAGTGTGGCAATCACCAACACCGTGGAAAGCTTTATCGTTAACCAGATGCATATGACGGCGCCGCCGCGCATTATTCTGTCACTGGTACTGATTATCGGAATTATGTGTATTATCCGCTTCGGTGAAGCCGCGATTGTCAAAGCGATGAGTGTGCTGGTATTCCCGTTTGTGGCCGTTCTTATGGTGCTGGCGCTGTATCTGATCCCGCACTGGAATACCGCAATATTTGATACGCTCTCTTTCAGCAGCCACTCTGCCGCTGATACCGGACGCGGTCTGATGGTCACGCTGTGGCTGGCGATTCCGGTGATGGTATTTTCGTTCAACCATTCTCCGATTATTTCAGCATTCAGTGTCGCAAAACGTCAGGAATATGGTGATAACGCAGAGAAAAAATGCTCCCGCATTCTGGCATGCGCCCACATTATGATGGTACTGACAGTGATGTTCTTTGTGTTCAGTTGTGTACTGAGCCTCTCCCCGCAGAATCTGCAGGAAGCAAAAGATCAGAACATCTCCATTCTGTCTTACCTGGCAAACTTCTTCCATAATCCGATGATTGCCTATATCGCACCGTTAGTCGCCTTTATTGCGATCACCAACGCGTTCCTGGGTCACTATATGGGTGCCCGTGAAGGCTTTAATGGTCTGGTTAACAAAGCACTGCGCGCCAAAGGTAAAAGCATTGCACCGTCTAAGCTGAATAAACTGACTGCACTGTTTATGCTGGTGACCTCCTGGATTGTTGCCACACTGGACCCGAGCATCCTGGGCATGATTGAAACCCTGGGCGGCCCGATCATCGCCATGCTGCTGTTTATCATGCCGATGTACGCTATCCGCAAAGTCCCTGCGATGCGTAAATATGCCGGTCACCTGAGCAACCTGTTTGTGGTTGTGATCGGTCTCATTGCCATTTCAGCAGTGTTTTACAATCTGTATCAGCTGTTTTTTGGCTGATAAATACATGACTGTTGCCCTCTCCGGCGGGCAACCTGCCGGGTTCTGTTGGTACCGGCGCGATACCGGCCTGCACGCCGGTATTTTTTTATCGCTGTTTTATTTCTGCCGCCGGCGATTTTTTTAACCGCATTTTTCACTGCCGGCAGTATTATTTTTGTTCACAGAATATTATTCTGGTATTTATTTAACATTTCTGTTTTATATGACACCAGTATCACGCAAGTGACTTAATTCGTGATTAAAATAATTATTTTAATCATCTGAGACAGACAATGTGATCATTATATAAAGCCATATTTTATACTGCCTGCCTTTCAACATACTTCCGGTACAGTCACATACTTAATCAGAAAATATTTTTTACATTAAAAACAACAGATAACACAAATAAACCATACTTTAAACAGGGTCTTTAATCCTGTAAAAATCAGGCTTGCCACTATTTTTAAATAATGCGGTTTGTGCGGGTGATATATTTATTAATATATGAATAAATTAATTTAATTAAATAAAATACAGACAAAAACCGCATTATTACAGAGCACACAATCCCTCTATGCCGTTTCGGCATACTCCATTCCGTAAACCCGGATTAACAATTTTATCAAATCTTGCAACAGAGCCTGTTTTACTGTGATTTATAGCATTTGAGACTGTGATCACGGTGTTTTCCACTGAAAAACAGTATATTTTCACCATCAGAAAGAGAGTTATCAATTTCGGGTACTTTTGAATATGAATTAATGCAGAGACCTTTATTTATCCATTACAGATATCAGGTCGCTGCTGTTTATTATTTTTACCGGTAAGCAATTGCCGGTGACTTTTTAGCTTTACTTATTTTTTATCTGGTTACGTACATAGACCCTATTTCAGAGACGAATAAATGCACAGATCAGCGTGCAAAATTTTAATTGTTGTTATTGTTGTACATTTTGGAGACTTCTATGGATACAACACAACCGCAGGTTGTGGTCAGCAAGACTGACACCAGCAATGATTATCGCAAATGGCGTAAGTCCGATACCGTCTGGATGCTCGGACTGTACGGTACCGCTATCGGTGCAGGCGTACTGTTTCTGCCGATTAACGCCGGTATCGGCGGGCTGATCCCGCTTATCATCATGGCCGTGCTGGCCTTCCCGATGACCTTTTTCGCACACCGCGGTATGTGCCGCTTCGTGCTGTCCGGTAAAAATCCGGGCGAAGATATTACTGAAGTGGTGGAAGAGCATTTCGGCGCCAAAGCCGGCGGCCTTATCACCCTGCTCTATTTCTTTGCTATCTATCCGATCCTGCTGGTCTACAGTGTGGCAATCACCAACACCGTGGAAAGCTTTATCGTTAACCAGATGCATATGACGGCGCCGCCGCGCATTATTCTGTCACTGGTACTGATTATCGGAATTATGTGTATTATCCGCTTCGGTGAAGCCGCGATTGTCAAAGCCATGAGCGTGCTGGTATTCCCGTTTGTGGCGGTTCTGATGGTGCTGGCGCTGTATCTGATCCCGCACTGGAGCACTGATGTATTCAAAACCCTCACTTTCGACAGCAATACGGCCAGTGTCACCGGTCATGGTCTGCTGATAACGCTGTGGCTGGCGATTCCGGTAATGGTGTTCTCCTTTAACCATTCCCCGATTATCTCTGCCTTTGCTGTCGCCAAGCGTGAAGAGTACGGCGAAAATGCGGAGAAAAAATGCTCCCGCATTCTGGCGTACGCTCACATTATGATGGTACTGACTGTGATGTTCTTTGTGTTCAGCTGCGTGCTGAGCCTCTCCCCGCAGAACCTGCAGGAAGCAAAAGATCAGAACATCTCTATTCTGTCTTACCTGGCAAACCACTTCCAGAACCCGATGATTGCCTATATCGCACCATTCATCGCGTTTATTGCTATCACCAAATCATTCCTGGGTCACTACCTGGGTGCCCGTGAAGGCTTTAACGGTCTGGTTAACAAAGCATTACGCGCCAAGGGCAAAAGCATTGCACCGTCTAAACTGAATAAACTGACTGCACTGTTTATGCTGGTAACCACCTGGATTGTTGCCACATTAGACCCGAGCATTCTGGGTATGATTGAAACCCTGGGCGGCCCGATCATCGCTATGCTGCTGTTTATCATGCCGATGTATGCCATCCGCAAAGTACCTGCGATGCGCAAATATGCCGGTCACCTGAGTAATCTGTTTGTGGTTGTGATGGGTCTCATTGCAATTTCAGCGGTGTTCTACAATCTGTATCAGCTGTTTTTTGGTTAATAAATAAATGACTGTTGCCCTCTCCGGCGGGCAACAGCAACAACAATAATCAGCCGGAACTGAAAAGTAACGGCTTCGTGAATCTTCACGACACTATTAATCCACGCCTTAACATAGGGGGCGAGCAATATGGTCAGTGTATTTGACATCTTCAAAATTGGTATTGGTCCGTCGAGTTCTCACACGGTCGGTCCGATGAAAGCAGGTAAACAGTTCGCTGATGATCTTATCGCGGCCGGACTGCTGGAAAAAACCACCCGCATTCAGGTTGATGTGTACGGCTCTCTGTCTCTGACAGGGAAAGGTCACGCAACAGATATCGCTATCATTATGGGTCTTGCGGGTAACCTGCCGGATTCTGTTGATATTGACGCGATACCGGGCTTTATCAGGGATGTTGAAGAACGTGAACGCCTTTTGCTGGCAAACCAACGCCATGAAGTGGATTTCCCGCGCGATAACGGGATGAACTTCCATAAAGAAAACCTGCCGCTGCATGAAAACGGCATGTCCATCAGCGCATTCGCCGGTGATGAATTACTGTACAAGAAAACCTATTACTCCGTCGGCGGTGGTTTTATCGTCGATGAAGAGCATTTTGGCCAGGCTGCGGACAGCGAAACCAAAGTGCCTTATCCGTACCAGTATGCAGCTGATCTGCAGAAACACTGCAATGAAACCGGGCTGTCTCTGTCAGCACTGGTTATGCAGAATGAACTGGCGCTACACAGCAAGGAAGAGCTTTCTGCTCACCTGGCGGCAGTCTGGGACGTGATGAAAGCCGGTATCGAGCGTGGTGTGAACACCGAAGGTCTGCTGCCGGGGCCGCTGCGTGTACCACGCCGTGCCGCTGCACTGCGCCGTCAGCTGGTTACCAGTGATAACACCTCCACTGACCCGATGCAGGTTGTTGACTGGATCAACATGTTTGCCCTCGCCGTTAACGAAGAAAACGCCGCCGGCGGCCGTGTTGTTACCGCACCAACCAACGGTGCCTGCGGGATCATCCCGGCAGTACTGTCGTATTACGATAAATTCATCCGTCCGGTGAATGAAAACGCCTATACCCGCTATTTCCTGGTATCCAGCGTGATCGGTTCACTGTACAAAATGAACGCCTCTATTTCCGGTGCGGAAGTGGGTTGTCAGGGTGAAGTCGGTGTTGCCTGTTCCATGGCTGCGGCCGGCCTGACCGAACTGCTGGGCGGCAGCCCGATGCAGGTCTTTATCGCGGCGGAAATCGCGATGGAACACAACCTCGGTCTGACCTGTGACCCGGTCGCCGGGCAGGTACAGGTACCGTGCATCGAGCGTAACGCCATTGCCGCTGTTCAGTCTGTCAACGCCGCCCGTATGGCGCTGCGCCGTGTCAGCGAACCGCGCGTTTGTCTCGATAAAGTTATCGAAACCATGTATGAAACCGGTAAAGATATGAACGCCAAATACCGCGAAACCTCACAGGGCGGCCTGGCAATCAAAGTGATCCCGTGTGACTGATTAACCCCGATCCCCGGAAAGTCAAAAAACCCCCGCAATCTGCATTGCGGGGGTTTTTCATATCAGGACATCAGCAGCAGTGTTTTGGGTCCGAACCCGAACAGCCCGGCCACCAGGGTGTCCGGATAGTGCTGAACCGCAATATTGTACTGAAGTACCGCCTCATTAAAGGCGCGGATACCGGGATTCAGTGCATCCTCAACATCACAGATCCCCAGCTGAATACGGACAAACTGCGGATCCGCAATCAGCACCGGGAATGTCTCTGTCAGCGTCATAATATGATAAAAAGCACTGCTGATATCATTTGCGGCACTGACACTCTCATCCAGTGTCGCCGCCTCTGTATAGCGCGGATACGCATCCTGCCAGGAATAAAACAGCGTTGCATCCCGGATACCGGCTTTTTCCGTCATATCCACCAGCTGGCCGATCCTCTCCGCCCGCTGATGCAGCATGCCGTCAATCGCCGCATAAGCTTCGGTGATTGGTGCCTGAAGGCGGTTTATCCGGAGATATACCCGCCGGATCCATACAATTCCGGCCACGGCAATGACCAGTGCGATAAACACAATTGTCCCCATATCTTTAATCCTTTATTGACCGGTGTGTAAAAATACCGGTCCTTTTTTATAAAAAAATCCGATATCAGGATGTAATATCGGATCTTATACGGATTTCAACAGGGTAATTCAGCAGACAGCATGATAAATTGCCGCCTGAAAGGGGAATAACCTTATAAATACAGCCCGCTTAACCGAAGACGGAATGCCACAGTCCGGCAAAGAAGCGGACAATATAATCCCAGATACGGCCGAAGAAACCGGCTTCCTCAACCTGCTGCTGAACTACCAGCGGACGCTGTTCAACGACTTTATCATCAAGGATAAAGTTGATTTTCCCGACCACCTGGTTTTTCGCCAGCGGCGCTTCCAGCGTGGTGCTGTCCAGCTCAAAGGTCGCTTTCAGATCTTTGAGTTTGCCTTTCGGGATAGTGACATAAATGTCTTTTTCCGCGCCCAGCGGCACTTCTGAAATATCCCCGAACCAGACGCGCTCAGTGGTCAGCGGGGTATCGGCTTTCACCGGTGCCACGGTTTCAAAGAAACGGAAGCCCCAGGAAAGGATTTTTTCGCTTTCGGCAAAGCGGACACGGTCACTCGGTGCACCCAGCACCACAGAAATCAGACGCATCGGGCCGTCGGTCGCGGAAGCCACCAGGTTATGTCCCGCTCCGCTGGTGTGACCGGTTTTTACACCATCCACATTCAGATTAGTGCTCCACAACAGGCGGTTGCGGTTCGGCTGACGGATCTTATTGAAGGTAAATTCTTTCTCTTTATGGATAACATATTCATCCGGCACATCGGTGATCAGCGCCTGGGTCAGCAGAGCCATATCTTTGGCGGTACTGTACTGCCCTTCGGAATCCAGCCCGTGAACCGTTTTAAAATGGGTATTTGTCAGGCCAATCTGTTTGGCATAACTGTTCATCTGCGAAACAAAGGTTTCCTGGCTGCCCGCGACATATTCCGCCAGCGCAATACTGGCGTCATTGCCGGACTGAATAACCATCCCTTTGTTCAGATCGATTAATTTTACGCGGTCATCGGGCTTGAGGAACATCAGGGAAGAGCCTTTCAGCACCGGGTTACCGGTTGCCCAGGCATTGATGCCGACGGTGACGATATCATCCGGTGTCACTTTTCCGGCTTTAATCGCCTGTCCGACCACATAACTGCTCATAATTTTTGTCAGTGACGCCGGGTCAAGGCGCTCATCCGCATTCGCGGATGCCAGGATTTTCCCGCTGTTGTAGTCCATCAGCACATACGCTTTTGCATCCACCTGCGGTGCAACCGGTGTTTCCTCCGCAAACGCGTGGCCGATGCTTAAGAATCCGAAAGCAAGCCCGCCGATTAAACCGGTTACCCGTGAACTGATTACTGTCTGCATTACTCTTCCCTCTTTAAACCCGGTACATCGTGACAAAAATAAGAGTGATAACTCTGTGATAATGAATACTATATTCATTTCATGAATGGTAAGCCAATGACACTTTAACGCGATTCTTCCTGTTACGGGGATTTCGTGTAAAAATTTACACTTCATGACACAAAATAACCGACAATACGCACACGTCATCGCATATCTATCAACAGGAGTCACTATGATAACCGTCTGGGGCAGAAAAAACTCGTCTAACGTCAAGAAAGTCTTATGGTGTCTGACTGAACTGGGGCTGACTTATCAGCAGAAAGATGCGGGCGGGCCGTTCGGCGGTCTCGATACCCCGGAATACCTCGCCATGAACCCGAATAAAACTATTCCGACCTATCAGGACGGTGAATTTATTCTCTGGGAATCCAATGCCATTCTCAGTTATCTGGCGGATAAATATGATGACGGCACACTGCTGCCGCACAATGCGGAATTTCGCGCCCGGGCGGCACAATGGATGTACTGGTCAGACGGCAGTCTGTTCCCGTATATCAAAGCGATGATGGGACTGCTGGTCAGAACTCCGGCAGAGCAGCGCGATCCGGCGCGGGTGGAGGAGCTGAAACAATCTCTGAATCGCCTGATTGCCATGCTCAATGATGACCTTGCACAGCGTGATTATATCGCCGGTGATACCTTCAGTATCGCGGATATGGCACTGGCGCCGCTGCTCTATCCGTGGCGGGAAGTGTGTCATGACCGACCGGACTTCCCGCATATCGAGCGCTGGTTTGCACTGATTGAAACCCGCCCGGCGTACCGCGATATCGTGGCACTGCCGGTCAGTTAATACTTACTCCGTCATCGGCATCCGGCCGGGATCAGGGTACTGATACTCAAAGCCCAGTTCCCGGCAGATGCGGCTGCCGTCAATCTCTTTTCCTTCAGTGATATCTTCTTCTCTGAACACCGGCGGCAGCAAATTAATCTGACGGGACATATCCGGATAAAATTCAGCCCGTGACGGGTGCTGCGGCGCACACAGATTATACAGATGACCGCCGTGCGGACGCTGGATCAGCAAACGGATCGCGGCAATCACATCATCCTGATGCACCAGATTGACCGGCTGATTCGCCCCTTTCACCGCCGTTTTACCCGCAAGGAAACGCCCTGCATGACGGGATTCCCCCACCAGCCCGGCCAGACGCAGAATATCCGCTGAAACACCCGGCAGCTCATTCAGCCAGTGTTCAATCTCAACAATCGCTTTGGCGGATTCTGTCACCGGATCGACCGGCGAGTTCTCTGTCAGCTTACCGGTCTGATTACCGTAAACCGCTGTTGAACCGGTAAAAATTACCCGCGACACGCCGCGCGCCGCCGCCAGATCCACCAGATTCTGCACCGCCTTCACATACAGATAACCACCGCTCGCAGTTCTTGATGCCGGCAGTGTGATCACCAGAATATCTGTCTGCAAAAAGGCATCCAGATCATCAGCGTTACATTCCGGCTCTGGTGTCAGATTCAGCATATAACACTCAATACCGCACATCCTCGCCGCCTCTGTGCCGTCCGGCGTGGTTTTGGTACCTTTGACACGGATACCGATATCCGCAAGATGCAGTGCCAGCGGCATTCCCAGCCAGCCCAGCCCCGCGATGGAAACTGTTTTCATCGTGCATGACCTCTCTGTGGCTTATTTTTCTTTAATTTCAGTAAATTATCTTAATTTCTGTTTTCTTTGCAAAAAAGGGTTGCAAAGTCCGGGTGAGTTCTATAGGTTGAAAGACAAGCAATTTATAAACATCGTTATCACCATAATGACAACATTATCCGTGATAGCAACAGGCAGATAAACGACGAGAGATTATCATGACACGCATCCAGTTCAGCCATCACCACCACCATCACCCTGACTAGTCTTTCAGGCGATTGGTGCCGGAAGACGTTCAGAGCTTCCGGTGGCATGCGTGCTAAGAGAGAACCCCCGGAAGAATCTTTTTTCCGGGGGTTTTTTTATACCTAAAGAATTATAAAATCAAAGGATAATCAAAATGTTAGATAAAACGCGCTTACGGATAGCCATTCAGAAATCAGGTCGCTTAAGTGAAGACTCCCGCGAGTTGCTCGCGCGCTGCGGCATAAAAATCAACTTACAACAGCAGCGCCTGATTGCTTACGCAGAGAATATGCCGATTGATATCCTGCGGGTCCGTGATGACGATATTCCCGGTCTGGTGATGGACGGCGTGGTTGACCTCGGTATCATCGGCGAAAACGTACTGGAAGAAGAGTTATTAAGCCGTCAGGCACAGGGACAAAACCCGCGTTACTTCACGCTGCGCCGCCTGGATTTCGGTACCTGCCGCCTTTCGCTGGCCGCCCCGGTGGATTTCAGCTACAGCGGCGCGGAATGTCTTCAGGACAGCCGTATCGCAACCTCCTACCCGTTCCTGCTCAAACGTTATCTTGATCAGAAAGGTATCCGCTTTAAATCCTGTCTGCTAAACGGCTCGGTGGAAGTGGCACCGCGCGCCGGTCTGGCCGATGCCATCTGTGACCTGGTCTCCACCGGTGCCACGCTGGAAGCCAACGGTCTGCGCGAAGTGGAAGTGATTTACCGCTCCAAAGCCTGCCTGATTCAGCGCGACGGTGACATGCCGCCCGCTAAACAGCAGCTTATCGACAGAATGATGACCCGTATCCAGGGTGTTATCCAGGCACGTGAATCCAAATACATCATGATGCACGCCCCGTCAGAACGTCTGGACGAAGTGATCGCCCTGCTGCCGGGCGCAGAGCGTCCGACCCTGCTGCCGCTGGCCGGTGAGCCGGATCTGGTGGCGATGCACATGGTCAGCAGCGAAACCCTGTTCTGGGAAACCATGGAGAAACTGAAAGCCCTCGGTTGCAGCTCCATTCTGGTTCTGCCGATTGAAAAAATGATGGAGTGATGACAATGACCGCAATGACCTTTAATACCTTGATCCGCTGGGAAAACCTTGATGCACAACAGCAGGCGGATGCCCTGATGCGCCCGGCGATGGCGGCATCCGGTGATATCAGCCGCGTTGTCAGTGACATCATCCGCGATGTGCGGGAAAACGGCGATGATGCCCTGCGCGCGCTGAGTGCCCGCTTTGACAAAACACAGGTGACAGAACTGCAAATCAGTGCTGCGGAGATTGCCGCCGCCGCTGACCGACTGCCGGATTCGCTGAAATCCGCCATGGCGACTGCGAAAGCTAATATCACCCGCTTTCACGAGGCGCAGATCCCGGATGTGATTGATGTGGAAACCCAGCCCGGCGTCAGCTGCCAGCTGGTGACCCGTCCGGTGGACAGTGTCGGGCTGTATATCCCGGGCGGCAGCGCGCCGCTGATTTCCACTGTCCTGATGCTGGCTGTCCCGGCAAAAATCGCCGGTTGCCGCCGGATCATCCTCTGCTCGCCGCCGCCGGTGGCCGATGAAATTTTATATGCTGCGCAACTTTGCGGTGTGGAGACCATTTATCAGGTGGGCGGTGCCCAGGCAATTGCCGCGATGGCATTCGGCACAGAAACCATTCCCGCCACCGACAAAATTTTCGGGCCGGGCAACGCCTATGTGACCGAAGCGAAACGTCAGGTCAGCCAGACTATCGGCGGTGCAGCCATTGATATGCCTGCCGGGCCTTCTGAAGTACTGGTGATCGCCGACAGCGGTGCCAACCCGGCCTTTGTCGCAGCAGACCTGCTCTCCCAGGCCGAACACGGCCCTGATTCTCAGGTGGTGCTGGTCACCCCGGATGAAGCAATGGCACAGCGCGTGGTAGCGGAAACCAATTCACAACTGGAATTATTATCACGCAAAGAGATTGCCCGTCAGGCCCTGTCCGCCAGCCGCATTATTATTGCCCGCGACCTGGACACCTGTGTGGCGATCAGCAATCAGTACGGTCCGGAGCACTTAATTATCCAGACCCGCGACCCTGATGCCCTGCTGCCTGCTATCAACAGTGCCGGTTCCGTGTTCCTCGGTGACTGGTCGCCGGAATCGGCGGGTGATTATGCCTCCGGCACCAACCATGTTCTGCCAACTTACGGTTATACCTCGACCTATTCCAGCCTCGGACTGGCGGATTTTATGAAACGGATGACCGTGCAGAAGCTGACCCCGGCCGGGTTATCCGGTCTGGCAGACGCGATTGAAACCCTGGCGGCGGCAGAACTGCTCACCGCGCACAAAAATGCCGTGACACTGCGGATGAATGCCCTGAAAGCGGAGGAGAACAACCGATGAACAAATCATTCAGCGCGATGGCACTGGCCCGCGAAAATGTGCAGTTACTGACGCCGTATCAGTCAGCACGCCGTCTCGGCGGTAACGGGGATGTCTGGCTGAACGCCAACGAATACCCGCAGGCACCGGATTTCACCTTTACGGAACGCAACCTGAACCGCTATCCGGAGTGCCAGCCTGCGAATGTGATCAACCGTTATGCGGCTTACGCCGGTGTCAGCCCGGAGCAGGTTATCGCGGGGCGCGGCGCGGATGAAAGCATCGAATTACTGATCCGCGCCTTCTGTGAGCCGGGGAAAGATGCGGTGCTGTTCTGCCCGCCGACCTACGGCATGTACAGTGTCAGTGCGGAAACTTTTGGTATCGCACAGAAAGTGGTGCCGTCACTCGATGGCTGGCAGCTGGATCTGGACAGCATTGCCGCCAGTCTCAGCGGCGTGAAAGTGATTTATGTCTGCCACCCGAACAACCCGACCGGTAACCCGATCCGCGAGCAGGATCTGCGTTATCTGTTTGATATCGTGGATAACCGCGCACTGATTGTGGTCGATGAGGCGTATATCGAGTTCTGCCCGGAGTTCAGCGTGGCATCGTGGCTGAAAGAATACCCGAACCTGGTGATCCTGCGCACGCTCTCCAAAGCCTTTGCGCTCGCCGGGCTGCGCTGCGGCTTCACACTGGCTTCTGCGGATATTATTAACGTACTGATGAAAGTGATCGCGCCCTATCCGCTGTCATCCCCGGTAGCAGCCATTGCTGCCGAAGCCCTGCTGCCGGAAGGCATTGCCGTAATGCAGGAGCGCGTTACCGAAATCTGCCGCAACCGGCAGATGCTGTGTGATGAGCTGCAAAAGCTGCCGCTGACGGAAACCGTTTTCCCGAGCAAAACCAACTACATTCTGGTGCGTTTCCGTGATGCGGAACGGGTTTTCCGCAGCCTGTGGGATGAGGGAATTATTTTACGTGACCAGCGCAAACAACGCGGGCTGGAAAACTGTCTGCGCATTACTGTCGGCACCCGGGCGGAATGCCTGCGGGTGATCGCCGCTATCGCCGCGCTTGAAATGCCATAATCTGAGGACAACGGATACCATGACACAGAACGTTTTATTTATTGACCGCGACGGCACTCTGATCACCGAACCACCGGTGGATTTCCAGGTGGACAGATTAGACAAACTGGCCTTTGAGCCGGATGTGATCCCCGCGCTTCTGAAGCTGAAAGAGGCCGGATACCGCTTTGTAATGGTCACCAACCAGGACGGCCTGGGCACTGACAGCTTCCCGCAGGCGGATTTCGAGGCACCGCACCAGCTGATGATGCAGATTTTCACCTCTCAGGGCATTACCTTTGATGAGGTCCTGATTTGTCCGCACAAACCGGCGGATAACTGCAACTGCCGCAAACCGAAAATCACGCTGGTGGAAAAATACCTGCTGCCGGGTGTCATCAACATGCAAAACAGCTATGTGATCGGCGATCGTGAAACCGATATTCAGCTCGCGGAAAACATGGGGATTACCGGGCTGCGTTACGGCCAGCCGGGCACTGACTGGAACAGTATCGCAGAGCAGCTGACCCGCCGTGACCGTTACAGCCGCGTGGAGCGCAAAACCAAAGAGACCGATATTCTCACCGAAGTGTGGCTCGACCGTGAAGGCGGCAGCACTATCCGTACCGGAGTCGGCTTTTTCGACCACATGCTGGATCAGATTGCCACCCACGGCGGTTTCCGCCTCAATATTCAGGTCAGCGGCGACCTTGTGATTGATGATCACCACACCGTAGAAGATACCGGACTGGCGCTGGGCGAAGCCCTGAAACTGGCACTCGGCGATAAGCGCGGCATCACCCGTTTCGGTTTTACCCTGCCGATGGATGAGTGTCTTGCCCGCTGTGCCCTGGATATCTCAGGCCGTCCGCACCTGGAATACAAAGCCGATTTTAAATATCAGCGTGTCGGCGACCTGAGCACGGAGATGATTGAGCACTTCTTCCGCTCGCTCTCCTACACTATGGGCTGCACGTTACACCTGAAAACCAAAGGGAAGAACGACCACCACAGAGCCGAAAGCCTGTTTAAAGTGTTCGGACGGACACTGCGCCAGGCCATCCGCGTGGAAGGCAATGTTCTGCCGAGTTCAAAAGGGGTGCTGTGATGCGCATAGTGATCACCGATACCGGCTGTGCCAATATCGCCTCCGTCCGCTACGCGGTGGAGCGTCTTGGTTATCAGCCGCTGGTCACCGCCGACCCTGACCTTATCCGTCAGGCAGATAAAGTCTTTCTGCCGGGAGTCGGGACGGCGGGCGCGGCAATGGAAAATCTGACAGCGCGCGGGCTGGTGAGCACCATCCGTTCCCTGACACAACCGGTGCTGGGGATTTGCCTCGGCATGCAGTTGCTCGGCACCACCAGCGAAGAAGGAAATATTGATCTGCTCGGCCTGATCGATACCCCGGTACAAAAAATGACGCCGGACGGGCTGCCGGTGCCGCACATGGGCTGGAATACCGTGGAATTTACCGCTGATCTGCCGCTATTCCGTGATATTGCGCCGCAGAGCTATTTTTATTTTGTTCACAGTTACGCCTGCCCGGTCAGCGACGCTACGGCTGCCACCACCACATACGGTGAGGCATTCAGCAGTGTTCTTTTCCGCGATAATTTTTACGGCGTGCAGTTCCACCCGGAGCGTTCAGGCAAAACCGGTATCACACTGATTAAAAATTTTCTGGAGATGAAAGCGTCATGATCATTCCCGCACTGGATTTAATTGACGGACAGGTAGTGCGCCTTCACCAGGGCGATTATGCGAAACAGCGCGATTACGGCGCGGATCCGCTCAGCCGTTTGCAGGCTTATGAGCGCGAAGGGGCACAACTGCTGCACCTTGTGGATTTAACCGGTGCCAAAGACCCGGCGAAACGCCAGATCCCGTTGCTGAAAACACTGCTGGCGGGTGTGAGCGTGCCGGTACAGATCGGCGGCGGGATCCGCACTGAGGAAGATGTTGCCGCCCTGATTGATGCCGGTGCCGCCCGTGTGGTGGTCGGCTCCACGGCGATCAAATCCCCGGAAGAAGTAAAACGCTGGTTTGCCCGTTGGGGGGCAGAACGCATCGTGCTGGCGCTGGATGTGCGCATCGGCGCAGACGGTAAAAAACGGGTTGCGGTCAGCGGCTGGCAGGAAGATTCAGAGCAGACCATCGAAGACGTAATTCGCGATTTCGCCTCTGCCGGGCTGCGCCACGTATTATGTACCGATATCTCGAAAGACGGTACGCTGGCGGGATCCAATGTGGCGCTTTATCAGGAAATCAGTGCCGCGTTCCCGGAGATTGCCTTTCAGGCATCCGGTGGTATCGGCGGGCTGAGTGATATCGCCCCGCTGCCTGCTACCGGTGTGGCGGGCGTGATCGTCGGCCGGGCACTGCTCGACGGCAAAATGACATTACCGGAGGCTATCGCATGCTGGCAAAACGTATAATTCCCTGCCTGGACGTCCGTGACGGACAGGTGGTTAAAGGGGTTCAGTTCCGTAATCACGAAATCATCGGCGACATCGTTCCCCTCGCCCGCCGCTATGCCGAAGAAGGTGCGGATGAGCTGGTATTCTATGATATCACCGCCTCCTCTGATGGCCGTGTGGTGGATAAAAGCTGGGTTGCCAAAGTAGCGGAAGTGATTGATATTCCGTTCTGTGTGGCAGGCGGGATCCGCAGTACCGAAGACGCTGCCGCGATCCTCAGTTTCGGGGCGGATAAAATCTCCGTAAACTCCCCGGCGCTGAGTGATCCGTCACTTATCTCCCGGCTGGCTGACCGCTTCGGCGTGCAGTGCATTGTCGTCGGGATCGATACCTGGCACGATGCGGAAAGCGGAAACTATCAGGTCTATCAGTTTACCGGTGATGAAAAACGCACCATCGCCACTTCCCGTAACACCCTCGACTGGGTACAGGAAGTGCAGCAGCGCGGTGCCGGGGAGATCGTCCTCAATATGATGAACCAGGATGGTGTACGCAACGGCTACGACCTGGAGCAGCTGAAAAAAGTGCGTGAAGTGTGTCAGGTGCCGCTGATTGCCTCGGGTGGTGCCGGTCATCCGGATCACTTCCGTGATGCGTTTTTACAGGCCGGTGTTGACGGCGCGCTTGCCGCCTCTGTCTTCCACAAACAAATTATTAATATCGGCGACCTGAAACGCGGACTTGCCCGCGACGGGATCGTTGTCAGAATACAGGAGTAACACACGATGCTCACGGAACAGGAAATTGCACAACTGGACTGGCAGAAAACCGGCGATCTGCTGCCGGTTATTGTGCAGCACGCCGTCTCCGGTGATGTGCTGATGCTGGGCTACATGAACCGCGACGCACTGGACAAAACGATCAGCGAAAAACGCGTGACGTTTTATTCCCGCACCAAACAGCGGTTGTGGACCAAAGGGGAATCGTCCGGGCATTTCCTTAATCTGGAAGACCTGTTTAAAGATTGTGATAACGACACGCTGCTCGCGCTGGTCACCCCGATCGGCCCGACCTGTCATCAGGGTACCAACAGCTGTTTTGCGCCCGCACAGACAGCCCAGGGTTTCCTGTATGAACTGGAGTCTGTTATAAAATCCCGCAAAACGGCGGATCCGGACAGCTCTTACACAGCACAACTCTATGCCGCCGGGACCAAACGGATTGCCCAGAAAGTGGGCGAGGAAGGCGTGGAAACCGCACTGGCCGCCACTGTCCGCGATAAGGCGGAACTGACCTCAGAATCCGCGGATCTGCTCTATCACCTGCTGGTACTGCTCCAGGATGCCGATCTGGATCTGGCCGCTGTTATTGAAAAACTGCGTTCCCGTCACCGTTAATCCGAAAGCGGGGGAAATCCTTTTTTGTCCGCTGTTTTTGTTGCCGTAACCTTCTATAATAGGCAGGATATTGGCAACAAATGCAGAGACTATGAGTGATATGACCCCGATTTTTGAGAAACTGACCGCCCGGCTGGATGAACATAATGCCCGCTACCGTGTGGTACATCATGCCTCCGCCGGGAAAACAGAAGAAGTCGCCAGAGTGCGCGGCACACACCACGGTCAGGGTGCCAAAGCACTGGTTTGTCATATCAAGGGAAACGGTGTACGTCAGTATGTTCTTGCGATTCTGCCTTCTGATCAGCAGGCGGATTTACAGGCACTGGCAAAAAAAACCGGCGGCACCCGCGCCTCTCTCGCCAGCCCTGCAGAAACAGCTGAACTGACACAGTGTGTGTTCGGTGCTATCCCGCCGTTCAGCTTTCACCCTGATCTCCGTCTCGTTGCCGATCCGATGTTATTTGAACGTTTCAGTGAGCTGGCCTTTAATGCCGGCAGCCTGGAGTGCTCCATTATTCTGAATACAAAGGACTATCAGCGGATTGCCGATCCTGAAACAGTATCGTTTGTCCGCCGTGAACTTTGATTTTTGCTTGGGAAGGCGCTTATGCAGGACGAACTTTTAGACTCGCTTTATTATCTGCTGTTACTCAGCCTGCTGCTGTATCTGTCGCGCCACCGCTGGCGCCGCTGGTTCAAAACACAGAAATCCCGCAGGCGTTTTGTCTCCTCGCCGGAGGAAGATGAGCAATCCCTGCGGCAGCAGTTGAGTGCGCCGTATCTCAACGGCAGCCAGTTTCATAAAACCGACCACTTTTTTGCGGTCAGCGCCCTGCTGCGCGAAGTCCTGATGCATTATGAGGAAAAGCAGATCCGGCTGAATGACAGTCTGTTTACCCGGGAAGACAGTTATGAGTTTACCTGTCTCGGTACCCCGCTGCCCGCGCCTGAAACCACCACCCTGGCAGAGCGGATGGCACTGCGGGATGATTTTCAGTATACCGCTGCTGAACGGCTAAACCGCTACTGCATCACCTCTCCGGCCGGAAAACTGCTGAATCAGCAAATCGGTCTGTGGATTGATATGCTCCAGTCCCTGCTGGATACCGAACTGGTGCTGCTGCTGGAAGAGAACAACCAGAAGGACCGGGATTGCCCGTCACTGCAGTTATCCGCTGAGCAGGTTCATCACTGGCTCGATGAAATCAACGATACCATGACACAGACCGCCTCACGGGTTCTGCAGGCACATACCCGCAGCAGTGTTGTGATGTAAAAAAAGACCCGCACTGCGGGTCTTTGATTTTTGTTCTGTTACTGTCAGTGCAGCGCCAGTTTCAGCGCCTCTTCTTTCAGATCCAGCTCCTGCACCAGCCGGGTGTAAGTGTGCTCACTGATATTCTTACTTTTACGCAGCTGTTTGAGGGCATCCCGCTCCGCCTGAAGCGCTGTCAGTGACATCCGCCGTTCCATGCGGATCACATTATGCCAGTCAAATCCGGCAGTCTGGTCATCACTGTTACTGTCAAGATGACGGCCGTAGATCTCCAGCAAATGAGTCCCCACTTCTGTGCGCAGTGTCATTTCATCAATATCTTCCAGCGGCTCCGCCATCTGCACACGCAGATTGCTCATTGCGGCTTCATTCAGGGTGAAACGGGCATTCAGCTCTTCATTATCATGCGGTAAGTCCGTATTCAGCCCTCTGGTCAGCACCGGCAGTGCAACTGCTGCAATCACCAGTGAAAACAGAATTACCCCCATGGCGAGGAAGATAGCCAGATCCCGGTGCGGAAACGGTGAACCGTCATTCATCAGCATCGGCAGTGTCAGGATACCGGCGAGGGTAATCGCCCCGCGCACACCGGCGGTTGCCATAATCGCCATCAGGCGCAGATGCGGCATATCAGACTGCTTACCTTTGCGGCGCTGACGGAAAACCGTCAGTGTCATGGCAATCCATACCCAGGCAAAACGCAGCACCGCCAGGCCAAAGGTGATAATCACCACGTACAGCAGCAGTACCCACGGCGCGGAAGCCCCGGCATCTGCCGCCACCTGCGGCACTGAGCGCCACATACCCGGTAACTGTTCACCCAGCAGAATAAAGATCATTCCGTTCAGCGCGACCTGCACAGTGTCCCAGACCGCCTTGCTCTGCATGCGGGTGGCAGACTGCATACGGCCGACAATACGCTCATAGTGCATGGCGATACCGGCCGCCACTGCGGCCAGAATGCCGGACACACCCAGGTGCTCTGCCGCCAGATAAGAGACAAACGGGATCAGCAGGCTGATCATAATCTGAATCGCCGGGTCTTCCCCGGTACGCTGCACCAGGAACTGGTTCACTTTCCCGATAAACATGGCAATCAGTAAACCGACCATAATTCCGCCCAGCGCTACCACCATAAACTTCCCGGCAGCTGACGGCAGAGAGAATGTCCCGGTCAGTGCAGCTGTTACAGCAAAACTGAAGCACACCAGGCCGCTGGCATCATTAAAGAGGGATTCCCCTTCCAGAATATGGGCCATACGGGACGGAAGCGGCGCATTGACGGTCATTGCCGCCACAGACACCGGGTCTGTCGGTGACAAAATCGCCGCCAGTGCAAAAGCAACCGCAAGAGAAACCGCCGGGATCAGCCAGTGGATAAACAGCCCCATGCCGACAACGGTGAAAAACACCAGACCGATGGCCAGCGAGAAAATCGGTTTGATATCACTGAACAGCGCTTCTTTCGGGATCCGCCAGCCATCCAGAAACAGCAGAGGCGGGATAAAAAGGAACAGGAACAGATGCGGCTCAAACGCCACATCAAAACCGAAGAGTGATAACCCCGCGCCAATGGCAATCTGAATAAAAGGCAGCGGAATTTTGTCCCCCAGCAGACGGGAGATAAACACACTGGCAATCACAGCCAGCAGAAAAATAAGGATCAGTGTCACAACAGACATAGGCGGTTTTTTATCCCTCAGGAAATCTGATACATAACCATAATTCAGGAATTGCAGGGTATACAATTAAAGATAAAAATAAAGCAGATAAATCAGTAATTGTAAAATTATTGTGTGTCAAAATCTGAATACCCCGTTACCGGCCACCCTGACAGATATCTTAAATGAAAAAATACTACTGGCCGGTGTGATTACCGCCTGCTCTGCTTATGCAGTCCCTGATGCCTGGTCAATGGGCGCTGCCCGGGGATTTACTGAATACTGCATCAGTAACGGATCCGGTGATCGCGTGATTATTACCTGTAACTAACAAACCAGCCGGAAAATTTAAACCGCGCGCCAAAAACAGCCAGAAGATTTTCAGTGATTTTGAGTGTGTCCCGGTGGAATAACCTGCACAGAAATGAGAATAACGCCGCCGTCTCCGCCGGCGGCGTTATTGTTTTAACCCTTAGTAATCATCACTGTCTTCCGGATTCTCCGGCAGTGTGATTTTTACACGGTTAATACGGTGATTCTGAATTTCCAGCGGCTCAAACAGGCAGCCATCAATGTTAATCTGCTCACCGACTTTCGGCAGACGCTGCAAATGCTCCATCAGCAGACCGGCTACCGTTTCATACTCGCGTTTTTCATCGAGTGTCAGCGGAATATAGTTGATTAAATCCTCCAGCGGCATAAAGCCGTTGGTGATCCAGCTGTTATCATCCGTAAACTGAATGTCATGGCGGGCATCATTCTCAACACCGCTGACCGGCAGATTACCGGCAATGGTTTCCATCACATCTGTCAGTGTCACCACCCCTTCGACATAGCCGAACTCATCGGCCACAAAGGCAAAGTGTGTCTGCGCCTGACGGAACTGCTCCAGCGCTTTCAGTAATGACAGCTGTTCAGGGAAAACCAGCGGCTGTTTGATCAGCGCATGCAGATCCAGCGTATCCTGTTGTAAACGCTGATGCAGCAGGTCGATCACATGCACCACACCCAGCAGTTCATCATCATCCGCCGAGCCTTTGATCACCACGCGGGTGTGCGGATTTTTAATCAGCAGCGCCGCAATTTCATCACTGGTGGCATCAATCCGCAGCATCTCCACATCATGACGCGAGGTCATAATACTGTTGACGTTACGCTGCGACAGCCCCAGCACGCGGACAATCATCTGCCGCTCTTCCGGGTCAAAAATTTCCTGATTATCAGAAATCAGATCCGCCGTGCGGTTATCCAGCTCTGCGGATTCACGCTTGCCGCTCAGAATACGCAGTACCGCTTCCGCCGTGCGCTGGCGCAGAGAGTTTCTCCCGCGCAGGAATTTACGGCGGTTAAACATTGCCACCTGGTTGAGCATCTCAATCATGATGGAGAAACCGATCGCCGCGTAGAGGTAACCTTTCGGAATGTGATAGCCGAACCCTTCCGCCACCAGGCTGAAACCGATCATCAGCAGGAAGCTGAGACACAGGATAACAATGGTCGGGTGCTCATTGACAAAGCGGGTCAGCGGACGGCTGCCCCAGATCATCAGCAGCATGGCAATAATCACCGCCGTGACCATCACACCGATGTGGTCCACCATCCCGACTGCCGTGATCACCGAGTCCAGCGAGAAGACGGCGTCCAGCACAATAATCTGTGCCACCACCGCCCAGAATTTTGAGGTTTTCCGCTGCTGCCCGTCGTTATGCTCACCGCCTTCCAGCCGTTCGTTCAGCTCCATTGTGGCTTTGAACAGCAGGAACAGACCCCCGATCAGCATAATTAAGTCACGCGCACTGAACGGATGGCCGAACATCGTAAACATCGGTTTGGTCAGCGTGATAAGCCAGGAGAGGCTGAACAGCAGAATAATACGCATGACCAGCGCACACAGCAGACCGGTTATACGGGCTTTGTCACGCAGTGCAGGAGGAAGTTTATCGGCAAGAATGGCAATGAAAACAAGGTTATCAATACCAAGAACAATTTCGAGTACGATTAATGTGGCCAGGCCGGCCCAAATCGACGGATCAGCGATCCATTCCATACGGTTAGTTTTACCTTTTATTCACACAGCTTATGCTGCATCCGGAATAATGCGGATTGTGCGGCCAAATAGCAATAAAAAATTCCGTACTTTGCCGCTGTTCCTGTTGTGCGCTATGACGAGACCGTTTGCATCAATCGCTACCACGCAGCCTTTACATGCGTTAAACTGTGACGAAATTAACAGTCAGCTAACGAAATCGTCGTTAGTCACGGGTCAATTCCTGAAGGAGTCTTCATGTCCAAACAACAAATTGGTGTTGTCGGTATGGCCGTTATGGGCCGTAACCTCGCACTGAATATTGAAAGCCGCGGTTATTCTGTTTCTGTTTTTAACCGCTCTTCAGATAAAACCGATGAAGTGATTGCTGAAAACCCGGGAAAAAAACTGGTTCCCAGCTACAGCATTGAAGAGTTTGTTGACTCCCTGGAAAAACCCCGCCGTATCCTGCTGATGGTCAAAGCCGGTGAAGCCACCGATAAAACCATCGCGTCCCTCACTCCGCATCTCGATAAAGGCGACATTCTGATCGACGGCGGTAACACCTTCTTTCAGGACACCATCCGCCGTAACAAAGAGCTGTCCGCACAGGGCTTTAACTTTATCGGCACCGGCGTTTCCGGTGGCGAGGAAGGCGCACTGAAAGGGCCGTCCATTATGCCGGGCGGACAAAAAGAAGCTTACGAGCTGGTTGCCCCGATCCTGAAACAGATCGCGGCACAGGCCGAAGGCGAGCCGTGTGTGACCTATATCGGTGCTGACGGTGCCGGTCATTACGTCAAAATGGTTCACAACGGTATCGAATACGGCGATATGCAGCTGATTGCGGAAGCTTACTCCGTCCTGAAAAATGCCCTCGGCATCAGCAATGATGAACTGGCTTCCGTCTTCAGTGAGTGGAACAACGGCGAACTGAGCAGCTACCTGATTGATATCACAAAAGATATCTTCCGCAAGAAAGATGAAGACGGCAACTATCTGGTGGATGTGATCCTCGATGAAGCCGCTAACAAAGGTACCGGTAAATGGACCAGCCAGAGCGCGCTCGACCTCGGCGTGCCGCTGACACTGATCACCGAATCCGTATTTGCCCGTTATATCTCGTTTCTGAAAGACCAGCGCGTTGCGGCTTCCAAAGTACTGAAAGGACCGAAAGCAGCTGTGTTCAGCGGTGATAAAGCAGAGTTTATTGAAAAAGTCCGCCGCGCCCTGTATCTGGGTAAAATTGTCTCTTATGCTCAGGGCTTCTCACAGCTGCGCGTTGCCTCTGATGAGTACAACTGGGATCTGAACTACGGCGAAATCGCGAAAATCTTCCGCGCCGGTTGTATCATCCGTGCCCAGTTCCTGCAGAAAATCACTGACGCATATGCGGAAAACCCGGCACTGGCTAACCTGCTGCTGGCCCCTTACTTCACACAGATTGCCGATGAGTATCAGCAGGCACTGCGTGATGTAGTCTGCTACGGCGTTCAGCACGGTATCCCGACACCGACCTTCTCTGCCGCTATCGCCTATTATGACAGCTACCGCAGCGCGGTACTGCCGGCGAACCTGATCCAGGCACAGCGTGACTATTTCGGTGCACATACTTATAAACGTACTGATAAAGACGGCGTGTTCCACACCGAATGGCTGGAAAATAATTAATTCCTGCCGCTATCCGCATTTGTCAGAGCCGGGATAATTATCCCGGCTTTTTCCTGTTTACAGCCCGCCTGCCCCTCAAATAGACTTAATCAAATCAAATTATCCGCAAAATAATAATGAATAACATAAATCCCTGGGGTGATGTGGTTCTGCCTTCACGGCCGGAGTACCGGCTCTCAGCCATGCTGCTCACCTTTTTCCTCGCCCTGCTCAATACCGGCGTTTATATCTGGCAGGTGAATTACGCTTCGCCGCTGGCAGACCAGGTCTACAATATGCTGCTGGCGGGCGGCAGTGTGTATCAGTTATCACTGACCGGCGACTGGTGGCGCTATATAACCAGCATCCTGCTTCATTCCGATCCGTTTCATCTGGGCGTCAATCTCATCGCCCTTCTGGTGTTCGGCATTAACTGTGAAGCGCTGACCGGCAAAATGAGAATGCTGTTTATCTATCTGTTTACCGGTATTTCCGCATCCTTTGCCAGCGCGCTCTGGCAGGCCGCTCAGAACGATATGTCTCCGCTGTCCGGCATTCCGGTGACTGTCGGTGTCGGGGCCTCCGGCGCCATTATGGGGCTTGCCGGTTCCACCGTGATGTATCTTATCCGGGCCCGGAAAGATCCGTCCGTGTCGGTGGCGGACAGCCTGCGTTATAAAAATCTGCTGATCACCATGATTGTCCTGATCGTACTGTCGGTACTCAGTGCGGTGCCGGATGATGAGGAGCCGGTGATGGATAATGTGGCCCATTTCAGCGGGCTGATTTGCGGTGCCGTTCTGGGATGGCTGTATTCCGCTGCCTCCGGTGTCCGTAACCGCAGAATGGATCGCCGTTCATGGCTGATTTCCGCCGCCGCAACCGGTCTGCTTATCCTGCTTCTGTTCACCTGCTCTTCAAGCCGTGAACAACAATTGCTCTTTGAACGGGAAACGATTCTGGAAGATATCGCGGCTCAGGCTGATGCGCTGCCGTCCGGACAGAAAAACAATTAAATGATTGATTCCGGTCACATTAATCAGTGACGTAAACCGCTATGGTGATTAAACGATTAATGACAGAAGCAGGTGATGATATGGATTATTGGTTTGTATCGTACAAAGTGCGTGCCCGTAACGGAGACACTTTACAGGGACATCAGATCACAGAAACCGAAGCCGGTGTGTCACCCCGGGATGCATTAGAACAAGCTACTCAGAAAATTGCCGACGAGTCTCAGGCTGACCTGCGTTCAGTCCGTATTCTTGCCTTTAACCGTGTGTAATTAACGCCCCTCACAGAACAAAAACCCCGTCAGATACGGGGTTTTTTTTATATCATCAGACCGCCACTCTTTCGATATTGACCTTATCACCCGCAGCCAGCCGCCCGAGCGCGGTTTTCAGCAGGGTATCGGTGAAAAGATAAAACCCGACATGGCTGTTATCAATCGCTGCGACAGTCAGGCAGCAGCCGTTATACGATACGGAATCACCAATCGCCAGCCCCGTTAACAACTCCTCCGGAAACTGCACAATATGAATCAGATGATCATTGTTTTCTTCAATTTTTAGAATCAGCGCCGTGCCCTGCACCACACCGGTAAAAATCTTATCCAAAGCCAACCTCACACTTTCCGTACTGATACAAAAAAGCCGCAGCGGATAACCGGTGCGGCCCGTGTTGTTTTACAGTGTTACCGGCACCAGGAACTCAGTGGCGACAATCACCACCAGCAGGCCGACAAGCACCGGAACGGATGTCCGTTTCACCACTTCAAACGGTGAAATTTTCGCCATACCGGCAACCGCCACCACCACACCGGAAACCGGTGACATGGTACGGCCGAGGTTGGATGCCTGTAACATCGGGATCACCAGGTACGCCGGGTTGATACCCATCTGCTGTGCCAGGCGCGGGATCAGCTCCACAAACGCATAGAACGGCGCATTACCGGAACCGGTAGTCATCGCCGCCAGCATGGTAATAATCACCAGAGCAATCATCATGATAATCGCGCCGGAACCGAAAGACTGCGCCAGGCTGATCAGACCGGAGATAAAGCCGACGGTGCTCAGGCCCTGAGCGAACACACCGGCCGCCACCAGCAGCATAACCACGGTGGCAAAGGCATCCGCCATACCACGGTAGCAGACATCCAGCCCGGCATAGACTTTTTTGCCGTCAAAACCACGGACGAATTCAATGATGGCAGACAAAATAATACAGCCGACAATAATCGTGATGATGTGTAATTCAGGCAGCACGATATGGCTCAGGAAACCGATACTGAACGGCTTACCATCAAACAGCAGTACGCCGATGATCGGCATAAACGGCAGAATGGCATAGAATTTCGGCGCATTGGTGGTGATTTCTTTGACGTCCAGGATCTCAGATTTGATATCTTCTTTACGATCAAGGAAACGCTGCCAGAAATAGTGAGCAATCGCCATAGAGACAATCGCCACGATAGAGATAGGCAGAGTCAGGCTGAACGCAAACTCTTTCAGCGGGATCATAGAGGCTTCCGCCGCAATCACCACATCACCGGAGGTCGGAGCCAGGATAATTGCCGCCGGAGAGGCGCAGATAGCCGCCGCCGCACCACGGCTGATCCCCACGTTCACCATTACCGGGAACAGGGTTGCCATCAGTAACACACCGAGACCGGTGGCGGAGGAAACGGCCAGAGACATCAGACAGGCAATAAAGTAGGCCACGATCATCAGCAGATACGGGGAATTCACAACCTGTAACGGTTTGGAGACCATTTTGATGACCACGTCGTTGGCACCGATATGAGTCATATAAGCCGCAAAGCCGCACAGTACCATGATCATCATACCGAGGTCGCCGCCGCGGTTCATCAGCAGGTACTTCACATACTCAATAATGTTTGTCGGTCCCCAGCCGGTGGAGGTGGCGGCGGACGGCAGGATGTTTTTCCCCATGATGACACTGATGATCAGAAGCAGTAAGCCCCCGACCATCAGCACCCCTGTGGCTGAATACCCTTTAATAATATAGCGCCCTACGCCGACGGCGACGACAGCACCAATAAGAAGATCTAACATTTCTGCTCCTGTCTGGTATTTTTATTTATAAAAATGATTAATGCACTCTGCCGAAAACCGGGAACAGATTAAATGATATGCGTCAATGAACCTTAGTTATTACCCGTATCATTTAAGTGTTCCGGCCTCCGGCATTAAAAAAGCAGTGACAATATAAATTATCGTCACTGCTCTGTTTGTATAAATCGTCCGCGAATTTATAACCGGTTAAGCAAGGATTCCACGGCTTTGAGATCACCCCCGGTTTTTTCATTCAGCAGCTCTCCGGCTGCCTGTTTTACCCGTTGCTGTATCTGATTACGCAACAGGTTTTCCACTTCGAACTTATACTGAATATTATCCCAGTTGCCGAACAGCACCACCGGAATACGGACAGACTGCAGCCAGGTCACCAGGTCATTGGTTTTCCCCCAGCCTTTTAAGATCTGAACCCCCAGGTTCACATCCATATTCTGTTTCACCAGGTTCGTCCGGCCGCTGCCGGTGATATTAAAGGCATCGGATACCGCCAGAATTTTACTGATTTTTACTTCACCGTTATTCAGGGTACCGATAGCTTCCAGTTTTTTCGCTTCGGTCATAGCATCCATCGATTCCGGCTGCGCCACTTTATCTGTCGCCTGGGAGAGCGACTGCTGGATAAGATACGGAATATTCAGGCCGAGCAGCTTAACATCAGTGATGGTCAGTGCCACGTCACCGCGCCAGTTGTTTAAGACCGCGTCCTGGTCATAACCGGTACCACGCAGATCGCCGTCAAAACTCAGGCGTCCGGTGAATTTTTCCGGCATTTTAAACGCCGCCAGCAACGGTTTGACATCAATATTCTGTAACAGCGGTTTGATACGCAGCTGTGCCGGAACTTTTTCGGAATAAATCGTCATCGGCAGAGAGAAACGGCCGCCGAACACGTTGCCGGTCATTTTGGAGATTTCCGTGATACTGCCCCGGTTCTCTGCTTTCACCGTCAGCTGGCCGATTTCCATTCCCTGGTAAATCAGGGAATCCACATTCAGCGCCAGAGTGGCATTGAAGTGGTTCATAAAGGTCAGATCATATTTATCCGCATCACTGCCGGTGGTAACCACCGCCGGTTTGGTGGCAACCGGGTTTTTTTCCCCGTTTTCTGCATGTACGGCACGCTCATAACCGAGCAGATTATCCAGATTCAGTTTTGAGGAGGTCAGTTGGATATCATAACGCGGGGTTTCACCGAGTGCCGCTTCCACTGTGCCGCTGAGCTGGCTTTCGTTAGCGCTCAGTTTCAGATTTTCCAGGATCAGAGACTGCGGTGCCTGGCCGACCGCTTCGTGCCAGGTATAGGTGGTCGTACCGTTGCCGTTGATGCCGTTGGCATACAGACCGGCACCGGACAGGCGGTAATTCAGGCGGTTAATATTGCCGCTGACCTGCACCGGGTACTGGGAGAGGTCAATATCAGAACTCAGGCTGAAAGAGAGCTCCTGCTGATTGCGCAGAATATTACTGTTCAGCGCTATCACATAGCGTTCAGGGGTATTACGCTCAAGAGAGAAGTTAATATCGCGCATGTTGATCTGCGAACCGTCTTCTGTCTGCCAGACCAGCAGGCTGTTGGCGATACGGATGCGGTCAACATCAAACGACCATTTGTTTTCCTGTTCGACAGGCACCGGGCGGGCTTTCTGATTACCCGGCGCAACAGGAGCGCTTTTCTTCTCTTTTGATTCGGTTTCAGGCAGGATTTTCAGCAGTGCGCCGTCAAGCATCACTTCACGAACCGATAACTGATGGGACAGCAGCGGCCAGAGTTCAACGTCGAGGCGCATATTTTCGGCAGTTACCACCGGTTCGGCGGCATCGGGGGCAGTCAGGGACATTTTACCGGTGATGATGCTCAGTTTCGGCCAGACATGCCAGCGCATATCATCTTTCATCACCAGCTCGTAACCGGTGTCTTCCTTCACCTTGTTAACGATATAGTCGCGGAAATCATTCGGGTTCACCAGCAGGATTAAGGCCGCGAGGCCCGCCGCTATCACGACAAGCAGAATAATCAGCGTGGTGAAAAATCGTTTCATAATCCCTGTTCCTTTCCCATTCTCTGTTGAACCCGCTGGCGGACAGTACTGTCCGCCGTTTAATCTTCGCTGATACGGCTGCCCACAGCTCCCTGCTGATTTTTGTATTTTGCATCGCTGCGGCGGTTATACGGCCGGTCAGCGGAGCCGGATAACGGCTCAAAACTCAGGGCACCGATCACCATTCCCGGCCGCAGTGCCAAGGGTAACTTACCTGAGTTGTAAAATTCCAGTACGATTTGCCCGTGCCAGCCCGGATCGATCCGGTGTGCGGTCACGTGGACCATCAGCCCGAGGCGTGCCAGTGATGAACGCCCGTCCAGCCAGCCGACCAGGTTATCCGGCAGTGTGACAGATTCCAGTGTCACTGCCAGTGCCAGTTCACCCGGATGCAGGTAGAACACTTCATCTTCAGTCAGGGTGATTTCATCACTCATGACATTTTCCAGCGCCGCATTCACTTCTTCTTTCGGGCCGCTGAGATCAATATACGCGGCGGCATGGCCCCGGAAAACCCGGAACTGATGCCCGAGGCGGACATCGGCGGTCGCCCCGTTGATCCGCTCAACCGGCGGACGCGGGGAGATGGTCAGTCTGCCGTCATCAAGCCACTGAATAATGTCACGGTCACAAAGTCGCATGGTATCATCCTTATAAAACTCAGCGTTTATCACCGGCGGATAAACGCGGATTAATCGTTGTCGGCGGCTTACTCGCAGAACTGACTGATTTTGGCTTTCAGAATATCAATCGCCACGCGGTTTTTACCGCCCCGCGGCACTATGATATCAGCATATTGTTTTGTTGGTTCAATAAATTGCAGGTACATCGGACGGACGGTTTTATTGTACTGTGCAATCACCGAATCCAGTGTGCGTCCGCGCTCATTCACATCACGGCGGATGCGGCGCATCAGGCAGATATCCAGCGGGGTGTCGACGAAAATGGAGAAGTCCATCTGCTCGCGCAGACGTTTGTCTGTCAGCAGCAGGATGCCCTCAAGAATAATCACCCGTTTCGGGCTGAACAAAACCGATTCCGGTTTGCGGGTATGCTCGGCGTAATCATATTGCGGTAACTGAATCGACTTACCGGATTTCAGTGTTTTCAGATGCTGTAACAGCAGTTCGTGATCCATAGAGCCCGGATGGTCATAGTTGACCTTGATGCGCTCTTCCATCGGCACATCGCTCTGATCTTTATAGTAGCAGTCTTCCGGAATCACACCGATATTGTGATCGCCCACCTGAGCACGTAACTCGTGATAAAGCGTGTTGGCAATCAGACTTTTTCCTGACGCGGATGCGCCGGTGATGCCGATGATAGTGCACTGCTGCTGTGCTGTGTCAGCCATAATTGAAATAACCCGGTTTGAAAATAGGAGAGAAAAAAACCGAAACGGTCTGCTGCGGCCTCTTTTAATGCTTATCCGGCCGTGAGTAACAAAACGTGTCCGCCCGGCGCTGAATTATAGGGAGTAACGGCGTGAGATTCCAGCATAATCGGGCATCCGGCCTCATTATTTCGGGGTAACCGCTCTTATGGCCACCCGAAAAAAAGACCAGCACATCACTGCACTGGTCTTTTTGACTTTCCGGACGTGCCGGAGCAGAAATAAATTCCGCTTAAACTGCGCGGAAAGCGATCTCTGTCGGGATTTTATCCCCTTCCCAGAACATTTCTGCCGTCACATTTACGGCGATCTCACGGTAGATATCCGCAAACTCGCCATCCGGGTCACGCATCACCGTCGGCTGGCCGCGATCGAGGTCTTCACGCAGCGAGATATGCAGCGGCACCTGTCCCAGCAGTTTGGTGTGATAGCGTTCCGCCAGTTTCTCCGCCCCGCCGGTGCCGAAAATCGGCTCGACATGGCCGCAGTTACTGCAGATGTGCGCACTCATGTTCTCCACAATCCCCAGAACCGGCACGTTCACTTTCTTGAACATGACGATACCTTTCATGGCATCCACCAGCGCGATATCCTGCGGTGTGGTTACCACCACCGCACCGGTGACAGGGATGTTTTGTGAGAGGGTCAGCTGGATATCACCGGTGCCCGGCGGCATATCGATGACCAGATAGTCCAGATCCGGCCACAGGGTATCCTGTAACATCTGCATCAGGGCTTTACTGGCCATCGGGCCGCGCCAGACCATGGCGTTATCATCTGTCACCAGATAGCCGATAGAGTTAGAGGCCAGGCCGTAAGCCATAATCGGGGCCATATGCTGGCCGTCCGGTGAGGTCGGGCGCTCTTTGGTGGTGCCCAGCATGTTCGGGATGGACGGGCCGTAAATATCCGCATCGAGGATACCGACTTTCGCCCCTTCCGCCGCCAGTGCCAGCGCAAGGTTAACCGCGGTACTGGATTTACCCACACCGCCTTTGCCGGAGCTGACCGCCAGAATATTGCGAACACCGTTAATGCCCGGCAGATCATTGGCCCGGCGCAGTGTCGCGATATCATGACGCAGTTTCCAGTCCACCGCCGCCGCACCGGTCACTTTGCGTAATTCTTTGGTTTTTGCTTCAATCAGTGCTTCAAACGGGCGCTTCCAGACAAACGGCATCACCAGCTCAACATGCAGCACATCATCCAGCATTGCGCAGTGATTCAGCGCTTTGATGGCAATCAGGTTGCGTTTGAGTGTCGGATGCTCAAATGTCGCCAGTACCTGCGCGACCTGGTCGTTCAGCAATTCAGGGTTCATCTCCCCGGGGGATTTCGCATTCATCCCGGCTCCTTAAATTTATCGTTTTTATTGCCTGTAACTATCGGCTTCAATGATAGCAGAAGCCAACTGATTAATTTAGTCATTCCGCGCAAACCCGCACAAAACAAATCCCCTGCAATCAGCAGGGTTATCGCCGGATGTTCACGGCAGAAAAAAGTCCGGAAAACCACACACAAAGCCGGATTACTGCTGGCAGGGGTGGACGGGATCGGTTAACATCAAAGACCCTTTATTATTTGAGGAAGTGAAATACTCTATGTCTCAGATCGCTAATAAAATTTTGGTAACCTGTGCGTTGCCATATGCAAACGGTTCAATCCATCTCGGTCATATGCTGGAACATATCCAGGCTGATATTTGGGTCCGTTTTCAGCGAATGCGCGGCAAAGAGGTTCACTTCATCTGCGCCGACGATGCTCACGGCACCCCGATTATGCTCAAGGCACAACAGCAGGGGATCTCTCCTGAAGAGATGATCGCCAACATGAGCGTTGAGCATCAGAAAGATTTTGCTGATTTCGCCATCAGCTTTGATAACTACCACTCCACGCACAGCGAGGAGAACCGGGTGTTATCCGGGAACATCTATCTGGCACTGAAAAAGAACGGTCATATTGAAACCCGGACCATTTCCCAGCTGTATGATCCGGAAAAAGGCATGTTCCTGCCGGACCGCTTTGTGAAAGGCACCTGCCCGAAATGTAAAGCGGAAGACCAGTACGGCGATAACTGCGAAGTGTGCAGCGCGACCTACAGCCCGACCGAGCTGATTAACCCGCGCTCCGTGGTCTCCGGTGCCACACCGGTGCTGCGCGAAAGTGAGCATTACTTCTTTGATCTGCCGGCTTTCGCTGACATGTTACAGGCATGGACCCGCAGCGGCGCGCTCCAGGAGCAGGTCGCCAACAAAATGCAGGAGTGGTTTGATTCCGGCCTGCAGCAGTGGGATATCAGCCGTGATGCGCCGTATTTCGGCTTTGAGATCCCGGATGCACCGGGCAAATACTTCTATGTCTGGCTGGATGCGCCAATCGGCTACATGGGGTCATTCAAAAACCTGTGTGACAAACGCGGCAATCTCGATTTTAACGAGTTCTGGAAGAAAGATTCTGACGCTGATCTGTACCACTTTATCGGTAAAGATATCGTGTACTTCCACAGCCTGTTCTGGCCTGCCATGCTGGAAGGCAGCGGTTATCGCAAGCCGACCAACCTGTTTGTCCACGGCTATGTGACGGTTAACGGCGCGAAGATGTCCAAATCACGCGGTACCTTTATCCAGGCCCGCACCTATCTGAATCATCTGAATGCAGACAGCCTGCGTTATTACTACGCGGCGAAACTCTCTTCACGTATTGATGATATTGACCTCAACCTGGAAGATTTCGTTCAGCGTGTTAACAGCGACATCGTTAACAAAGTGGTCAACCTGGCATCCCGTACCGCCGGATTTATCAAAAAACGCTTTAACGGCCGCCTGAGTGCAACCCTGGCTGAACCTGAGTTATATCAGCAGTTTGTCGATGCTGAAAAAACCATCAGCGAAGAGTACACCAGCCGGGAATTCGGCAAAGCTATCCGCGAAATCATGGCGCTGGCTGATGTCGCCAACCGCTATATTGATGAGAAAGCACCGTGGGTGGTGGCGAAACAGGAAGGTAAAGATGATGAGCTGCACGCTATCTGCACCATGGGTATCAACCTGTTCCGCGCACTGATGACCTACCTGAAACCGGTGATGCCGGAACTGGCGGCCCGCAGTGAAGCGTTCCTGAATCAGGAACTGACACTGGACGGCATAGCCAAACCGCTGCTGGATCATCAGATCGCAGACTTCAAGGCCCTGTTCAGCCGTATTGAAATGGCGAAAGTGGAAGAGATGATTGAAGCTTCCAAAGAGGATATCAAAGCGATGTCAGCCAAACCGGTCAGCGGCCCGCTGGCAGATGATCCGATTGCGGACACCATCAGCTTTGATGATTTTGCCAAAGTTGATATGCGTATTGCACAGATCATGTCTGCCGATTTCGTGGACGGCTCTGACAAACTGCTGAAACTGGTACTGGATCTCGGTGGCGAAACCCGTCAGGTCTTCTCCGGCATCCGCCAGGCGTATCCGGATCCGAAAGCGCTGGAAGGCCGCCTGACAGTGATGGTCGCTAACCTCGCACCGCGCAAAATGCGTTTCGGGATCTCTGAAGGTATGGTCATGGCCGCAGGCCCGGGCGGAAACGAGATTTTCCTGCTCAGCCCGGATTCCGGTGCACAACCAGGTCAGCAGGTGAAGTAAGTTCTTCTCTGTACAATAAACTGAAAAAAACCTGCGCTCCGGTGCAGGTTTTTTTATGTGACCTATAGCACAAATAAAAAGTTAATTGTATGATGAATAGGTTCATCCAAGAAGGAACATTATCATGAAACCAAAACAGATAGCGGAAACCGGCTGGCGCTATCTCCGGGCATTTCTGATCCTGTATCTGTGCCTGTTTGCCGGCAATATTATCGCGGTGTTACTGCCGTTTTCCGTCCCGGGCAGCATCGTTGGCATGCTGCTGCTTTTTGTGCTGCTCGCACTGCAGATTGTTCCGGCGCACTGGGTTCAGCCCGGCTGTACCTTATTAATGAAAAACATGACGATGTTATTTCTGCCGATCGGTATCGGTGTGATGAACTATTACGATACCCTCAGCGCCCAGCTGCTGCCGATCCTCATCGCCTGTGTCGTCAGTACCTTTATCGCCATGTGTGCTGTGGCGCTGAGTTCTGAATTTATTCACCGCCGCCATGTTCCGGTTCCGGAACAACAGGAAGCCGATGCGGTTGCCGCAGCAGAACACACCGAACAACAAGAGAAACGCAAATGTTAACGCATATCTGGTGGTCGCTCCCGCTTACCATCGGCGTCTATTTTCTCGCCAGAGCTATCTATATCAAATTTAAGCTGCCGGTATTAAACCCGCTGCTGATATCCATCGTGATTATCATTCCGCTGCTGATATTCACCGGAACTTCATACAACCACTATTTTGAGGGCAGCCGCATCCTCAACGATCTGCTGCAACCCGCCGTGGTGGCACTGGCGTTCCCGCTGTATGAGCAGCTGCATCAGATCCGTGCACAGTGGAAATCTATCATTACCATCTGCTTTGCCGGGAGTGTGATTGCCATGGTCACCGGTACCGCTATTGCCTTTATGATGGGCGCGACACCGGAAATTGCCGCCTCTATCCTGCCGAAATCTGTCACCACCCCGATAGCGATCGCGGTGTCCAATTCCATCGGCGGCGTGGCGGCAATCAGTGCCGTATGTGTGATTTTCGTCGGGATCCTCGGTGCGATTTTCGGCCATACCCTGTTCAGACGACTGCGGGTCACCACCAAGGCTTCACGCGGTCTGGCAATGGGTACGGCTTCTCACGCCCTCGGTACCGCCCGCTGCGCGGAAGAGGATTATGTGGAAGGCGCTTACAGTTCACTGGCATTAATGACCTGCGGGATTATTACTTCTCTGATGGCGCCGTTTATCTTCCCGGTACTGCTGGCATTATTCGGCTGACCTGAAAATTTGAGCTCCATCTCGCAAATTCAATATTTGTTTCATTCGTTTCATAATGAACGTGATAAAAATCACGTTCATTATGTATAACTACCCGCTAGAATGATCTCATTGATAATGGAGGTCATTTTATGCAAAACCGCTTTCATGCAGCCCTGAACACGCTCCCTTCCCCGTTACAGACCCTGCTGACAGACATTGTTTGTGCTGATACGTTCCCGGGATACTTATCGGCCAAACAGGTCAGCGCACTCTGCAACGCCACAGATACTGATGAGGATGCACTTGCACTGACCATGCTGCCGCTGGCCGCAGCCTGTGCCGTGACGCCGGTGTCCCGGTTTAATGTCGGCGCGATTGCACACGGACTGAGCGGTAACCTCTATTTCGGCGCCAATATGGAATTCTGCCATGTGCCGTTACAACAGACAGTGCATGCAGAACAGAGCGCGATCACCCACGCCTGGCTGCGCGGCGAGAAAGGTTTGCGCAAAGTCACCGTCAATTACACACCGTGCGGCCACTGCCGTCAGTTTATGAATGAACTGAACAGCGGTACAGAACTGCTGATCCAGTTACCGGAACTGGCCGCTATGCCGCTGAAAACTCTGCTGCCGCATGCTTTCGGGCCGGTGGATCTGGGAATTGAAACCCGGTTATTTGACCAGGTGCATCATGGTTATCATTTCCTCGCCACTAATGCGGTGGTCGGAAAAGCACTCGAGGCGGCTAACCGCAGCCATGCGCCGTATTCTCATTCCCACAGCGGTGTGGCGCTTCAGGACAGCCGCGGACGCATCTACAGCGGTGCTTACATTGAAAATGCCGCCTTTAACCCGGGACTGCCGCCGTTGCAGGCCGCACTGATCTTTATGAATATGGCTGGCGGCAACCTTCATGATATCCACCGTGCCGTGCTGGTGGAGGGCAGCAACGCCACGCTGTCACAGTGGGAAAGTACCTCTGCCACACTGAGCGCCCTGGGGTGTCAGGATATCGCCCTGTTCAGCTATTAATTCTGTCTTCGCTGAGGCTGATACCCATCTGTTCCGGGTATCAGCCTTTACGTGATTATTAAATATAAATCTATCCCGCCTCTCACTTTCACACATCGGCATCACTAATTTCGTAACAATTACTGTACATATTTTTCAGATAACTTAGGATCAGTGCGTCCTGTCTTAAAAATGTCAATTGGCAAAGAGTAGTCATACATGGAACTGGAATACGAAAGCAAACGTGCATTATATATTCCGTATGCGGGCCCTATCCTGTTAGAATTTCCGCTGCTGAATAAGGGAAGCGCCTTCTCCGAAGAAGAGCGCAGTAATTTCAACCTCCACGGCCTGCTGCCGGAAGCGGTGGAGACCATCGAAGAGCAGACTGAACGCGCTTATCGTCAGTATTCTGATTTTAAAAACGATACTGACAAACATATCTACCTGCGTAACATTCAGGATACGAATGAAACGCTGTTCTACCGCCTGCTCAATGCTCACCTCAAAGAAATGATGCCTATCATTTACACCCCGACTGTCGGGGCGGCCTGTGAGCATTTCTCGGACAGCTACCGCCGTGCGCGCGGGCTGTTTATCTCTTATCCGAACCGCGCTTACATTGATGACATGCTGCAGAATGCCACCAAGCAGAATGTAAAAGTCATCGTGGTAACCGACGGTGAGCGGATCCTCGGTCTGGGTGACCAGGGGATCGGCGGGATGGGGATCCCGATTGGTAAACTCTCTCTGTATACCGCCTGCGGCGGCATCAGCCCGGCGTATACCCTGCCTATCGTGCTGGATGTCGGCACCAATAACCAGCAGCGCCTGAATGACCCGCTCTATATGGGCTGGCGTCACCCGCGTATCACCGGCGAAGAATATGATGAATTTGTTGATGAATTTATCAATGCGGTTAAGCGCCGCTGGCCGGATGTGCTGTTACAGTTTGAAGATTTCGCCCAGAAAAACGCGATGCCGCTGCTGGAACGCTACCGCGATCAGCTCTGCTGCTTCAATGATGATATCCAGGGTACCGCATCAGTCACCCTCGGCAGCCTGATTGCCGCCAGCCGTGCCGCAGGCGGACAGCTGAAAGACCAGACTGTTGCCTTCCTGGGTGCCGGTTCAGCCGGGTGTGGTATCGCCGAGCAGATTATCGCGCAGATGAAATCCGAAGGTCTGAGTGAAGAGCAGGCGCGTGCCCGTATCTTTATGGTGGACAGATTCGGTCTGCTGACGGACAAACTGCCGAACCTGCTGAATTTCCAGAGCAAACTGATCACCAAAAGTGACATTATTGCGGACTGGGATGTGCAGAATGATGCGATTTCACTGGAAGATGTGGTCCGTAACGCTAAGCCGACTGTGCTTATCGGGGTTTCCGGTCAGCCGGGGCTGTTTACGGAAGAGATTATCCGTGAAATGCACAAAAACTGTGCGCGTCCGGTCGTCATGCCGCTGTCCAACCCGACCTCCCGTGTGGAAGCCCGTCCGGAAGATATTATCGCCTGGACAGACGGTCATGCACTGGTTGCAACCGGCAGCCCGTTTAATCCGGTGATTTATAAGGATAAAACCTATCCTATCTCCCAGTGCAACAACTCCTTTATTTTCCCGGGGATTGGTCTGGGTGTGCTGGCCGCCGGTGCCAGACGTGTGACTGACGGCATGATGATGGCAGCAAGCCGCGCGCTGGCTGAATGCTCACCGATGGTTGTTAACGGCGAAGGCTCACTGCTGCCGGATATCGAGGACATCAAAAAAGTCTCCCGTATCATCGCCAAACAGGTTGCCAAAGAAGCACAGATCCAGGGTGTCGCGACTGTGACCTCTGACGGTGCACTCGATGAAGCTATCGAACGTAACTTCTGGCATCCGGAATATCGTGTTTACCGCCGGACATCTTTCTGACGAATAACCGGTATTCTGCCGCTGAAAACCCGCACTTGTGCGGGTTTTATTCTTTTTTTCACCCTTGCCAGCCTTTCCCTGCTCAAGTAATCTTAGCCTTATGGTAACTAAATAGTGATAAAGGTCTCAGTAATAATGGGAAAAGCCCGGATATGGAAACGGATCATTCTGTGGATGCTGGCAGGTATTATTCTGGCGGCAGCAGCGGCTATTGCGGCAGATCGCTGGATTAGCTGGAAAACCGCGCCTTATATCTATGAAAATATCAATGACCTGCCGCCGAGTGAAGTCGGCATGGTACTCGGTACGGCTAAGTACTATAAAAACGGGACAATTAACCAATATTACCGGTATCGTATTCAGGGTGCCGTAAATGCATACAACAGCGGCAAGGTGAAGTATCTGCTGCTGAGCGGCGACAATGCCCAGCACAGTTACAATGAGCCGAGCACGATGCGCAAGGATCTGGTGAATGCCGGGATCCCGGCCAGTAAAATTGTGCTCGATTTTGCCGGATTCCGCACGCTGGATTCTGTGGTACGGACACGAAAAGTCTTTGATACCAATGGCTTTACGATTATCACCCAGCGCTTCCATTGTGAACGGGCGCTGTATATCGCGATGGAAAAAGGTATTGAGGCGCGCTGTTACGCGGTTTCCTCCCCGAAGAATATGTTTACTGTCCGTGCGCGGGAAGTGGTTGCCCGGCTGGGCGCACTGGCTGATTTATATATTCTCAACCGCGAGCCGCGTTTCCTCGGCCCGCAGGAATCGATTCCGGCACCACAAACGTTACCGGAGAATGTACCGTCATATCCGGCAGTGACACCGGAAGAGCTGAATGTACTTTATCCGGAGCCCCCTGTGACACCGGAAAAACCGGCGGATAACACACAACCGGCACCCGCTGCGCAATAATCCGGTTTCAGCGGGCCGCCAGCTTATTGGCTGCCTGCCGCCATAACCACTCCACCGGCCCCTGAGAAAAATAACGCAGCCACAGGGTTGAGAACAGGATGTTGATCAGCCACATCAGCGGCACAAATGCCAGCAGCGTCAGGCGATCAAACTGACTGAAATAACCGAGGTACTCAAACAGTATCACCCCGCACACCGATTGCAGCAGATAACTGCTCAGTGCGGTACGCCCGACCCGCTGTAAACAGGCGGCAACCGGTTTCAGCTGTGGCTGCAAACCATAAAACAAAGCAATAAGCCCGGTAGTCTGTACCGGCTGCAAAATATCCGCCAGCGGATAACCAACAGTGCCCATCCAGAAGACACTCCAGTCGTTCAGGTATTCCAGCCACATCACAACCGCCTGCAGCAGCAGTGACGGGATCAGCAGCCACGCTGCCAGCCGCCGGTAATGAGACAGCGGATATGCCCCTTTCAGCCAGCCGTTTTTCATCAGTGTTGCGCCCAGCAGCATCATTGCCAGTAACTGCCAGCCATACTGAACCACCATCATCATCAGCATACCGCTGATGGTACTGATTCTGTCCAGCATGCCGGCAATACCACCGGTGTCGGCGATCAGTACTTCATAATCCAGCATTTCCTGCGACGGCTGCCAGTACAACAGTTTCAGCTCACCACCTTCCGATAACAGGAAAAACAGTAAAAACAATCCGGTCAGGATCAGCACCGGCACCAGCTTCAGCCACCAGCGGGAGGAAACATTATGGATGATCCAGCAGGCGGCAACGCCGGTCAGGCTGTACATCAGCAGGATATCCCCGTCCCAGAGCAGAGCGGTATGCAGCAGCCCGATCACTCCAAGCACCAGTAACCGCGCCATATTCCAGGGCTGGCTGTAACGGCTGAGCATCATCAGAGTGGCACCGAACAGCAGTGCAAACATCCCGAGGAATTTCCCCTGCACCAGCACACTTAATACTGCCCAGGTGGCGATATCTGTTGCGGACGCCGCCGGGGTGTACAGCGGGTTCAGATAGGCCGCAGACGGCAGCGCGAATCCGCCGATGTTCAGAATAAAAATACCGAGGATGGCCAGCCCCCGCACCATATCGAGGACATCAATACGGGCAGAGGCAGATGTGACTGAAGTATTCATCCGTTAAATATGACGGGCCGCGCGCAGGAATTCCTGGCGGGTATTCTGGCTGGATTTAAATAACCCGCCCAGTGAGGTGGTGGTGGTGGTACTGGTTGCGTCACGGATGCCGCGCGCTTTGACACAATAATGCACCGCGTCAATGGATACCGCCACATTAGTGGTGCCGAGCAGCGTTTGCAGTGCCAGCAGAATTTGCTGTGTCAGACGTTCCTGAACCTGCGGGCGCTGGGCAAAGAACTGCACAATGCGGTTAATTTTCGATAACCCGATAACGGTGTCTTTCGGGATATAAGCAACGGTGGCTTTACCGTCGATAGTGACAAAGTGGTGTTCACAGGTGCTGGTCAGCGTGATATCACGGACCGTCACCATTTCATCCACTTTCATTTTATTTTCAATCAGGGTGATTTTCGGGAAATTGTGATAATCCAGTCCTGAAAAAATTTCATCCACATACATCTTCGCGATACGTTTCGGGGTATCTGCCAGACTGTCGTCGCTCAGGTCGAGATTGAGCAGCTTCATAATTTCTGTCATATGCGCTTCAATCTGAACCTTGCGGGTTTCCGGCGGCAGTGTCTGCTCCCGCAATGGTGTCTCCAGCCCGCGTGCGATGAGCGCGGCGTGGACAAGTTCTGCTTCCCGGCTTAATGATGACATACCTTCTCCGACTATTTTTCAGGTGACTCCCGGTGCTGTGTTGCACCCGTCGGCCGGTCAATACCCGCCGCCCTGCTATTTTAGAGCAATACACCGTTTTGTTAATCCATTTTGTGGTTTTGGTGATGAAAAGTTTGCACCGGAAATCCCTGTTAATAATGCGGATATCAGCCGGAATGACGCTGACGGAAACATTTGCCGGAAAAATGCCGGATAACGGATGTGTTATATAACATCATAACGAAGACGGGAAATATCCTTATGATCAGCAAAAACAATTTCTTCATTGTTCCGGCTGATATTTGAGATCATTACAGCACTGATATCAAATGCAATACCGGCGAACATCATTCCGGCAGAGATAAACCCTGCACCTGAAACGAACAATAATTGTTCCTGATTTAATTCTTTCATAATTAACCTCTCAATTATTCAAATATAAAATACAGTATCTTTTTTGTCAGAACATAAAACCCCACATAAATAACAGGGGTGAGAAAGACATCGGTCATCACATTGTCCGGTCTGACAATGCGCAGTGAGGAGTGCGTTACTGTCAGAGATGTCAGTATCATGCTGATACTCATGGACCACAATCGTATATCTTTCAGATCATTGATTACCTTCTGAAGAAAATTGTTCTTTCTCATCAGGAATAACTGCCCTTTTATATTTCAGAATAATGACTTTATGCCCTGAAAATTAAATAAAGCATAAACAGGCTAAGTTATAAAACCGTTTTTTTAATTATCCGTTTTTTATTTTTAATGAATAATAAAGATAACAGGATTAATAAATAATAACCCTGTTATCACTGAGATAATGATTCTTTTATATCGCTGCGGTCACGGAAAACCAGCAAACCACCGATAATCAGTGCTGCAAAGGCCACCCACAGCGCCGGTTCCAGTTTACCGGTAAAATACGCGGAGACAGAGGATACCAGCGGGCCGCCGAGCTGCCCGACCGCATACCAGGTGGTCAGCAATCCGGCCATATAACGGCCGTGCTCCGGTGCCAGTTCGCGTCCGCACTGGAATGCCAGTTGCACCGCAGCCATCAGGCCGCCGCCGACCAGAAAGGCACTGACCGCCAGGCCACTGATCCCGGGCATGACTTCCGCCGCCAGAATACCCGCTGCCTGTGCCCAGAGAGTGATTGCCAGCCGCAGCTGCGGCGTGAAAAAACGCCGCGCGGCAATCGCAGCAACGATACCGGCCACAGCGGCGATCCCGAATACCGGCCAGACAAACTGAGCAAACAGACTGCCGGGGAAACGCGCCGCCGCCATCTGTGATAAAAACGTGGCAGGCAGAATATAGCCGAATCCGGCCAGCGCATAGCTCCACAATAAACGGCGGATTTTTGGTGTCATCAGCGGTTTACTGTGCGGGGAATTGCTGCTGCTCAGCTCCCCCGGGCGCGGCAGATAGCGGCTGACATACAGACTGAATACCAGTGCCGCAGCACCATAGATCCACCAGCCCTGCGAGGCGGTCAGTGATAAGCCCTGAATGCCGATAGCTGCCAGTCCGCACAGCAGAATTCCGGTACCGGTGCCGCCGTAAACCGCGACACTCAGTGCCGGCCGGTTGAGTTTTGCCAGTGCATCATTGGTCCAGGCGGCCGCTAACACCAGTGTCCAGCCGCTCGCCCAGCCGATAAAAAAGCGCGCGATACTGTGCAGCACCGCCCCGGAAATCACCGCTGACAGCAGTGTGATAATCACCGCGCCCCATAAACCGGTCCACAGCCGCAGCTCAATACCGCGTTTTGCCCGCATAGCATCAAAGGATCCGGCCAGATAGCCGAGGTAGTTCCAGGCAGCCACAATACCGGCAGTTGTCAGATCAAGCTGGTACTCGTCAATCATCAGCGGCACCTGCGGGGGAAAAGCAAAGCGCCCTATTCCCATGGCCACCACCAGCGCAAGAAAACCACTGACTGCAATATGAAGCGCCGTTGTCTGACGGGCGGAGTGAGATGTCGTCATATGAAATGCAATATGTTAATAATTTGTAACTTCGTTATACCAAAAGAAGCCTTTAAAATGCAATAATGACTTCCGGAATCAGATCTGTTGCTCACGCTTTTGTGCCACATCATTCAACTTGTGCTGTAAGTCTGCCATAATGCCCTTCTCTTTATTATCCGTTTTATCTGCGCCCAGCAGGCGCCGGGAGTGAAACAGCATCATGGCTAATCCGACAGAAAGTTACACCTCTTCGTTAATCTCTTTACAGGAAGCACTGGATAAGCTGCTCGCGACCCCGGCCGCGATCACCGGTACTGAAACAATCGCGCTGACGGATGCCGCCGGGCGGATCACTGCTACCCCGGTTATTTCGCCTATCAATGTACCGCCATTTGATAATTCCGCAATGGATGGTTACGGTCTGCGCCTGTCCGACCGGGACGGAAAAACCCCGCTGCCGGTTGCCGGTCGTGCTCTGGCGGGTGTGCCGTTTAAAGGTGAATTACCGGCCGGACAGTGTGTCCGTATTATGACCGGCGCACCGGTACCCAAGGGTGTGGATACCGTGGTGATGCAGGAAGAAGCGGAAGTGTCGGACGCCGGGATTACCTTTACCGCCGGGATTACCGCCGGGCAGAATATCCGCCGCATTGGTGAGGATATCGCGCAGCACAGCGAAGTTTTACCGGCAGGCACCAAACTGGCCGCCGCCCAGCTGCCGCTGATTGCCTCCCTCGGTCTGGCAGAGCTGTCCGTGGTGCGCAAACTGAAAGTAGCGGTGTTCTCCACCGGTGATGAATTGCAGGCGGTCGGCCAGCCGCTGGGTGACGGACAGATTTATGATACCAACCGCTTTGCGGTTCGTCTGATGCTGGAAAAGCTCGGCTGTGATGTAATTGATCTCGGCGTGATCCCGGATAATCCGGACATTCTGCGCGCTACCTTTGAGAAAGCCGATGCACAGGCGGATCTGGTGATCAGCAGCGGCGGCGTGTCTGTCGGCGAAGCGGATTACACCAAACAGATTCTTGATGAGATCGGCAAAATTAATTTCTGGAAACTGGCGATTAAACCGGGCAAGCCGTTTGCTTTCGGTAAACTGAATAACGCCTGGTTCTGCGGTCTGCCGGGTAATCCGGTCTCCACCACCGTTACCTTTTATGAGCTGGTACAGCCGCTGATTGCCCGTCTGTCCGGTTTCAGTCAGTGGCAGCCGCCGATGCGGTTTAAAGCCGTCACCACCACGCCGCTGAAAAAATCCGCCGGTCGTCTGGATTTCCAGCGCGGTATTGCCGGGGTGAATGAATCCGGTCAGATGGTGGTAAAAACCACCGGCGACCAGGGCTCGCATATTTTCAGTTCATTCAGCCTCGCCAACTGCTTTATTGTGCTGGAGCGTGAGCGCGGTGCGGTTGCCGCCGGTGAAACCGTTGAAATCGAGTTTTTTAACCATTTACTGAAGAATGACTGATGGCGACTGAACCCGGACATATTGAGCTCAGTGACGAGGAAGCGCTGCGTTATAACCGGCAGATCGTGCTGCGCGGCTTTGATTTTGATGGTCAGGAAGTACTGAAAGCCGGACGTGTGCTGATCACCGGCCTCGGCGGGCTCGGGTGTGCGGCAGCGCAGTATCTGGCGGCGGCAGGCGTGGGGCATCTCACGCTGCTGGATTTTGATACGGTATCGCTCTCTAATCTTCAGCGTCAGATCCTGCATACCGATGCCCGTATCGGGATGGCAAAAACAGAATCCGCCGCGATTGCGCTGAAAGCCGTCAACCCGCATTGCCATACCGAAACCGTTACCAAACAGCTGGATGATGATGAGCTTACCGCTCTGATCCGGTCTCATCATGTGGTACTGGACTGTACCGATAATGTCGCCGTCCGCGAACAGCTGAACCGAGCGTGTCATCAGTTGAAGGTCCCGCTGGTGTCCGGTGCTGCTATTCGTATGGAAGGACAGATTGCCGTCTTTACCTGGCAGGAGGGGGAACCCTGTTACCGCTGCCTGAGCCGGTTATTCGGGGAGAACAGTCTGACCTGTGTGGAAGCGGGTGTGATGGCACCGCTGGTCGGCACTATCGGCACCCTGGAGGCAATGGAGTGCATCAAACTGCTCACCGGCTACGGGCAGGTGAGCAGCGGAAAAGTGGTGCTGTTTGATGCCATGCGCATGCAGTTCCGCACCATTAATCTTAAGCCTGATCCTCAGTGCGAGGTGTGCGGCTGTAACGGATAGTCTCCGGTTTATCCAGATGGATCTGTGTGACGGCAGGCTGTGTTTCAGCTATCACACGGCCGTCACGGACAGAGTAACGCACCGGCACCTGACGGCGGACGGCATCAAACCCGTTTTCCGCCGGCAGGATCAGCAGGCTGGCGCGTTTGCCTTCCGCCACGCCGTAATCCTGTAAGTTCAGGGTGCGCGCACTGTATTCCGTGATCAGTTTCAGCCCGTCATTAATCTGACCATATCCCATCAGCTGACAGACATGCAGCCCCATATGCAGCACCTGGAGCATATTGGCGGTGCCCAGCGGATACCACGGGTCAAACACGTCATCGTGACCGAAGCAGACATTAATATCCGCCGCCAGCATCTCTTTGACACGGGTGATCCCGCGGCGCTTCGGATAAGTATCGAAACGCCCCTGTAAGTGAATATTCACCAGCGGGTTCGCCACAAAGTTAATACCGGACATTTTCAGCAGACGGAACAGGCGGGAAGTGTAAGCACCGTTATAAGAGTGCATCGCTGTGGTGTGGCTGGCGGTGACACGCGCCCCCATTCCCTCACGGTGTGCCAGCGCGGCAACGGTTTCCACAAAACGGGACTGTTCATCATCGATTTCATCACAGTGCACGTCGATCAGACGATCATATTTCTGTGCCAGCGCAAAGGTTTTGTGCAGGGATTCCACGCCGTATTCTCGGGTAAATTCAAAGTGCGGGATAGCCCCCGCCACATCCGCGCCAAGGCGCAGTGCTTCTTCCAGCAGTGCTTCACCGTTCGGATAGGACATGATCCCTTCCTGCGGGAACGCGACAATCTGTAAATCCACCCACGGCGCGACTTCCTGTTTCACTTCCAGCATCGCTTTCAGCGCGGTCAGAGTGGCATCGGAGACATCAACGTGGGTGCGGACATGCTGGATGCCGTTGGCAATCTGCCATTTCAGGGTCTGCCGGGCACGGGTTTTCACATCATCGTGCGTCAGCAGCGCTTTGCGTTCCGCCCAGCGTTCAATCCCTTCAAATAACGTACCGGACTGGTTCCACGCCGGTTCCCCGGCGGTCTGGGTGGTATCGAGGTGAATATGCGGCTCGACGAACGGCGCGGTGACCAGGCCGCCTTCGGCGTCCAGGCTCTCCGGCAGTACTTCACCCTCCGGCTGCGGCACAATCGCGGTAATGCGCTGACTATCGATGTCGATACGCCACAGGCCATCACGATCCGGCAGACGGGCATTAAAAATATGTTTTACGGTTTGATTAAGCACGGGTCATCTCCGGGTTGGTTGTACGACGGCGGTTAAGTAACGGATTGAGGACAGCATAGCTTAATGCCCCGCCGAGAACTGCGTTCACCGGCACAATCCCCGGCAGCCAGTGCCCGGCAATCACACCTGCCGCCACGGCCAGCAGTGCGCTGACATTCACATCGCGCATTTTGCTGCGGTCAAAGGTTTCATAACGGTGACGGTACATCAGGTAATCGGCAATAATAATGCCCCCGATTGGCGGGATAGCGGCGGATAAGAAGGTCAGCCAGCCGACAAAATTATTGTAGAGCCACAGGGCGCACAGTGTGCCGATAAGCCCGTTGACGATAGATAAGCTTTTGCTGGAAAGCCCGGTGATATTGGCAAACCCCAGGCCGGAGGCGTAAAGCGCGTTATCATTGGTGGTCCAGATATTCAGACCGAGAACGATAATCGCCGGTAATAACAGTCCCTGTGCAATCATCACATCAGAGATATCCGCCATACCGAGAGACGCCGCCCCGGCCGCCCCAAAGATAAACATCAGTGAATTACCGAGGAAGAAGGCGATAATCGCCACCAGCACCGCAATTTTCGGCTTGCGGCCGAAGCGGACAAAATCCGCCGTCAGCGTACCGGCACTGACAAACGAACCGACCACCATGGCGAGCGCCAGATTAAAATCAATCGGCTGTGCCGGGATCACATCACGCAGTGCACTCATGCCACCCATATCTGTAACCGCGAGGTAAACCGAATAGCTGCCGAGAATGGCAATCGCCGGAACCGCAATCACCGACAGTACGGTCAGCGCAGAGATACCGAAGAAAACGGTAATGGTCATCAGCACCCCGGAGATACCGATCAGCCAGTTGATATCCCAGCCCGTTGCTTTGCCGACCGGTATGGCAAACATGGCCACACCGACACCGAACCAGCCGACCTGTGTGCCGCCGAGTAAGAATGAAGGGAGCCAGGAGCCTTTAATACCGAAGGAGTAACGCGCGAGAAGATGGGTTGTTAAGCCGGTTTTGGAACCAATGAAACCAAGAAAAGCGGTGTAGACACCAAGAAGAAGATTACCGATAAGAACTGCGAGGAAGAAATCATTAAAACTGAGACCGGTACCGAGAGCACCTCCGGTCCACATACTGGCGGAAAAGAAGGTCAAACCCAGCATTACAAAGGTTAATGCCAGCCCGCCTTTCCGCGCGGATATGGGCACAGGCCCATGACTGTAATTTTTATCCCCGGACACAATTGCCTCCTGTTGCTTTTCTCAGGCCAAAAAAATCTGACGAATTCTATAGCCGCAAAAAACAAAAGCAAACGATTTCGTTCACACTTTAAGAGAATTAACGCATCGTTAATATCCCGGTAAAAAAGCATTCTGACCAAACGAACAGGACGAAAATACGGAGAAATCGTTCCGGATTACCGTACCCGTTATTGTCAGACGGAGAGGCCACACCTGTTATCATGATATGAACATGAAGTGATTAAAATACGCTTTCCCCTGCACGAAAATACAAAAAATTACATATAAATCAAATCATTAATATTTTAATTATTTACTGTCTCAGTAAGTGACGATAAACATTGCATGCCTGCCGGAAAATAACACCTGACCTCAGAAAATAATATTCTTCTCCCGGGCTCCCTTTTATTTCCCCGGATATTCCGCCGGGAATGCTGTTATTTTTTATATTTTCTTTCTGACACGCGATTACTTTATCTTTATTTATCGGTTACCCGCCGTTTTACGGCGATGAAAAGCAACAGCCCGGGACTTATCCGCCCCCTCCCGGTTCAAAAATCCCCGGGTTATTCTCTTTTGCGGCCGGATAACGAATTACGTTATGTCACGTAATGTATTGCCGGTAACACCGGCTTATTACTTAAAACAGGTATCACAATGAATTTACTGAAAAATATATCAGATTATGTTATTTTCGGTATGCCTGATAATAAGCCGGAAAAGCACGACCGGTAAGGATGGTTTATCCTTATTATTATCCTGTTCAACTTCTGTTGCCAAATACAGATAACTCATATATTGTACGCCGCCTGCATTTACCCCAGCGTGTGGTGATGGCCCGTTTATCACTGACGTTTCAGTAAAGTGCGCACGATGCAGACGCAAGGTGCGAGGTTTATTGAAAATAAATGCAGACTGACCGTCATCCGCTGACGGCCGGAAATATATATTGTGCCCGGATGCGATATCCGCGGCATGTTTCAGGCTATTGGGAAGGGCTGTAAAAATGCAACAGAATACTGTGCAGATGAAACGCGTCTTAAATACCCCCGCGTTGGTTTTCTTCGGGCTCGCCTATATGGTGCCCCTTGGTATCTTCACAACTTACGGACAGGTTACCGTCCTCAGTGAAGGTCATTTACCGGTTGCTTATATTATTACTCTGACAGCCGTCCTGTTTACCGCACTCAGCTATTGTAAAATGACCAGCACACTGCCGCTGGCCGGCTCTGCGTATTCCTATGTCCAGAAAATCTTCGGCGGGAATACCGGGTTTCTGGTCGGCTGGGCGCAATTGCTGGATTATCTGTTTCTGCCGATTATCAACTATATCGCCATCGGTATTTTTGTGCATGAAGCCCTGCCGTCGGTGCCGATGGAGCTGATTATCGTCTCCACCATTGTGATTGTCTCTGTGCTGAATATTCTCGGGATCAAACTGGTCACCTCGATGAATATGCTGATCATTGTGATGCAGCTGATATTTATCACGCTGTTCCTGTATCTCAGCTTCAGTTCCGCGTTCACACTGGATAAAGAGGCGCTGCTCGCCCCGCTGACGGTGATGTCTGATCAGGTGTCCGGGCTGTTTGCCGGTGCGGCGGTTCTGTGTCTCGCATTCCTCGGGTTTGATGCCATCTCCACCATGGCGGAAGAGACCAAAGACGCCAAACGGGCGCTGCCGAAAGCAATCCTCTATACCGTGTTTATTGCCGGGACATTATTTATCATTATCTCTTACGCCGCACACCTGAGCTATCCGGCGTGGCGTGATTTCCTGCCGAACACCGATATCGCCAGTATTCAGGTGATGGAAAAAGTCGGTGGTGCACTGATGGCGTCCTCCTTTATTACTGCCTATGTGATCGGCGTGTTTGCCTCCGCGATGACATCCCAGGCCAGTATTGTGCGGATTTTTTATGCTATGGGCCGTGAAGGGGTGCTGCCGCGCTCAGTATTTGCCCGTCTGCATGCCAGATTCAACACTCCGGTACTGTCGATCCTGTTTGTCGCCCTCGCCTCACTGATGGCGCTGGTGCTCTCCCTGAGCCTGGTGGCGTCCATGATAAGCTTCGGCGCACTGATTGCATTTACCTTTGTAAATCTGTGTGTTATCAAACACTTTATTATTGACCGGAAAGAACCGCTGACGGCTGCTGTGATCCTGCGTTGTCTGGTGGTACCGGCTATCGGGGTGCTGCTGACCCTGTGGCTGTGGACCAGCCTGGATGCGCAGGCACTGACTGTCGGCCTGATCTGGCTGGGGATCGGTGTGGTATACCTCGGTGTGATCACCCGCTTCTTTACCCGCCGTCCGCCGTCAATCACGGAAGAAGAAACTCACTTAATTATCAATTAACTCTGTTGATGAGGATTGGAGAGCATAATGAAAATGACTGCCGCTGATATTATTTATCACAACGGTTATATCTATACTGCGGATGCGGAAAACCGCGTCGCCGGGGCCATCGCCATTGCTGACGGCCGTATTCTTGCCTGTGGTGATAATGATGACATGGCAGCATTCCGTGGTGAGCATACACAGTTTATCGACCTCGACGGCAAAATGATGATGCCGGGGATTATTGATGGTCATATGCACCCGTTCTGGGGCGGTATTCAGCTGTTCGGCTGCCATCTGAATTATGAATCCCTGACCATTGATGAGATCCTCGCCCGTGTGCAGGCGCATCTGGATAATGATCCGCGCACCGGCGAAAACGACTGGCTGAAAGTGACCGCCTGGCTGCGTCAGGGCATGTTACCGGCCGGTATTGATATGTACCGCGAAGATATGGACAAGCTCAATACCCGCCGCCCTGTCGTGCTGTTCTCCAATGACTGCCATACCCTGCTTGCCAACAGCCGTGCGCTGGAGCTGTTCGGCATCACCAGAGAAACCCCGGCACCGAGTGACGGTAAAATCGGCAAACACGCCAATGGTGAACTGAACGGAATTCTTGAGGATGCCCCGGCGATGCGTGCGGCAGACAGTATTCCCTCCATTCAGGCTGACCGCGCAGTGGATGTCGCCCGTCTGGTGCAGAAAGTCCTCAATGAACAGGGCGTCACCATGGTCATGGATGCACGTGTGGCAGAATTACAGCTGGATGCGTTCCGTGCATTACAGGAGCAGGGTGAACTGACACTGCGTGTGCAGGCTGCCCGTGAAATCACGCCGGATGATGCGCCGGATGTGGCATCCGTGCCGCAGGCCGTGCAAAACGCCGTTGCCTTTGCGGAGCGCTATCATCAGCCTGAATGGGGCCCGGAACCGGGCATCGCGGTAAAAAACATTAAAATGTTTGTTGATGGTGTGCTTCAGTTCCCGACCATGACCGCCTCCCTGCTGAAACCGTACCGCATCAATCACGGCACCCCGGCACAACCGGACTGGCGTGAGACAGAAAATTACGGTGATCTCTATTTCACTTCAGAGGTGATCGATGCCCTGCTCGAACGTATCGCAGCTGCCGGGTACGATCCGCATCTGCATACTGTCGGTGAAGGTGCGGTTGATATGGTGCTCAACGGCATCGAAAAAATGCGGGCTGCGCATCCGGGCAAAGATATCCGTCCGGGACTGGCTCACAATGAGCTGGTGGATGCCAAAGATTACGCGCGTTTCGCCAGACTCGGCACCATTGCCTGCCTCTCCTTCCAGTGGGCGGCACCGACTGCGGAACTGGCGGAATTCACCCGCAATATGATCGGTGAAACCCGTTTTCAGCAGCTGGAGCCTATCGGTAAGTTTATTGATGCCGGTGCGGTCGTTGCGTTCGGCAGTGACTGGCCGATTGATGATTTTGATGAATGGTATGATCTGAAAGTGGCCGCCACCCGCCGTGGTCATCCGGTCAACGGTCAGCCCGCACAGCGTCTGGACACCGACCGGGACCTGACTGTCACGGAAGTGCTGCGTGCCGCCACGATTGACTCGGCTTATGCTCAGCACCGGGAAGATATTCTCGGTTCCCTGGAGCCGGGCAAACTGGCTGATATGATCGTGCTGGATCGCAATGTGTTTCAGATACCTGCTGATGATATTGCCAATGTGAAAGTACTGCGCACCATTGTCGGCGGTAAAACCGTTCATCTGACCAACTGACGGTAATCCGCAGTCTGATAAACCAAAACCTCATCCTGCGATGAGGTTTTTTTATCTCAGTGCTTAATCGCCAGTGTGTGGATCACCGGCTGATAGCCTTCGCGCTCATATAAACGCATGGCACCGGTGTTTTCCGGCAGCACTGACAACTCCAGATGCGTATGGCCCTGTGCCTTTGACCAGTCTTTAACAGCATCCAGTAATTTTTTTCCGGTGCCCTGTCCGCGTACCACCGGATCAACCACAATATCAAAGATATAACCGAAACGACGCGGCACCACACAGGTATAAGGTGAGGTAACCTGCGTCTGCGCAAAGGCGAACCCGGCAATATGCCCTTCCGTTTCCGCCACCAGCAGACAGAACTTTTCATCTGTCACAGCGTTTTCGATAAATCCGCGATCCTGCTGCGCCGGGCGCCAGCGGTCGGGCTGATAATCCGCCATCAGAGTAAATAACTGCTGATAAAGCTCAGCAATGCGATCAGTGTCATTCAGTGCGGCAGGGCGGATTATCATAGTATTCTCCGGTTAATCGTAGGTTTTGACCGCAGGTGCCTCATAGTCACGGAAGCGGCGGATAAGCGCGTTACCGTCAGTTTCGACTACCGCCATATGGCGGTATTTTTCCTGCATAAACTGCTCATCGGTCATTTTGCTGATCAGAGACAGCAGCGGGTCATAATAATTATTGATATTCATCATCCCGACCGGCTTCTGATGCAGCCCGATCTGACTCCAGGTAAAGACCTCAGCAAACTCTTCCAGGGTACCGAAGCCGCCCGGCAGCGCGACAAAGCCGTCCGCCAGTTCAATCATTTTGCTTTTACGTTCATGCATGGTGCTGACGCGATGAAGCTCAGTCAGGTTTTTATGAGCAATCTCCCGTCCTTCCAGCAATGCCGGGATCACGCCGATGGCCTTCCCGCCTTCGCGGAGTACGGTATCCGCCACCGTCCCCATGATCCCCACACTGGCACCACCGTAAACCAGGGTAATTCCCTGCTCAACCAGAATCCGGGCAAATTTCACGGCCTCAAGGCGGTAAATCTCTGATGCACCTGCAGCTGATCCGCAATAGACTGCTATTCGTTTAATATCCCGCATATCTGCCCTGTCCTTATCGTGATGAAATGAAAATCCGGCAGTCAGTATACGCAAGCGGTCTGAAGATAGCACTCGTCAGATTTTGCTATATTACCCGGCAATCGCTGTCTGCGGATTAATATCCTCTTAAATCAGTAATTGCTATCCGTCAGCCGCCCCGCTAAGATTGCAGGACGAGTTCTGCCTTTTGCATGCAATTCAACATAACTAATTGTCTCACCGCATTTTTATTGCTCCCGAGGTTCTTCATGTCTGCGTCTCCCCGCCAGCAAAGTGGTTCTCCGTGGTTACCGATCGGCTTATTGCTGCTGTCGATGATCTCTATTCAGAGCGGTGCCTCACTGGCGAAAACCCTGTTTCCGGTTATTGGTGCCCCGGGTGTGACCGCCCTGCGATTACTGCTGGGTACAGCGATTCTGCTGGTGATTTTTAAACCCTGGCGGCTGCGTTTTACCCGTGAGTCTTTGCTGCCGATGCTGGGATACGGCCTCTCGCTCGGGGCGATGAACTATCTGTTCTATCTGGCGCTGTCCACCATTCCGCTCGGGATTGCAGTCGCCCTGGAGTTTACCGGGCCGCTGGCGGTTGCTATGTTCGGGGCACGGAAAATAACGGATTATCTCTGGATTATTCTGGTGATCGCCGGTCTCGCCTTTCTGCTGCCGCTCGGTGAGCAGATCGGACAGATTAATCAGCTGGATCCGGTGGGGATGCTGTATGCCCTGGGTGCCGGGGCGGGCTGGGCACTCTATATTATCTTCGGCCAGCGGGCCGGACGCTTTTACGGCGCAGCCACGGTTTCCGTCGGCTCACTTATCGCCGCACTGATTTTTTTTCCGGTAGGGGCTTATCACAGTGATCTCAGTGTGATGTTCAGCTGGGCGGTACTGCCGGTCGGGGTGGCGGTGGCTATCTTATCAACGGCCTTCCCGTACTCGCTGGAGATGGTGGCACTGACCCGCCTGCCGACACGGACATTCGGCATACTGATGAGCCTTGAGCCGGTAATTGGCGCAATGGTGGGTATTATCTTCCTGAGCGAGCATCTGTTATTCACACAATGGCTGGCGCTGAGCTGCATTGTCATCGCCTCCATGGGCGCGGCACTGACCATCAAACCAAAGTCAAAAATCAAAGCTGTTGAGTAATCACCCGCCATACTGAAACCGGCCTCGTGCCGGTTTGCCTATCGATTCTATAGATTTAATCGAATTTAACTATCATCTGCGCTGCCCTATAGTAACCCCATCGAAACAAAGATGTTTAACGGAATAAATAAGGGGAACAATAATGAGCACCGCGAAATTAGTGAAAACCACAGCTTCTCACTTAGTGTACACCCGTAACGATGTCACTGATGATATTAAGCAGGAAACCATTGATGAACTGAATCATCAGGTTCTGCAGTTTATCGACCTGTCGCTGATGACCAAACAGGCGCACTGGAATCTGCGCGGCCGTAATTTCATTGCTGTACATGAAATGCTGGACGGCTTCCGCGACAGCCTGAACAGCCACCTGGATACTTTTGCCGAACGCGCTGTTCAGCTCGGCGGTGTGGCACTCGGTACTTCACAGGCGATCAGTAAAGCCTCTGCTTTACCGGCTTATCCGACCGATATCCACACTGTGCAGGATCACCTGAAAGCACTGGCCGACCGTTATGCGATTGTTGCCAACGATATCCGCCGTGCCGTCAGCCGCGTTGAGGATGAAAATACCGCAGATATGTTTACTGCCGCCTCCCGCGACCTCGACCAGTATCTGTGGTTCATTGAAGCCAATATCGAATAATCGTCAGAAATACGGCACCGCAGCCGGCGGGTTACGGTGCTGAAATAAACATCTCATGTGTGAGTATGTGTCGCAGACAATAAAAACAGTAAGACCTAGTGAGTCAATCCTACCCTTTATACCGCCTCCGGGCGGTTTTTTTTGCTTATTATTTTTCGGTATTAACGGTATTCCGTAATAAACAAAACCAAGAAAACATACGTATTTCAAAAACAAAAAAACGCATAAAATTAAATGAAATAAAGGGAATACGTTAATACGTAATCATGGCAGGTAATTTTCTCAGTAATAATACCTGTCTGTGTATTTCTTCGTGCACAGCGGGGAAATAAAATGAAATCATATCTGTTATTTATCGGGTATTTTATCAGTGCCTTTTCTTTCGCTGACGGTATCAGTGCGAATAGCACACGGTATATTTATCCGAAAGGTGCTCACGATATTACGGCACGGATAAATAATGAATCCGCCACTGCGGCATTTGTTCAGTACTGGCTTGACCCGGGCGATTCCGAGGCTCTGCCCGCGAAATTGCCGGTCACGCCGTTTGAGCTGACCCCGCCTGTTTCATGCATCAATCCCGGAGCAGAACAGATTTTACGTATACGGCTGACAGATAAAAACAGTATGCCGTCAGACAGAAAAAGCCTGTGGCGGCTGAATATTCTTGATATTCCGCCGGTCAGTGAAACATCATCGCTGAAGGAAAAAAACTCAGGACAACTGGCCGTCCGTTCACGGTTTAAAGTCTTTTACCGCCCTGCCGGATTAAGTGACAGAAACACTGCCTCACAGCGGGTGTCATTTCAGTCCGGCAGTCATTCAATACGGGTCAATAATACATCGCCGTACCACATTACCATTACGGAAATCACCCTGGCGGATAAAAAACAAATACTGCATAAATCCTTTATGCTGCAACCGAAAAGCAGTTCGGAAATAGTGGTAAAAAGAACGGTTAAACGCGGTGACCATCTGACTGTCAGTAATATCAATGATCAGGGCGGTAACGTAACCTTTACCGCCACAGCAGAATAACGCTCACCCGTTTAATTATTTTTCAGGTTCAATATCCGGCCGCACAATCGGAAAGACCGGTAATGCATTAAGCAGCCTGCTGCCGTACCGTTTGGTCAGCAGGCGCTGGTCGTAAATTACCACATCCCCGTGACACTGATGACTGCGGATCAGCCGCCCGACCTGCTGAATCAGCGTAAATGACGCTCCCGGCAGGCTCTGGATTTCAAACGGGTAGCGGTTCAGGGATTTCAGCCAGTCGTTTTCCGTGATAATCACCGGGTTGGTGACCGGCGGAAACGCGATTTTGTGAATATGCACCTGAGTCAGGTAATCCCCTTTCAGATCAAGACCTTCGGCAAAAGAATGCAGGCCGATAAGCACACTGTTCTGCCCGTCCCGGATCCGCTGACAATGGGTTTCCACCAGCCGGTAACGGGGCTGATCCCCCTGCACCAGCAGTTGCAGACGTAAATCCGTCACATGGGTGAGAAACAGATCCATTGCCCGCTGGCTGTTAAACAGCACCAGCATGCCGCGGTGTTCACCGGACGCCAGCTGGGAGCGGAAATAACGCGCCATCTCCCCGATATGTGCGGCTTCATCGGCCGGTGTCGGTTCATAATGCATTTTCGGGATCACCAGCCGCCCCTGACGGCAGTGATCAAACGGAGAATCGAGAGCCACAAAGCGGTCGTCCGCCTTTTCACTCAGCCCGGTCATTTCCTGTAACCGGCTGAAACTGTTGAGTGAACGCAGGGTTGCCGAGGTCACCACAATATTCGGTACATTGCGCCATAACAGGTGGCCGAGCTGTTCGCTGACGCGGATCCCCGCGCAGTGGAACCAGAGGTGAGACTGATTTTTTTCATAGCGGCGGCTGAGCCACTTTGAGACCGGCGCGTGTGAGATTTCCGACAGCGCCGCCAGACGCCACAGTTTGGCGCTGTTTTCCAGTGCACCGAGGAACTTTCCGGCCGTGAGGATGGCGCGGTGCAGACGGACAATATCCTGTTTTGCCGTCTGTTCGTTCAGATCACTGAGTATCCCCTCCACCATGCTGTGCAGAGCATCCGTCTGTTTTGACAGTTGCTGAGCCGCTGCCGTCAGCGGTTCCGGCAGTTCCCCGAGCGGAAACAAATAGTGCGGATCCGCCGCCTGCTCCGGCAGCAGCGCCTGTGTGTACATCGCCATATCGCGGTACACATCTGACATCGCGTCCAGATGTTTTTGCAGACAGGCGCTGTCCGCCAGTTTCGGCGGTTTTAGCGGACGGAACTGTTGCAGATACTGAGTGACAAAGCGGGAAAGGTTGTCCAGCTGCGCCTGAAGTGATACCAGGGTGATATCCCCTTCCACTTCCAGGGAATCACGGGCCACATCAGCGATATGGTGTCCTTCATCCAGCACCAGCAGCAGTTTTTTGCTTTCCGGCAAAACCGATTCATTCTCCATTGCCGCCATCACCAGCGCATGGTTGGCGACCACCACATCCACACTTTCAATTTCACGCCGCGCCAGGAAAAACGGACAGCGCGAGTAATACTGGCAGTTGCGGCCGAGACAACTGAGTTTATCAGTGCTGATTTTGCGCCACAGGCTGTCCGGAATGGAGGTTTTGTGGTGATCGCGCAGGCCGTCCCAGCCGAAAGAGGTAAAATCATTCTGCAGCTTGCGCACAGTATCGCGTTCAGAGGCCGTTGCCACATCTGCCTTGTCTTCGAGCAGCAGCATCAGGTCGATCTGTTCCCCTTCCGCCGCGCCGATCACCGCCATATTGCGCGGACACACGTAGCGCCCGCGCCCGAACGCACCGGTAAAACGCAGGTCAGGGATAATTTTTGCCAGCAGCGGCAGATCTTTGCTGTAGATCTGATCCTGCAACGCGACATTGGCGGTGCTGATCACCAGCAGCTTTTGCTGTTCCCGCGCGACCGCAATGCCCGGGATCAGATAAGAGAGGGTTTTTCCCACCCCGGTCGGGGCTTCAATCACCAGATGCCGTCCTTCATCACCCGCCATCGTCCGGGCAACTTCCGCAATCATTTCCCGCTGCGGGGCGCGCGGGACAAAGCCGTCAATCTGCTCCGGCAGGGCTTTGTACCAGGCGCTGATTTGTTGTTTGACGGTGGCGGAAAGGGGCATCTGAAAAACCTATGGATAAATAAACAGGGCGCTATTGTTTCACACTACAGAAAAAAAATCAGCATGTCCGGGCCGTTACCGCTCATTTTCTGCATACGGTTGCTTCAATAGTTTGTTACAATTAATCAACATAGCCCCCGGATTTGTCCGGCAGACAGGCTCCACCAGATAAGACCAGAATACATCTATGAAGAAATTATTGATTATTTTCATTTTTATTTTTGCCTTCGGCTCCCTCGGCGGCGTTTTTCTTGCCGGAATGAATATGTATAATCGTTCGGTTGCCCCTGTGACTCCATCCACGGCGCAGGAAACAACCACCGGAGAAACCCGGTAGCTCTCTGCGTCCTGCTAACGAGGTTAATTGCGATGTACCGAGACTATTTTGTGACCGCAGACTGGCTGCACACGCACCTGAATGACGACAATCTTGTTGTGCTCGATGTCAGCAAAGCGCCGCCTGGTCAGCCCGCAGATTGCCATCAGTTATGGCTTGAGCGCCATATTCCGGGCGCACACTATTTTGATCTGGACAAAGTGGCTGATCTCTCTTCCCCGCTGCCGCATATGCTGCCGTCACCGGAAGTGTTCGCACAGGCTGCCGGTGAATTCGGGATCGATAATGACACCATGGTGATTATTTATGACCAGGGTAACCTGTTTTCCGCCCCGCGCGCCTGGTGGACACTGAAAACCTTCGGTGTGAAAAATCTGCGTATTTTACAGGGCGGACTGAATGCCTGGGCCGGTGCCGGTTATACCACCGAAAGCGGTGAGCTGCCGCTGCCGCAGGCGAAAACCTTTGTGCCGGAGTTTCAGCGTCATAATGCGGTAAATAAAGATGATGTGCTGCTGGCAATTACGGATCCGGAAATTCAGATTGTCGATGCCCGTTCTGCCGACCGTTTTCAGGCGCTGGCACCGGATCCGCGTCCCGGCGTGCGTTCAGGCCATATTCCCGGCAGTTGCAATGTACCGTGGAATACCCTGGTGGAGAACGGGATCTTCAAATCCCCGACGCAGATTCAGCAGATATTCCGTGATGCGGGTGTGGATTTAAGCAAATACCTGGTGGTGTCCTGCGGTTCCGGTATGACAGCCGCCATACTGCTGCTGGCGCTGACACTCACCGGCCATCAGAATGTCCGTCTGTATGACGGTTCCTGGGCGGAATGGGGCGGCTCAGACACCCTGCCGATTGAACCATAAAAAAATGCCGGAGCGCGTCAGCTGCTCCGGCATTTTTTAAATCTGTTATGCGGCTGTCAGCCCGCAAACTTCCCGGCGAGAAACAGCACCACCATCGCACCGATCACCGCTACCACAAAGCTGCCGAAATTAAACCCGTCGACACGCCCCTTGCCGAAGAAAACACTGATATATCCCCCGACAACAGCACCAACAACACCCAGTACAATCGTCATAATAATGCCGATACTATAGGTTCCGGGCATAATCCATTTCGCCAGCACACCGGCGATCAGGCCAAAAATAATCCAGGACAGAAAATTCATCAGTACCTCCTGCTGTATTAACGGGTTAAGAAAAAATCCGGCTCACCTGTCAATTAAAGTGCGATATGGCAAAAAAAGCAAATTTTATGCACCCTGAGCCCGGGCAATCGCCTGTGCAATCGAGGCAGAATCTTTCAGCGGGCGGATCACGGCAAAAAGTTCATCCGCTTCCTGCGAATAGGCTTTATGCAGATAGCTGAACCACTGTTTGATACGCGCCACATGGTACAGCCCGGTATCACCCTGCTTTTCCAGCTGCGTGTAGCGGTACAGTAATGCCACCACTTCCGGCCACGGCATAAAGGGCGCGTTATATTTAACCACACAGCTCAGGTTCGGCACATTGAGCGCTCCGCGCCCGAGCATCACCGCATCACAGCCGGTCACGGCCAGGCATTGCTGCGCACTCTGCCAGTCACGGACTTCGCCGTTGGCAATCACCGGAATGGAGAGCCGCTGACGGATAGCTGCGATCGCCGGCCAGTCAATCAAATCCGCGCGATAACCTGCTTCTTTGGTGCGCCCGTGCACCGTGATCTCGGTTGCCCCGCCTTGTGCCACCGCATCGGCGATTTCAAACTGGTGCGCATTGCTGCTCCAGCCGAGCCGCACTTTCACCGACACCGGCAGATGTGCCGGTACCGCTTCACGGATAGCTTTGGTGCCCTGATAAATCAGCTCCGGGTCTTTAAGAAGCATCGCCCCGCCGCCGCTGCCGTTCACTGTTTTGGACGGGCAGCCGCAGTTGAGATCCACCCCGTGCGAGCCGAGTTCCGCCGCACGTGCGGCATTTTCCGCCAGCCATTGCGGGAACTGCCCCAGCAGCTGGATCCGCACCGGCGTACCGGATTCGGTCAGACCGCCGTTTTCCAGCTCCGGACAGAGACGGAAAAACAGTTTCTCCGGCAGCAGCATATCCACCACACGGACAAACTCGGTGATACAGAGATCATAGTCATTCACCGCCGTCAGCAGATGACGGACGAGGGGGTCTAAGACCCCCTGCATTGGTGCTAAAAGAACACGCATGAGCCGGTTCCGTTATTTGCCCCGGTTACCCCACGGGCTGCCGGAGTCGCTGTTGCCGGAACGCGGTTTGTGCTGACGCGGACGCGGCGGACGTTTGTCACCGCCACCGCTGTTACCGCGGCCTTCGGCGCTGCGACCCTGTCCGCCCTGACGTCCTCCGCCGGAACGGCCGTTGCCGCCGCGACCCTGCTTCGCTTTCTGGATAGGTTCGGCTTTGATGGACGGATCCGGATCGTAACCCGGTTCAGCCATCCGCTCGATTTGCTTTTTCAGCAGTTTTTCAATGTCACGTAATAAGTCATACTCATCGACACATACCAGTGATAATGCCAGGCCGGTAGCCTCCGCACGCCCGGTACGGCCGATACGGTGGACATAATCTTCCGCCACATTCGGCAGTTCATAGTTCACCACATACGGCAGCTGCTCGATATCCAGACCGCGTGCCGCGATATCAGTCGCGACCAGAGCGCGGATAGCGCCGCTTTTGAAATCCGCCAGTGCACGGGTACGTGCGCCCTGGGATTTATTACCGTGGATAGCCGCCGCTTTGATGCCGCTGTCGTTAAGGAATTCCGCCAGACGATTGGCACCGTGTTTGGTGCGGGTGAAAATCAGCACCTGCTCCCAGTTATCACGGCCAATCAGGTGCGCCAGCAGTTCTGCTTTGCGGTTTTTTATCCACCAGATGAACAAACTGTGTGACCTGCTGTGAGGCACTGTTGCGCGGGGAAACTTCCACCGTCACCGGATTATTCAGAATGGTATTCGCCAGAGATTTGATACCATTGGAGAATGTCGCGGAAAACAGTAAATTCTGACGTTTCACCGGTAATTTTTTGATAACACGGCGGATATCATGGATAAAGCCCATATCCAGCATGCGGTCAGCTTCATCCAGCACCAGAATTTCGACTTTGGATAAATCCACGGCATTCTGATGTTCCAGATCCAGCAGACGGCCCGGAGTGGCAATCAGGATATCCACGCCGCCGCGCAGTTTCATCATTTGCGGGTTGATGCTCACCCCGCCGAAGACCACCAGCGAACGGGTGCGCAGATGGCGGCTGTACTCGCGGACGTTTTCGCCGATCTGAGCGGCCAGTTCACGGGTCGGGGACAAAATCAGCGCGCGGACCGGACGCCCGCCGCCTTTGCGCGGATTATCCTGTAAATATTGCAGGATAGGTAAGGTAAAACCGGCGGTTTTTCCGGTACCGGTTTGTGCGCTGGCTAATAAGTCATGTCCGGCAAGAACCTGCGGAATGGCCTGCATCTGAATCGGGGTCGGCTGTTCGTAGCCCATCTCTGCGACGGCCTTCTGAATTTCCGGGCATAATGGTAATGATGAAAAACTCATGAATTGTTAAGACTCCGCCCCGGTCTGTTGTCTGCGGGGCCTGCTGATAATTGAATGTCGAAAATTAATCCGTCACTCCGGAAGAAATATCGATAAAATACGTCTGTGATCAATCCGTTGCTTACTGCTCATTTACAACAGATACTGATGAGCATACAGTTAATCATATGATTGATCTCTCGTTTATGCCGACACACCCATAAGGATATACGCCATGTCAGTCAATACGACTAATACGCCGCGAGGCGAACAAGCCAAACTCGCTTTACTGGAAGCCGCTATTGAGATTTTCGGACTGAACGGCCCAAATAGTGCCACTACTCGCCAGATTGCACAACGTGCGGATCAAAATATCGCAGCTATTGCTTATTATTTCGGCTCAAAAGACGGGTTGTATCTGGCCGTTGCACAGCATATTGCCGACATTATCCGTGATGAATTCCGTCCTGTCATTGAAGAAATTGATCTGTTTCTGGAAAACGGCGCTGACGAACGGGATGAAAGCCGCTGTCTGCAACTGATTGAACTGAGTTTTCTTGCCTACAATGAGCTGGTACTGAAGAAAAGTAATATTAATATCAGCCGGATTATGTCGCGCGAGCAGTTAATTCCGACCAAAGCTTACACGCTTATCCACGAGCAGGCGCTGTCTGCGATTTTTACCCGCCAGGCAAGGCTTGTCGCCCGTTATACCGGGCTGCCGGACGGGCATATCAATACGCTGATCCATACACACGCTCTGATGGGTGAGATTTTATCTTTCCGTCTGGCACGGGAAAACCTGCTGCGCCAGACCGGCTGGGATAATATCGGCCCGAAAGAGTATGACATGATCAATGATGTGCTGCGGGAACATATCCGGTTGCTGCTCAGCGGATTAAAGCAGCATTACCGCAACTGATACACCGCTGTCTCTGATAACTCACCAGGAATCAATTCATGAAGCCAATGAAAAAAACCGGGATATTTATCATTATTCTGATCCTGCTGGCCGGTGCCGGCGGATGGTACTGGTGGGAGTCACGCCCGTCGGGGCCTGTACTGCTGTACGGTAATGTGGATATCCGGACGGTGAATCTTGGTTTTCGTGTCGGCGGCAAACTGCAATCCCTGAATGCGGATGAAGGGGCGGCGGTTCAGCCCGGTGAGCTGCTCGGTATGCTGGATGATACACCGTACCGTCACGCCCTGCTGAAAGCGGAAGGGGTACGGGACAGCGCACAGGCGGCATTACTGATGATGGAAACCGGCTACCGCCCGGAAGAAATCGCGCAGGCAAAAGCCGATGTTGCCCGTAATACGGCAGCGGCGGAATTTGCCCGTCAGTTTTATCAGCGCCAGGCCGGACTGATGAAAAGCCGTGCCATCTCCGCCAATGACCTGGAGAATGCCCGTAATCAGCGCAATCAGGCCGATGCGGCACTGAAAGCCTCACAGGACAAACTGAACCAGCTGGAAAACGGTTACCGCAAAGAAGAGATTGCCGAAGCGCGCGGACAGCTGAAACAGGCTGAAGCCGCCGTGGAGCAGGCACAGCTTGACCTGGCGGACACACGGCTGACCGCACCGGCAGCAGGTACTATTCTGACCCGCGCCATCGAGCCCGGCACGATTTTACCGGCAGGCAGCACCGTGTTCACCCTGACACTGACCAATCCGGTGTGGGTACGGGCGTATGTCAGCGAAAGCGAGCTGGGACAGGCACAGCCCGGCCGTAAAGTATTACTGGAAACCGACAGCCGCCCGGGCAAACCGTATCACGGGCATGTCGGATTCGTCTCCCCGACTGCCGAGTTTACCCCGAAATCCGTTGAAACCCCGGCACTGCGGACAGATCTGGTCTACCGTCTGCGCATTGTGGTGACGGATGCCGACCCGCTGCTGCGTCAGGGGATGCCGGTCACTATCCGCTTTGATAATGAAGAGCAGCAGCCGTAAGGAGAGACGATGCCAGACATCACTATCTCCCTCAGTGCCGTCGAAAAATGCTTTCCCGGCCTTGATAATCCGGCAGTTGACCGGCTGACCACCACCATCCGGGGCGGCGGTGTGACCGGGCTTGCCGGGCCGGACGGTGCCGGGAAAACTACCCTCATCCGCATGCTGGCCGGATTACTGAAACCAGACAGCGGGGAGATCCGCGTAGCCGGGTTTGATCCGATTGAGGACAGTGTGGCTTTACGCGCACAGCTCGGTTATATGCCGCAGAAATTCGGGCTGTATGAAGATCTGTCCGTGATGGAAAACCTCCGTTTATATGCCGAACTGCGCGGTCTGCCGCACCATGAACAGCAGGCTGTTTTTGACCGCCTGCTGACCTTTACTGACCTGACCCGTTTTACCGGCCGCATGGCGGGCAAACTCTCCGGCGGCATGAAACAGAAGCTCGGACTGGCCTGCACACTGCTCGGGCAGCCGCAGGTGCTGCTGCTTGATGAACCGGGTGTGGGGGTCGATCCTATCGCCCGCCGCGAACTGTGGCGTATGGTGCACTCTCTCGCCGATGACGGCATGCTGATCCTCTGGAGTACCTCTTATCTGGATGAGGCAGAACAGTGCCGCGACGTGCTGCTGCTCAATCAGGGAAAAGTCATTTATGAGGGCAAACCGGCACAACTGACAGAAACGATGGAAGGCCGCTCTTTCCTGCTCTCCACAGCCCCCGGTGAACGCCGCCGCATCTTACAGGAGGCATTGATTCAGCCACAGGTGTCTGATGGTGTTATTCAGGGACGTTATGTCCGGCTGATTGTAAAACCACAGGCCGATACCCGCACCCTGCTCAGCGCGCTGAAATGCCCGGATGCAGAGCTGCTGCCTGCTAAGCCTCGTTTTGAGGATGCATTTATTGATCTGCTCGGCGGCGGTCCTTCCCACCGCTCACAGCTGGCGCAGATTATGCCGCAGATCCCGGCGGCACCGGGTGAAACCGTGATTGAACCCATCAGCCTGACCAAAAAATTCGGTGATTTTGCCGCGACCGATCATGTGGATTTTCAGGTCAAACGCGGGGAGATTTTCGGCCTGCTCGGCCCGAACGGTGCGGGCAAATCCACCACCTTTAAGATGATGTGCGGCCTGATGATCCCGAGCAGCGGCCGCGCTCTGGTGCTGGGGCTGGATCTAAAAACCAGCTCAGCCAAAGCCCGCAGCCGCCTGGGTTATATGGCGCAGAAGTTTTCTCTCTACGGCAATCTGACGGTCGCCCAGAATCTGAGATTTTTCTCCGGCGCTTACGGGCTGCGCGGCAAAGCGCAGCAGCAGAAAATCGATGATATGGTAAATGCTTTTAATTTCACCCCGATCCTGCGCCAGACCACCGAAGATTTGCCGCTCGGCTTCAAACAGCGGCTGGCGCTGGCCTGTGCCCTGATGCATGAACCGGATATTCTCTTTCTCGACGAACCCACCTCCGGCGTTGACCCTCTCACCCGCCGTGAATTCTGGCTGCATATTAACGGCATGGTGGATAAAGGCGTGACCGTGATGGTGACCACTCACTTCATGGATGAAGCGGAATATTGTGACCGTATCGGGCTGGTCTATCACGGCAAAATAATTGCCGCCGGTACCCCCGATGAGCTGAAAGCCTCGGTGGCTGATGACACCCGTCCTGATCCGTCAATGGAAGATGCCTTTATCGGGCTGGTCGAGGAGTATGACAAAGAAAGCGCACAGGAGGCTGCATCATGAGCACACCTTCCGGTTTTTCATGGCGCCGTCTGCGGGCGCTGTGCATCAAAGAGAGCAAACAGATTGTCCGCGACCCGTCGAGTGCCCTGATCGCGATTGTGATCCCGCTGATTCTGTTATTTATTTTTGGTTACGGTATCAATCTGGATTCATCAAAACTGCGCCTCGGGATCCTGGTAAATCAGCAGAGCGAACCGGCGCGGGAGCTGATCAATGCCTTTACCGGCTCTCCGTTTATCGATGCCACCCTCAGTGATAACCGCCGTGAATTAATTGATAAACTCCAGGCGGGGCATATCCGCGGTATTGTGGTGCTCCCGGCGGATTTGGACAAACGTCTGGCCCGTCAGGGCGATATCGCACAGATTCAGGTGATTACGGACGGCAGCGAGCCCAATACCGCTAACTTTGTGCAGGGCTATGCCAGCGGTATCTGGCAGATCTGGCAGCAGCAGCGGGCACAGGATCGGGGGATCAGCAGTGAACCGCCTGTTGATGTCCGGCTGCGCTACTGGTTTAACCCTGCGGCTATCAGCCAGCATTTTATTATACCGGGCGCTATCAGCATCATTATTACCGTGGTCGGCGCTATCCTGACCTCACTGGTGGTGGCACGGGAATGGGAGCGCGGCACCATGGAAGCCCTGCTTTCCACTCAGGTAACCAAAACGGAACTGCTGCTCTCCAAACTGCTGCCGTATCAGGTGCTCGGCAGCTTTGTCATGGTGCTGTGTATGGTGGTGACCGTGTATGTGCTGGATGTGCCGTATCACGGCTCGCTGTGGCTTCTGGCCCTGGTGACCTCCCTCTATCTCGCCACCGCGCTTGGTATGGGATTGCTGATATCCACCGTGACCCGCAATCAGTTTAACGCGGCTATGATTTCGCTGAACGCCGCATTTCTGCCTGCGATTATGCTGTCCGGCTTTGTGTTTGAAATTGACAGTATGCCGGTGGCGATACAGGTGGTAACTTATGTGATCCCGGCGCGCTACTTTGTGGAAAGCCTGCAGACACTGTTCCTGGCGGGTAATATTATGCCGGTGATTATCAGTAATCTGGTGTTGCTGATCCTGTCAGCGCTTGTGTTTATCGGCCTGACCGCCCTGAAAACCCGCCGCCGGCTTGATTAAGGAGACTGCCATGTTTCACCGGATACTCACCTTAATTATCAAAGAGCTGCAATTACTTCTCCGAGAGCGGCAGACCCGTACGATCCTGATCGTACCGGTAATTTTTCAGATGATTTTGTTCCCGCTGGCGGCAACGCTGGAAGTCACCAACGCCACTATCGCCATTTATGATGAGGACAAAGGCCCCGCATCCATTGAACTGACCCAGCAGTTTGCCAAAGCCAGTGCGTTTTCTGATGTGCTGCTGATCCAGAACCGGCATGATGTACAGGATGTGATTGATAACCGCAAAGCCCTGCTGCTGGTGCATTTCCCGCAGAATTTCAGTGCACAGCTCGCCGCACAGAAACCGGCACAGCTGCAAATCCTGCTCGACGGACGAAACTCCAACAGTGCGCAGATTGCCGCCAATTATGTTCAGCAAATCACCGCGCATTACCAGCAGGAGCGGATGCCGCAGGCGGTCACCAGTGAGCTGGTGGTGCGCAACTGGTATAACCCGAATCTGGATTACAAATGGTTTATCGTGCCGTCGCTGGTGGCGCTGATCACCACCATCGGCGTGATGATTGTCACCTCTCTCTCTGTTGCCCGTGAGCGGGAACAGGGTACGCTGGATCAGTTGCTGGTTTCGCCGCTGACCACCGGTGAAATCTTTGTTGGTAAGGCAGTTCCGGCACTGATAGTGGCCACGGTCCAGGCCAGTATTGTGCTGGTGATCGGCATTTTCGCTTACCGCATCCCCTTCTCCGGTTCACTGATCCTGTTTTATTTCACCATGATGGTGTACGGCCTGTCGCTGGTCGGGTTCGGTCTGTTAATCTCCGCACTCTCCGCCACCCAGCAGCAGGCCTTTATCGGCGTGTTTGTCTTTATGATGCCTGCCGTGCTGCTGTCCGGTTATATTGCCCCGGTGGAGAATATGCCGGTCTGGCTGCAACATATCACCTGGATCAATCCTATCCGTCATTTTAATGAAATCACCAAACAGATTTACCTCAAAGATGCGGATTTCAGTGTTATCCGCCAGAGCCTCTGGCCTCTGCTGGTGATCGCCGTGACCACCGGTTCGGCTGCCTATGCGTTGTTCCGGCGCAAGATTGCGTAAATCAGAACGCAAAAAGGCCGGTTTTCACCGGCCTTTTATTGTTACATCCTGCGCTGTCTGTGATTAGCGGCGGTCGCCCAGCAGGCGCAGCAGCATCAGGAACAGGTTGATGAAATCCAGGTACAGCGACAGCGCACCCACGATCGCATAGCGGCGCATGGTGTCTTTGTTGTTGCTGTCAATCTGCTCACCCAGCTCACGCAGTTTTTGGGTGTCATACGCGGTCAGACCGGCAAACACAATCACACCGATATAGGTGATGATCAGTGTCATACCTTCGCTTTTCAGCCAGATATTAACCAGTGACGCGATGATAATACCAATCAGCCCCATAAACAGGAAGTTACCCATCCCGGACAGGCTGCGCTTGGTGGTGTAGCCGTAGATACTCAGCGCACCGAACATCCCTGCCGTGATAAAGAAGGTGCTGACAATAGATGCATCTGTATACACGATAAAGATACTGGAGAGCGTCAGCCCTGTCAGTGCGGAATAGAGCATAAACAGCCCGGTCGCCATGGACGCGCTCAGGCGCTCAACCATGCCGGAGATAACCCAGACCAGTGCCAGCTGAGCAATAATCAGGCCGAAGAAGGTGATTTTGCTGGAGAAAACAAAGCTCATAATCGCCATCGAGTTAGACGAATACCAGGCGACGAAGGCAGTCAGCAGCAGGCCGCACGCCATCCAGCCGTAAACCTGGGCCATATAAGCCTGAATACCGGAGCCCGCCTGTGAAACTATCGAGCCGTTAGAACGAGGAAATCGGTCCATGATGGATAACCCTTTCATCTGTATCAAATTGTTTATCGGATGATAAACGACCAAGGACTATAGATTATCACATAAAAAGGGTGTTGCCAGCAGGCAAACTGTCAGGAATTCTCCCCATTTCTTTACAAACAGAGAATATTTTTAACCTGATGTACAGCCGCCGGAAAAAATCCGGCGATCAGGAGGTTATCAGCGGTAAATTACCAGCGATCTGCGGCTTTCTGGTCGCTTTCTCTGGCATCCACCCAGCGGGTACCGCCTTCCGGCAATGTCTCTTTTTTCCAGAACGGCGCGCGGGTTTTTAAGTAATCCATCAGAAATTCAGCCGCTTCAAATGCCATGCCGCGATGGGCGGCGCTGACACCGACAAACACAATCTCATCATTCGGGTATAAACTGCCGACCCTGTGGATCAGCGTCACCCGCTGTAATTCCCAGCGCTCACGCGCCTGTGTGACAATATCCGCCAGCGCTTTTTCGGTCATGCCCGGGTAGTGCTCCAGCGACAGAGCCGCCACATTATCACCCAGGTTATGATTGCGGACTTTACCGGTGAATGTGACCACTGCGCCGTCATCCGCGCAACCGGCCAGCCACTGATATTCCTCACCGACACTGAAATTGTCCGTCTGAACAGCAATCCGGGTATTATTCATGGCTCAGCCTCCGGTGACCGGCGGGAAGAACGCGACTTCGTCACCGTCTGTCAGCGGGTGCGACAACGGCACAAAAGACTGATTCACCGCACACAGCAGTTTGCCGGATTCCAGCGCCAGTGCCCAGCGTTCACCGCGCTCACACAGCGCGGCCCGCAAATCTTCCGCTGTGGCGTAATCACACGGCAGAGAAAGCTCATCGGTATTCACCAGCTCGCGCACCTGCGCGAAAAACAGTACCTTAATCATGCGTCCGCCTTAAAATGTCCTGATTTCCCGCCGCTTTTTTCCAGTAAACGCACCGGGCCGATAACCATATCCTTCTGCACCGCTTTGCACATATCATAAATCGTCAGTGCCGCCACAGAAGCCGCAGTCAGGGCTTCCATCTCCACCCCGGTTTTACCGGTCAGGCGGCAGCAGGATTCAATACGCACACGGGATGTGTCCGGCTCCGCGCTCAGCTGAACCTCCACTTTGCTCAGCATCAGCGGGTGACACAGCGGGATCAGATCCCAGGTTCGTTTAGCGGCCTGGATACCGGCGATACGGGCTGTCGCAAAGACATCCCCCTTGTGATGGTTGCCGTCAATAATCATCTGTAAGGTTTTGGCATCCATGGTGATAAAGGCTTCGGCGCGCGCTTCGCGGACAGTTTCCTGCTTTCCGGACACATCCACCATGTTGGCTTCGCCCGCCGCATTAATATGGGTGAGTTGAGACATGTAAACTCCTGATATGACCGGCGGATCAGCCGCCGATAACGGATAAATTCGGGGTAATACCGCTGTCCCCCTGATGGAGGAAATGGGTTCCGCGTTTGTGCTGCAATGCGCGCTGAAGCCGTGCTTTCAGCTCCGCATCGTGTCCGTCTTCCGCCAGCAGATCACGCAGTGTGATCCCCTGCTCGCCGAACAGGCACAGATGCAGATTACCGACCGCGGACACCCGCAGACGATTACAGCTCTGGCAGAAGTCTTTTTCATACGGCATAATCAGGCCGATTTCGCCCTGATAATCCGGATGACTGAACACCTGTGCCGGGCCGTCACTTCGGGCACGCGCCACCTGCTGCCAGCCTGCCTGTAACAGACGGGCACGGATAACATTGCCGGAGATATGGAAACGGCGGAATACATCGCTGCCGTCACCGGTTTCCATCAATTCGATAAAACGCAGCTGGATCGGGCGGTCTTTAATCCAGTTCAGAAATGCAGGCAGATGGATGTCATTGACATTCTTCATCAGCACCACATTCACTTTTACCTTCTCAAAACCGGCCTCAAACGCGGCATCGATACCACTCATCACCTGCATGAATTTATCCTGCCCGGTGATAGCATGAAACTGGCGCGGGTCGAGACTATCCACACTGACATTCACGGCGCTCAGCCCGGCGGCACGCCAGTCGCGGATATCCCGTGCCATGCGGTAACCGTTGGTGGTCACGGCAATGGTGCGGATATTCTCATTTTCGCGGATAGCGGCAACGATATCGGTAAAATCGCGGCGCATGGTCGGCTCACCGCCGGTCAGACGGATTTTTTCCGTGCCCAGCTGAGCAAACGCGCGGGTCACCCGGCGGATTTCGCCGAGAGAAAGAAAGGATTTGTGTCCGTTTGGTTTATAACCATCAGGCAGACAATAGTTGCAACGGAAATTGCAAACGTCTGTCACGGAGAGGCGCAGATAGTAAAATTTGCGCGCAAAGGGATCTGTCAGTTGTTCAGTCATAACACCTTTCCAAATACGGGAGATGCGGACATTTCTATCCTGCACCCTGGTGGCACTCGTGAGTGTCACGGCCAGCTCACCCTATTTCCGGTTCCGACCTGAAACGTAGGTGTGAAGGCTAGGAGTTAATCGTTGTCATTAATGCTGTTAATAACCACGCTAAGTGAGTTGATTCTAGCGTTGCCCTGCGGGAATTACCATGATAAATACGCTATATATCTTATTATACAACGAGTTACCGGGCCTCCGGGAAAAGGAACGGATACGCCGGATAACGAAAATTTCACACAGTTTTTCAATTAATTAGCAAATACATTATAGATTACTGAATAAATAATAAACAGCAAACCGCCGGAAATACGGCGGTTTGACAGGAAAATTATTTACCGGTTTCTTGATCTGACACAGGTATAGCAGGCCCGGTCAGTCCAGTGTAACGTGATAGAAAATAACGGATTTATGATTCATTCTCAGTGTCTCCTGCGGGCGGAATCCGTTACGCTCTGCCAGCCGGATGGAGGGTTTATTCTCTGGAGCAATAATACACACGCATTCATTAATACCGCGCACCTCTTTCAGCCAGTTCAGTATGGCTCCCAATGCTTCACCGGCATAGCCCTTACCGTGTGCCCGCTTTGTAAACACCCAACCCGCTTCCGGATAGTGGCTGATGTCTTTTTCCATTTCACGGTAAAAATCCGCAAAACCGATATCCCCGATATACTCTCCGGTGCTTTTCTCCCTGACCGCCCAGTAACCATAGCCCAGCAGCGGCCACAACCCGAGATACGCCAGCATCCGCATCCAGCTGTCACGCGGTGTGGAGATTTGTCCTGCCATAACATGATGCGTTACCACCGTATCTGACCACATATCAGCAACCGCCGCATGATCTTCTCTGCGGTGGGCACTCAGGATCAGACGGTCAGTTTCCAGCACCGGAATGGTGCACGTCAGGTCATTCATGATGTTCTTCCTGTCATTTATTGATTTTTGTTATTGATGTTTATTTGTGATGCTTTCAGTCACCGCATTCACTCATACCATGACTTCCCTGCCGCTGCCACTTCTGAATCACACGTAAAAGTACGCAGCAAAAAGATAATTTATCTTTATGATTGACCGGAGTTTGATAAATCTCAGTATCGTGACGCGAAAAATTGGTTTTTATGATAGATTACCGCGCAAATAAATATGAAAACTCAGGGAATGCATAAACACTATGGGAAACCGCACACTCACGTCGCTGGAACATGTTGTTGCTTTAGGCGGAGGCCACGGGCTGGGACGGGTGATGTCCTGCCTGAACGGTCTGGGATCGCGGCTGACCGGCGTGGTCACCACCACGGATAACGGCGGCTCCACCGGCCGGATCCGCCGGGCGGAGGGTGGCATTGCCTGGGGTGATATGCGCAACTGTCTCAATCAGATGATTACGGAGCCGTCGATTGCTTCCACCATGTTTGAATACCGTTTCAGCGGTAACGGTGAACTGGCGGGACACAACCTCGGTAATCTGATGCTCAAAGCGCTGGATCATATGAGTGTGCGTCCGCTGGATGCGATCAATCTGATCCGCAATATGCTGAAAGTCAAAGCTAAATTGATACCGATGTCAGAAACGCCGGTCGATCTGATGGCTATCGACAGCGAAGGCCATGAAGTGTACGGCGAAGTGAATGTCGATCAGCTGACCTGCCCGCCGCAGGAGTTACAGCTTTCCCCGCCGGTGAAAACCACCAAAGAGGCGCTGGATGCCATCTGCCGCGCAGAACTGATTATTATCGGGCCGGGCAGTTTCTTTACCAGCCTGATGCCGCTGATGCTGCTGCCCGATTTCACCAAAGCCATTAATTTTAATCAGGCGCCGATGATCTATATTGAGAATCTCGGCAAAGAACTGAGCCCAGCTGCGGCATCCCTCAGCCTGAGTGAAAAAATCGCCGTGATTGAGAGCCGCATCGGCCGCAAACGGATAGATGCAGTGGTGTGCGCACCGCATATCAATACCGGCGACCTCGGCGACCGCCTGATTGTCAGAGAGGTCCTGGAGGCACAGGATGTACCGTACCGCCATGACCGCCGCCTGCTGCTGAGTGCGCTGGATAAAACCATCGCCCTGCTGCCCTGATCCCGTCAGGAGTTGGCAATAAACTGCTCACGCAGCCCCTGTAATTCATCCCGTACCGCTGCCGCCTGTTCAAATTCCAGATCCTGAGCGTGGCGGTACATCTGTGCTTCCAGCTCCTGAATTTTAACTTCCAGCTCTTTCGGCGACATACGCTGATAATCGCTGCTTTTCGCGGCTGCTTTTCCTTTGCCTTTATTTTTCGCCCCGGCTGACGGCTGGCCGATTTTAAGGATATCGCCAATCTTTTTATTCAGCCCTTTCGGCACAATACCGTTTGCTTCGTTAAACGCCATCTGCTTCTCTCTGCGGCGTTCGGTTTCCTCAATAGCCCTCGCCATTGAGTCAGTGATTTTATCGCCGTAGAGAATCGCTTTGCCGTGCAGGTTACGGGCGGCACGACCAATAGTCTGGATCAGTGAACGTTCGGAACGCAGGAAGCCTTCTTTATCCGCATCCAGAATCGCCACCAGCGACACTTCCGGCATATCCAGCCCCTCACGCAGCAGGTTGATACCCACCAGCACATCAAACTCCCCGAGACGCAGATCGCGGATAATTTCCACACGTTCCACCGTATCGATATCCGAGTGCAGATAACGCACCCGCTCGCCGTGCTCTTCCAGATATTCGGTGAGATCTTCCGCCATCCGTTTGGTCAGCGTGGTGACCAGCACACGCTCATTTTTCTGTGCGCGGATGCGGATTTCAGACAGCAGATCATCCACCTGAGTGGTCACCGGACGCACTTCCACTTCCGGATCGAGCAGCCCGGTCGGCCGGACCACCTGTTCAACCACATCAGAGCCGGATTTCTCCGTTTCATATTTGCCCGGCGTGGCGGACACATAAATGCTCTGCGGCGCGAGGGATTCAAACTCCTCAAAACGCAGCGGACGGTTATCCAGTGCGGACGGCAGACGGAAGCCGTACTCCACCAGGGTTTCTTTGCGCGAACGGTCCCCTTTGTACATCCCGCCGATTTGCGGAATGGTGACGTGGGATTCATCAATCACCAGCAGGCCGTCCGCCGGCAGGTAATCAAACAGGGTCGGCGGTGACTCGCCGGATTTGCGTCCGGAGAGATAGCGCGAGTAGTTTTCAATACCCGAGCAGTAACCCAGTTCATTCATCATTTCCAGATCAAACTGAGTGCGCTGGGCGAGGCGCTGCTCTTCCACCAGTTTGTTGTTGTCGATCAGGAATTTGCGCCGCTCCGCCAGCTCCGTTTTAATCCCTTCCATCGCCTCAATGATGCGCTCACGCGGCGTTACATAGTGGGTTTTCGGGTAAACGGTAAAGCGCGGCACCTGATAATGGATATGGCCGGTCAGCGGATCAAACAGCGACAGGCGCTCGACCTCATCATCAAACAGTTCCACGCGCAGTGCGTAATCATCAGATTCCGCAGGGAAAATATCCACCACTTCGCCGCGCACACGGAATGTGCCGCGCTGAAAGGCCTGGTCGTTACGGGTGTACTGGAGATCGGAAAGGCGGTGCAGGATCGAGCGCTGATCAATGATCATCCCCTCGGTGAGGTGCAGCATCATCTTCAGGTAGCTGTCCGGATCACCCAGCCCGTAGATAGCGGAAACGGACGCCACCACCACCACATCCCGCCGTTCCAGCAGGGCTTTAGTGGCGGAGAGCCGCATCTGCTCAATGTGTTCGTTTACTGAGGCATCTTTTTCGATAAAGGTGTCAGAACTCGGCACATAGGCTTCCGGCTGATAGTAGTCGTAGTAGGAGACAAAATATTCCACCGCGTTTTCCGGGAAGAAATCTTTAATCTCACTGTAAAGCTGCGCGGCAAGGGTTTTGTTGGGCGCCATGATCATGGTCGGGCGGTTCAGCGTGGCGATAACATTGGCAATGGTGAAGGTTTTCCCCGAGCCCGTTACCCCAAGCAGCGTCTGATGCGCCAGCCCGTCTTCCAGGCCCTCAACCAGTTTTGCAATGGCCTGCGGCTGATCACCGGCCGGTTTAAAGTCAGAATGCAGTTTAAATAGTTTGCTCATTGGCCCCCCTGCGCGAATAGGGTCACTATGATACTGGATAAAAAACCAGCTTCAACCCCCGGCAGAAAAAATCCGTTATTTTGTGATTTTTTGCTTGCAAAACCGGGGAAAATTTTATTGGCTTTCCACAGTTATCCCCAAAAAAAAAGCACTTGCAATTTTAAATTATGCTGAAATCTGATGCCCCTCTGACCAATTGCTATTTTTCACGCCGGAGGACCCTTGATTTTATTTATCTAATTGTTATTTATGAATAAATCATAAAAGCCCGATTTTACAACAATGTCAGTGAAAGCCCCGTTCCTGCAAGGATAGCGTGAGTTTTCTAAAGTTAATACACAGGGTTATCCACAGGAATAGTGGATAACTTAATAAAGTCGTTTGCCGGTGCATGGTTGCGTGACATTGTGCAGTCATAAAATTGTCACTTTCAGCACAAAGAGAAAAAATAATTCAGGATTTTTTCCTGATAAAAAACACCCGGCCGGAAGATTTGCCGTGATCCCGGCACGATCCGTCCGGATGCAGGATCAGTGCGCGGAAACCGGCAGTGAAAGATAACCGGATAAGTCCTGATTCAGCGGATCCGGCAGATGCGGTAACACACCCAGGCACGGCGCCGGGATCAGGTTGTTCAGTGTCGCCAGATACTCCGGCTGACGCAGGCCCGGCGGTGTGACTTCATTCGCCACCCAGCCCGCCAGGGTCAGTCCGGCCTGCTGTATCGCCAGTACAGTCAGTAACGCGTGATTAATGCAGCCGAGCTTCACCCCGACGACGAGGATCACCGGCATCCGCATTTGTGCCGCCCAGTCCGCATAACTTTGTGTGGCCGACAGCGGCGTAAACCATCCGCCCGCCCCTTCGGTCAGTACCCAGTCAGCCTGCTGATTTAAGGCATGCAGCCCGTCAGTCATCACCGAAAATTCCAGCGGGGTTTGAGTCAGTTCGCTGACAATGTGTGGTGATGTCGGCTCGGCAAAGGTATAGGGGTTAATCTGCGCGTAACTGACCGCCGGTACCGTATGCCGCCACAATGCCAGTGCATCACTGTTGCGCAGCCCCTCCTCCGTCATCTCACTGCCCGAGGCTACCGGCTTATACCCCGCGCAGCAGAAACCGGCGTTGCGGGCCGTTTGCAGCAGGGCGCAGCTGACCACGGTTTTACCGGCATCCGTATCGGTGCCGGTTAAAAACCAGTTATTTTTCAACATGTATGACTCCGTACTGAATAAGATAGTTGAGCGGAAATACGCCGTCTTCGGCGGGATAATGATTCGCCAGCTGAATGAGTTTATTGCGTGTCATCAGCCCGGCAGCACGTCCCTGATGAACATGGGTAGCTCCAATCCCCTTGAGGGAGTGCAGCAGCGCGGGCAGAGAATCAAAGGAGAGCCGGTAACACACTTCTGACAAAGTATGCCGGTAAGGCTGACAGGCGGCGGAAACCGCCTCACGGCTGAGAAAACCGTTGGCGTGACGGTTGCTGTCCACCCGGGAAAACGCCTGATTCAGCTCGTCCAGCGACCCGCTGAGCAGGGTGGAAAACGCCACCACACCACCGGGCCGGGTTACCCGCACCAGTCCGGCCAGCGCCGCCGCCAGTGAATCACACCACTGCACCGCCAGATTGCTGAAACAAAAATCAAACTGATTATCCGCAAAAGGCAGCTGTTCGATATCCCCCTGCACATAACGGGTCGCCCGCTGCTGCTGCCGGGCGTGTGCCAGCATGTCAGGGGAGAGATCAAACGCCGTCACACAGCGGCAATCCGCTTTCCACTGTTCACTGAAAAACCCGGTACCGCAGCCTGCATCCAGCCCGTGCAGTTCCGGTAATAACAGCCCGGAAAGCCCCTGTGTGGTCAGACGGCGCAGATGGTATCCGGTTTTCTGCTGAAGGTGCGCCACGGTGTCATAGTGTCCGGCGGCACGTCCGAAAGCCGCGGCAACAGCGGCTTTATTCACAGGGGCGGTAGTGACGGCAGAATGCATCCAGCGCCTCCGTAAGCTGTGTGATATCGTCGCGGTGATGGGCGCTGGTCAGCGTGATGCGCAGACGGGCAGTATTCGGCGGTACGGTCGGCGGACGGATAGCTTTCACCCACAGGCCGCGCTCCTGTAAATAGTGCGACAGTGCCAGAGCAGCACGGTTATCCCCCACGATCAGCGGCTGGATCGCCGAGGCGGACGGCAGTAACTGCAGCGGCAGATGCGCCACCCGCTCACGAAAGAAGCGGATATTTTCCGCCAGTGTGTCCCGTAATCCGTCACCACGGCGGATTTCCCGCACCGCCGCCTGAATGGCGCACGCCTGTGCCGCCGGGAAGGTGGTACTGTAGATAAGATGACGGGCATACTGCGTCAGATAATCCGCCGTCTGTGCATCACACAGCACCGCCGCGCCGCTGACCCCGACCGCTTTGCCGAAGGTGACAATCTGAATATCCGGGCGTATTCCTGCCGCATCACAACTGCCCCGCCCTTCACGGCCGCAGACACCGATACCATGCGCATCATCCGCCATCAGCCGCGCGTTATGCTGCCGGGTGAGCGGCAGGATCGCCGCCAGCGGCGCGGCATCCCCGTCCATACTGAAGATCCCTTCAGTGACCACCAGGGTTTTGCCGGTACTGTTTTCAGTCCGGCTCAGCCGGATACTGAGATGGGCGGTATCATTATGATGAAAACGGCTGAATTCAGCGGGTGAATGCATCGCCGCTTCCATAATGGAGGCGTGAGCGAGTTTGTCGCAGATAAGGTGGTCGCCGCGCTGCATCAGTGCGGTGATCACCGCCTGATTAGCGCTGAAACCGGAGACAAATAAGATCGCCCGATCAAACCCGAGCCACTCCGCCAGCATCTGCTCCAGGTCCCGGTGTGCCGTGGTGTAACCGGTGACATGACCGGATCCGCCGCTGCCCACACCGTATTGCCGGGTACCGTCACACCAGGCGCGGATCACCGCCGGGTGGCGGCTGAGGCCGAGATAATCATTACCGGAGAAATTCACGGCACGTCTGCCGTTAATCAGGAGGGTGCGCCCGTCCGCGCCGTCATTGGCCTCGCGGCGGCGTACCGCATCCTGTTCCTGCGCCTGCTGCAGGCGCTCAGAGAGAAAAGTCTGCCACATGGTACGGCTCACAGGGCTGCGTTATAGAATTTTTCGTCATCGCTGTGGCTGATGGCATCCAATAAAGAATCCGTCTCTTCATTGTCACCCCGGGTAACATGGATGGCTTCGCGTTTGATCCCCAGCTTTTTAAACAGGGCAATATCGGTATTTTCTTCCGGGTTGGTGGTGGTGAGCAGTTTGCAGCCGTAGAAAATGGAGTTCGCACCCGCCATAAAGCAAAGCGCCTGGGTCTGTTCATTCATCATTTCACGACCGGCGGAGAGGCGCACATGAGACGTTGGCATCATAATGCGGGCAACAGCGATGGTGCGGACGAAATCAAACGGATCGACTTCCTCATTATCCTCAAACGGCGTGCCTTTGATTTTCGCCAGCATGTTGATCGGTACACTTTCCGGTGCTTTCGGCAGATTCGCCAGCTGTACCAGCATCGCCGCGCGGTCGCGCACCGCTTCACCCAGCCCTAAGATCCCGCCGGAGCACACTTTGATCCCCGCGTCCCGTACATTGTCGAGGGTGTCCAGTCTGTCCTGATAGGTCCGGGTGGTGACAATCGAGCCGTAAAATTCCGGCGAGGTATCGAGGTTGTGGTTATAGTAATCCAGACCCGCTTTGGCAAGGCGCTCCGCCTGTGAGCTGTTCAGCATACCGAGTGTCATGCAGGTTTCCATACCCAGCGCCCGCACTTCTTTCACCATGGTTTCCAGGTACGGCATATCGCGCTCATGGGGATTCTTCCATGCCGCGCCCATACAGAACCGGGTCGAACCGGCGGCCCGCGCCTTACGCGCCGTCTCCACCACCTGCTGTACTTCCATCAGACGCTCTTTTTCCAGTCCGGTTTTGTATCGCGCACTCTGCGCACAGTATTTACAATCTTCCGGACACGCCCCGGTTTTGATGGAAAGCAGTGTGCTGATCTGCACCTGCTGCGGGTCAAAATGCTGGCGATGTATGGTCTGAGCTTCATACAATAGTTCAAAAAAAGGTTTTTCAAACAATGCATTGGCTTCTTTTAATGTCCACTGACGACCTTGACTCATAACTGTAACTCCCGATAAAAAAGTGTTGCCAGTTTAAATATCAGCATTATCATGTCAACTTTATTTGCGTTGAAATGGTTTACATAATGGCTTTTTCAGGGAATATTTCAGGTCACGCCTTTTCGGCTGATGATGCGGATTTTGACCGCCGCCACATCTGGCACCCTTATACATCAATGACTCAGCCGCTGCCGGTCTATCCGGTGGTGTCGGCACACGGTGCGGTGCTGACACTCGCAGACGGCCGCGAACTGGTTGACGGTATGTCCTCCTGGTGGGCGGCTATCCACGGCTATAATCACCCGGTACTGAATGCGGCGGTGACTGAACAGCTGTCACAGATGTCACATGTGATGTTCGGCGGGATCACCCATCCGGCTGCCGTTGCACTGTGCCGCCGCCTGGTGGATATCACACCTGAGCCGCTGGAATGCGTGTTTCCTGCCGACTCCGGCTCTGTCGCGGTAGAGGTGGCGCTGAAAATGGCGCTGCAGTACTGGCAGGCACGCGGCGAAAAACGCCACCGGATAATCACCCCGCGTCACGGCTACCACGGCGATACATTCGGCGCGATGTCAGTGTGTGATCCGCAAAACTCCATGCACTCACTCTGGCAGGGCTATCTGCCGGATCATCTGTTTGCGGATGCACCGCAGTGCGGATTTGATGAAGAATGGCGTCCGGAGGATCTTCATTCCGTGGAAAACCTGCTGGCACAGCATCATCATGAGGTCGCGGCTGTGATCCTGGAGCCGGTTGTCCAGGGTGCGGGCGGGATGCGCTTTTACCATCCGGAATATCTGAAAGGTGTAAGATCACTGTGTGATCACTACAATGTCCTGCTGATTTGTGACGAGATCGCGACCGGATTCGGACGCACCGGAAAGTTGTTTGCCTGTGAACACGCCAGTATATCTCCGGACATTATATGTCTCGGAAAAGCCATCACCGGCGGTTATATGACACTCTCCGCCACCCTCACCACCCGCCATATTGCGGACACCATCAGTCAGGGTGATGCAGGCTGCTTTATGCACGGCCCGACCTTTATGGGTAATCCGCTGGCCTGTGCCACCGCCGTGGCGAGTATTGATCTGCTGTTGTCCGGAGACTGGGCAGCGCGGGTAAAAGAGATCGAAACACAACTGAAAAGCGCCCTGCTGCCGCTGAAATCCCGCAGCGGAGTCCGCGATGCACGGGTACTCGGCACCATTGGTGTGATTGAAACGGAAGAGCCGGTCAATATGGCGGAATTACAGCGCCGCTTTGTTGACGCCGGTGTGTGGATACGGCCGTTCGGACGGCTGATTTATATTATGCCGCCATACATTATTACAGCGGCACAACTGGAAAAACTGACGCAGGCGATAGATAAGGTGACGGCATAAATCCCGGCATATTTGATCACTCCGCCGTTCAGGTTAACAGCGGGTAACGGGCGAAGGAAACGAAAAGCATGCGCGTCATGGATGACGCGCCTGAGCGCACAGGGATGTGTTTACAGCGACTTTTCGTTTTTGCCCGTTACCCGCCGGGCTCCGGAGTAACAGAAAACTACCTGAGCACTGTTATTTCAGCGTCAGCACCGTCACCCACATCGGCCCTTTTCCTGCCGGATAGCGGTTTATCAGGTGCAATTCGCCGGTAATCGCATCAATCCGGGAAACCGCCACATGGTGAGAAAGCTGTCCGGTTGAGATCAGGAAACGCCCGCTGTTATCCACCGCAAAACCGCGCGGCTGAGTTTCAGTCGGATAACACCCCGCCAGTTGCAGATGACCGCCGTCATCCGACACCCGGTAGTGATTAATCACACTTGATGCCCGCTCACAGGCATAGAGATGATGCCCGTCCGGCGTGATATGAATATCGGCTGCCCAGCGTCGTCCTGAATAATCATCCGCCATCATATCGACAGACTGAATTTCACGGACTTTCACCCATTCGCGGTAAACATTAATGGTCGCATTTAATTCATTCAGGCAATACGCCACATGCTTTGCCGGATGAAACGCCATATGGCGCGGCCCGGCACCGGCAGCAACCGTCAGCATATCGGCGTGACGTTCAGTTAAGCGTCCGTCTTCCTCAATCGTGTAAGCGCGGATGTGATCTTCCCCGAGGCACGGCACAAACAGTGTGTGTCCATCCTGCGCAATATTGGCGGAATGCGGATTTTTTAATCCCTCAATCACCTGCACTGCACGGACGGGAATACCGTTATCGCGGATCGGCAGTACCGCCAGATTTCCCTGATGATAAGAAGCGGCGTACAGTGTGCGCCCCGCTTTATCAAGGGTGATATAGGCGGCAGTGCCCGGGAGCGGCGTCAGGCCGGTTTGTGTGAGTTTGCCGTCTTCCGCGATTTTATAAGTCGCCACCGCATTGCCCGGTTTGACCGCAGCATAAAGATGACGGCCATCCGGCGCGGTGATCAGCGGCTGCACCTGATCAGGCGTTGATACTGTCTGTAACAGTGACATCTCACCGTGTTCATTCATCTGCCAGACATGAATCTGATGACTTTCCGTACTGGCAACATAAACCACCTGCTTCATTCGCGCTCCTTAATATCATCACTTACCCGTTTGATTTTTAACAGGTAATGTAAGCATTTCTGTATAATAATACCGCACTTAGCGTTTATCGCGAAACAATTAACATGCTATATTATCAGTTATCTCCGCCCGGAATCATTCAGGATGCCGTCAGGATACAATAATATTCCCTGATGCCCGCCGTTATTCCGGTTCTGACACTCATACAAGGGGCTCCCTGTTATGTCTTACCGCGTCCTCGCATTTGATCTCGATGGTACACTTCTCGATCCGGATAAACATATATTACAGGAGTCGCTGGATGCCATCCGCGAAGCCCGTCGGCCGGGGTGCAGGTGCTGATTGTCACCGGCCGTCATCACGTTGCTATTCATCCGTTTTATCAGACATTGCAACTCGATACACCGGCTATCTGCTGTAACGGTACCTATCTGTACGATTATCCGGGGAAAAAAGTGCTTTCCGCCGATCCGATGAGTGTCAGTGAATCCCGTCAGCTGCTCGAACGCCTGGCACAGACGGATATCGAGCATCTGATGTATATCTCGGATGCCATGCTTTATCACACTGATAGCAGCACCATTGAGCGGACACTGAACTGGTCAGCTTCTCTGCCGGAGCACCAGCGTCCGGTGATGCGCAAAGTGAATAATTTTCTTGATGAGGTTGATCGCGCTGACACTATCTGGAAATTCGCCACCTGCTCAGATGATCTGAACAAACTGCGTGAATTTACCGACGCTGTGGAAGCGGATATGGGACTGTCCTGCGAGTGGTCGTGGATAAACCAGGTGGATATTGCCCGCAAAGGTAACAGCAAAGGCCGCCGTTTACAGGAATGGGTGGAATCTCAGGGAATGACAATGAAAGATGTGATGGCATTTGGTGATAACCATAATGACATCAGTATGCTTTCAGCCGCCGGCCTGGGTGTGGCAATGGGTAATGCGGCAGACGAAGTCAAAGTACACGCTGACCTGATTATCCCGGATAATACCCAGCCGGGTATTGCGCAGGCGATACGCCGTCATATTCTCAGCTGATAAATACAGTGTAATAGACCATAAAAAAACGCCTTTTAATAAAGGCGTTTTTATTTATTTCCCGCTGGCCAGAGAATAAAACCTGTTACTTATACTTATCAAAACTCCAGTTATTTTTTGGTTTTTCTGCCGGGTTCTGATTCGGGAATTTTGCATTTTCGACGATCAGCAGTAATTTCGATCCATCATAAGTATAGCCGCCCTCAGAATACTGATACGGGAAGCTTTCTGTTGCCACCACTTTATATCCCATACTGAGCAGATCAGGGATACGCATTCCGCCCTGGGAGCCGTCAGTGGTGCCGATGCACCAGACTTTTAAGTTTTCGATTTCAACATCTTTGACTTTTTTCAGGTAGGTGTAACACATTAGCTGATTTGCCGCCAGCGCCTGGCCGCCGGAGAAAATACCCAGTAATAAAAAGAAAAGTGCTTTTTTCATTTTATCCCTCTGACTCAGTGGTTTTTTATGCAATAACGCACGTCTTACACTTGTTTCCGTGTGCGGAGAATATTCTGTAATAATCTGGCAGGGTCAGTGATGCACCGGCGTTAATATATATCGCCGGTGATTCACAAGGGCAATCAGAATAATATGAATGCCCCTTTTATTAATGAAAAGTACGTATATTCAGATAAATTATAATTCGCGGCTCAGTGACACGCTTTTTACCTGGGCATACACCCATTGTCCGGGTTTCAGCTGCAAATCATCCCGCGCCCAGCCGGTAATACGTGCCCAGAGGAAATGATTGCCGACCGCCAGACGCACATCAGTCTGCCCGTTGTCGTCATCATACATTTCCGTGATTTTTGCCCGTAATATATTGCGGATACTGCTGCTTTTCGGTTTTTCCAGTGCAATGGACACATCATCCGCACTGACACGCACACGTACCGGCGTGTCCCGTTCACCGGCGATACGCGGCACCCACAGCACCTGGTCACCGATAGCAGCGGCCGTCATGGCGTAGCGGTCGTGGTGCTCAAGCACAGTGACACTCAGTACACTTGAAAGACTTTCCTGTGTCAGCCACGGGCGTAATGCCGCCCCTGCCCATACCTCTTCCAGCGGTCCCTGTGCCAGAATGCGGCCTTTTTCCAGAATCACCACATCTTCCGCCAGCCGCAGGATCTCATCCAGGCTGTGGCTGACATACAGGATCGGAATACTGATATCCTGTGCCATCTTTTCCAGATACGGCAGCAGTTCGCGTTTGCGCGGCAGATCCAGAGACGCCAGCGGTTCATCCATCAGCAGGATATCCGGTGCGGTCAGCAGCGCGCGGCCAATCGCCACCCGCTGTTTCTCCCCGCCGGAGAGGGTCATCGGCAGGCGGTTCAGCAGATGCCCGATACCCAGCAGTTCCACAATACTGTCAAACTGATCTTCCATCCCCCGTGCCATGCCGTAGCGCAGGTTGCCTCTTATCCGGTAATGGGGAAACAGGCGTGCATCCTGGAAGACATAGCCGATTTTGCGTTTTTCCGGCGGCAGACAGATACGTTTTTCAATATTGACGAGTGTGTGACCGTTAAGCTCAATCCGCCCTTTCTGCGGTTTTGTCAGCCCGCCGATCACATTGATAAAGGAGGTTTTCCCTGCCCCGGAGAGCCCGAAGACAGCGGTAATACGATCACTGGCCAGTTCGGTATTGATCACCATGGATAAATCACCGAGCTGTTGTTCAAAATCAAGCACTAACATGCGGCAACCCCCAGGCGTTTGCGTCCCCAGCGGGTCAGCCATTCCGAGGCCAGCAGTGAAGCCAGTGCCAGAACAATAGCGATAATACAGAGCCGCGCTGCGTCCATTTCCGCCCCCGGCGTTTCAAGCAGGGAGTACATGGCCAGCGGGATAGTCCGGGTTTCCCCCGGAATATTGGAAACAAAGGTGATTGTCGCGCCGAATTCCCCCAGCGAACGGGCAAATGCCAGCACGGTACCGACAATAATCCCCGGCAGCGACAGCGGCAGTGTGATGGTGAAAAAGACCCGCAACGGGGAAGCCCCGAGTGTCCGTGCCGCCTGCTCCAGGCGCATATCCACCGCTTCCAGCGCCAGGCGGATAGCCCTCACCATCAGCGGAAAAGCCACCACAGCCGCAGCCAGCGCGGCACCGCGCCAGCTGAAGGTAAAACTGAAACCGAACCAGTTATAGAGCCACTCACCGATAATGCCTTTGCGCCCCATGCTGATCAGCAGCAGATAACCCACTACCACCGGCGGTAACACCAGTGGTAAGTGGATAAGACTGTCCAGCAGCGACTTGCCCGGAAAACGGCAGCGCACCAGTACCCATGCCATCAGTATGCCGAACGGCAGACTGGCTGCCACGGCGACCGTTGATACTTTCAGGCTGAGGATGACCGCCTGCCATTCATACTCATTCAACATCGCTGTCTGTTAGTCCTTACTTATTACAGAGGGCTGAAACCGTAACGTTTGAAGATCTCTTTTGCTTCCGGTGTCTGCAGGTAATCATAGAAACCTTTAACATCGGCATTATTGCGATCTTTCAGGATAGCAATCGGATATTCAACCGGTTTATGGGTATCTGCAGGGAAAATACCGACCACTTTCACTTTATCACTGGCAACCGCATCAGAGCCGTACACAATACCCAGCGGCGCTTCACCTCGTTCCACCAGCGCCATGCCGCTGCGCACATTATTGGTGCGGGCCAGCATCGGATCAACGACTTTCCAGGCACCCAGGTTTTCCAGGGCTTCCTGTGCATAGATACCAACCGGCACATGATCAGGATCGCCGACAGCCAGACGGCCGCCATCCAGTAATTTAACCCAGTCAGTCTGCTTATTAATATCAACTTTATCAATTTTGCTGTCTTTCGCGGCAATCAGCACCAGCTCATTACCCAGCAGGGTTTTACGGGTGTCATTGATGATCAGGTTTTTCTCCTGGGCATAATCCATCCATTTCTGGTCAGCAGAAATAAAGATATCTGCCGGAGCACCATTTTCAATCTGACGGGCCAGGGTGGAAGAAGACGCATAAGACGCGACCACTTCACCTTTTTTCTCCTGCTTATATTTTGCCGAGATTTCATCAACCGCATTTGTCAGTGATGCCGCAGCAAATACGGTCACTTTTTCAGCGGCCCATGCCTGACTCATGACAGCAGCAGAGATAACAACACCGGCCAATAACTTACTGAACTGTTTTTTCATTTTTTCCACCAGGATAGATTAGGATTAACCCGTTGTATATAACAAGATACAACGAAAAATGAAAGGAGGTTTATCCCACTATCGGCAGTTAAGCGGAAAACAATATAAAATGAGGGGAATTACGCAGATAATGAGCGGGAAAACAGAAACAAAGACGGATTACCCGCGAACGCAGGTAATCCTGAATACGGTATAATCAGAGCTGCTTTTCGCGGCGCTCACCTTTTGAAATCAGGTTGAAAATTTCACCTAATCCCCAGATCAGAGCCGCCAGGCCTGTCATAACAACAGGAACCATTAACAGTGCGAAACCTAAACTTTTAACTAACTCAAACATAGCACTTAATCTCTTTATATCAGGCGAAAAGGATATTCAGCATGACTATAATAGCGTCATAATGGCCGCTATTCTATATAAATCACACCCCGGAAAGCATGGCGATTCGTGCTGTCAGGTCTGCATAAAGTAAACAACCGCCACAATAGCCGCCGCCAGAATCAGAAAACCTATCACTTTTCCGGCACTGCCGGGTTTTTCCACAATACTGCTGCGTGGTGAGACAGGGGCAGCCGGGGATTGTACCGGTGTTTCACCTTTATCGTCTTCGCGGTAAAGCTCCTGAATATAGAGAAACATCATTTTCATAAACTGGCTGTTCAGTGGCAGGGTTTGCCCATCCTCACCGATGATGCACAGTGTGAAATCAATTTTCCTGCTCAGTCCCAGTAAAAACGCGCCCGGCAGCCAGGTATATTCCCGCTCACCGGATGCCATTTCTTCCGCGACTTTTGCAGGTGCTTCATGACCGCCATCATCACGCATATAAACGAGCAGCAGAGGTTCTTCATCATCTTCCCCCTGAGTGAATGCCAGACCAATTTGTCCGCCACTTTCATGATCCTGTGATTCAGCCCAGAATGGCTGTTCTGCCAGCATACGGGCAAATTCTTCTGTTTCAGCCCCTTCCGGTTCCGGGGAATCCTTGACTGCCTGATGAAGACGAAATAATACATTCTGCATGAAATAATCTCTGGCTGATAATCAATTCCTATACCATACCTGTTTTTATCCGGTTCATGAATTTTTAAGTAAACTTAAACCGCCATATTGGCAGATGAAAAAAAAACGCAGTTTGCTACACTAACCGGAAAGTAAAGCCGCACCGGGCGGAGAGACTGCGCCGGTGATTCTGTCTGATTAATATACGGGGTATTTTCCGTTGGATATTTTATTAACACTGAAATCAGAAGGTCATTTATTTGCCGATCCGCGGCGGATTTCCTTACTCAAACAGGTCAGAGCCACCGGCTCCATCAGTCAGGGGGCAAAACTGGCCGGAATCAGTTACAAAAGTGCCTGGGATGCCATCAATGAGATGAACCAGCTTGCCGAGGAAACCATTGTTGACCGGGCCACCGGCGGCAAAGGCGGCGGCGGCGCGACACTGACACGCTATGGTGAGCGCTTACTTCAGCTTTATGATCTGCTGGCACAGATCCAGCAGAAAGCCTTTGATGTTCTTAAGGATGATTCGCTGCCCCTCGACAGCCTGCTGGCGGCCATCTCCCGCTTCTCATTGCAGACCAGTGCCCGTAACCAGTTCTTCGGCACAATTATGTCGCGCAACCATTCTCATGTGCAGCAGCATGTGAATGTCCTGCTGGCGGATAAAAAGACCGAACTTGCCGTTGCCCTGACGGAACAGAGTGCCAACCGGCTGGGCTTATCAGTCGGTAAAGAAGTACTTACTCTGATTAAAGCGCCGTGGGTGAAAATCAGCAAATCCGCAGAAAACAGCACGGATTATGACAACCGTCTGAGCGGACGTATCTGTTCCGTTGCCAGAGGTGCGGAAAACAGCGAGGTGATGGTGACACTGACCGGCGGCGCACAATTATGCTCCACCCTGGATAATCAGGATGCCGACAGGCAGCAACTGAAAGAAGGTGATGACGTCACCGCGCTGTTTAATGCGGACCAGGTGATTATTGCCACATTATGCTGATAAAAATGATGATAAAAGCCGCCGCTGACGGCGGCTTTCGTGAGTAACTGCTTACTTCGCTGTTAAATCAACCTGATAAACCGCAAAACCCACATCATCCGTCCCGACCCGGGTCATCGGGTAATGGGCATTTTCTTTAATAAACTGTGTGGCTTTATCGCCCGGTGAAGTTTCAAAGCGGATATCTAATTTCTTATCCGTTTTCACCGGCACAAATGTCCAGTTTTGCTCAGCCTGCGCTGATACCGCACCTTTCGCTTTGGTTTCTGCCGCGATATAACCGGCCAGCACACTGCGGTTTTCATCCGGTGAGGCAAACGCAATATGTTTGTCACCGGTACCGGCAAATTTTCCGCCGTAAGCACGGTAGTTATTGGTGGCAACCAGGAAAACCGCTTTCGGATCAATCGGCTTACCCTGATAAGTCACATTTTTGATACGGTTGGCCTGCGGATTGACTGTCTGGCACTCCACATCATATTTTGCCGGTTGTGTCAGGTCTATCTGATAGTTGATCCCGGAAATGGTATCGAAATTATAGGTTCTGAAACCATCCCAGTTGACCAGGCTCTGCGGTGCCTCTGACTGCGGGTTAATCTGATTGAACATCCCGGCGGAGCACTCCAGCCATTCGGTCACTTCCGCACCGGTCGCTTTCACCACCACCAGCGTATTCGGGTAGAGATAGAGATCCGCCGCGTTGCGGAACGTCATATCCCCTTTTTCCACCTCGACGAAATCCGCCGGGGCATTTTTGCGTCCGCCCACTTTAAACGGTGCAGCCGCTGACAGCACCGGTAAATCTGCCAGATCCGGATCGCCCTGAATAAAGCGGCGGGTATAATCAGTCTGTGCATTATTCACAATCTGCACCGTCGGGTCGCTCTGCAGCAAGGCAAGGTAGCTGTACATATTATCCGGTGATTTACCAATCAGTTTGCCGACAAAGGTCCGGGTCGCATTGTGCTGCTCATCAATCACAGAAGCCAGCTTGTCATCCCGTACCACCAGCGGCTTTTTATTGACTTTGTCATAAATCGGACGCGCCTGTGCTTTGGCATCCGCCACCTTCCACGCACCGTCATCATTATTCAGCACCAGATCCACCACGCCGAGGTGATCCCCCCACTGGCCGGGCATCACTGCCGGAATACCGTTAACGGTTCCCTGCTCAATATTAACGCCTTTGATATCCGCAAAGTCTTTGCCCGGAAATACACCGTGCGAGTGACCGAACATAATGGCATTAATACCCGGTACTTCACTGAGATAATAAACCGAGTTCTCAGCCATGGCTTTATACGGCTCCTGAGAAAAACCGGAGTGCGGAATAGCGACAATTAAATCCGCACCTTCTGCCTTCATTTGCGGCACAAATTTTTTCGCGGTTTCCGTAATATCATTGACACGGACTTTTCCTTCCAGATTCGCTTTATCCCAGATAAGGATCTGCGGCGGTACAAAACCGATATAGCCGATTTTAATCACATGCTCTTTGCCGTCGCGATCTTTAACCGGGGTATCAACGATAATATAAGGGGTAAACAGATTCTTACCGGTTTTCTCATCAATAATATTGGCATTCACATACGGAAAATCCGCACCGGCAATGGCTTTTTTCAGATAATCCAGGCCAAAGTTAAATTCATGGTTACCGAAGTTTCCGACGGTATAACCCATGGTATTCATCAGCTTATGTGCCGGATGGGCTTCACCGTCATTTAACCCTTTACTGACCATATAATCCGCCAGCGGGCTGCCCTGAATTAAGTCCCCGTTATCCACTAATACTGCGTTGGTGGCTTCACCTTTTGCCGCTTTAATTAAACCGGCGGTGCGGACCAGACCAAACTGCTCTGTCGGTTTGTCTTTGAAATAATCAAAGTCAATTAAGTTACTGTGAATATCCGAGGTTTCCATCACCCGCAGATCCACTGTCGCGGCATTGACCGTTCCGCTGATCAGTAATGCCAGCACCGAATATTTTAATCCTGTTCTCACCATAACACCCTCTTCCGGTTAATTTCCGTGATGCCCTGATTTCTGTACCAAAAAGTATAACAAAAACAGCAGACTGAATGATGACGTTTCTGTGAAGCAGATCTTCTTTTCATGATACGGGATGTAACACCGGTGCCATATCTTGACATCCCTGCCGGTTCCGCTTATTTCTGGGGAATAATTAAACTAATAATAAGGCTGTTCACTATGGCATATCTGCACATCACACAAGGGGTCTTCCGGTTAAGCGCGGATAAACAGCTTTCTGTTCCGTCATTACAGCTGGAAAGCGGTCAGCACCACGCCTTTATCGGCACTAACGGCAGTGGAAAATCTGCCCTTGCCCGCGCGCTGATTCAGGAACTTCCGCTGCTTTCCGGGGAGATGAGCAACACTTTCCGCCGTCCGGTTCTGGTCGCGTTTGAGAAATTACAGGCGCTGATTGATGAAGAGTGGAACCGCAATAATACCGACCTGATGGATGGCGATGACACCGATAACGGCCGTACCACCGCTGAGATTATTCAGGCGGAGCATCGTGATAATGAGCGCTGCCTGCAGCTGGCGGCGCAGTTCGGGATTTCTGATCGCCTGTCACGCCGCTTTAAATACCTTTCCACCGGTGAAACCCGCAAAACCCTGCTGTGTCAGGCACTGATGACAGAGCCGGATTTACTGGTGCTGGATGAGCCTTATGACGGGCTGGATACCGATTCCCGCCGTATGCTCAGTGAGATGCTGGCAGAGCTTGCAGAGGGCGGGCTGACGGTTGTTCTGATCCTCAACCGTTTCAGTGATATTCCGGACTTTATCACCCGCGCCGGGCTGCTGACAGACTGTGTGCTGGCACCAGCGGATACCTTATCCGCACTATTACAGGCACAGCTGGCCCGTAGTGAGCAGACAGAGCATCTGACGCTGCCGGAGCGGGATGACCCGTCCGCAGAACGCCTTGCGCCGGATATTCCGCGGGTGATCCTCAATCACGGCTGTGTCAGCTATAACGATAAGCCCATCCTCAATGATCTGACCTGGCAGGTGCTGCCCGGTGAGCACTGGCAAATCACCGGCGAGAACGGCGCGGGTAAATCCACACTGCTCAGTCTGATCACCGGTGATCATCCGCAGGGCTACAGCAATGACCTGACGCTGTTCGGCCGCCGCCGGGGCAGCGGAGAAACGGTGTGGGATATCAAACGCCATATCGGGTATGTCAGTAACAGCATCCACCTCAGTTACCGCGTCAATATCAGTGTGCGTAACACGCTGATTTCCGGTTATTTCGATTCTGTCGGGCTCTATCAGAAACCGTCAGACCGGCAGGTAAAACTGGCGGATGAGTGGCTGGCGCTGCTCGGTCTGAAAGCGTACCGCGATGCTCCGTTCCACAGCCTGTCGTGGGGGCAGCAGCGGCTGATACTGATTGCCAGGGCCCTGGTAAAACACCCTGCAATGCTGATCCTTGATGAGCCGTTACAGGGGCTGGATACACTCAACCGCCTGCTGGTGCTGCGTTTTATCGATATTATGATAAGCCGTGGTGATACCCAGCTGCTGTTTGTCAGCCATCACAGTGAGGATACCCCGGCCTGTATCAACCGGCGGCTGGCATTTATTCCTGATAACGGTAGTTATCGTTACGAAATCAATACGTTGTAATCTTTTTATCAAACGGCTGTTTTACTTTTTTACTGCACCGGAAACAGCCGTTATTTTCTGAATGTATTCAGTCTGTTATTAAGAATAATCTGATTAAGAATCATTATCAGTCTGCTTTTTTTACTGGCGCATCACTGACTTCTCTTTTACCCTGCTCACTCCTTTTCTGATTCTCTGACACAATTCCATGACCTGGCTTTTACTTGCATTATCTCTGCTGTTATTACAATTTCACCGGACACTGTCACTGGCAACACTTCTGGCTGCCACCATCAGCGCCCTGTTTACCGGTGTGATGGACTGGCATGCCCTGCTCACCCTGTGGTTTGCTATCCTTCTGGCTGTCGCACGGCCTTATACCGCACCACGCTCATGGCAGCGTGTACTGTTGACACTACTGGTGATCACCGTCGTGCCGGGTCTGGCTTTTCACCTGCTGCCGGGATTCCACAACCTGCGCTGGATGCCGCCGGAGGCTGCCGGGCCGCACAGTCCGCCCTATTCTTTCTGGTTTAATGCCGATAAAGCACTGCTTCCGTTTGTGCTGATCATCATCATTCCGCAGCTTTTTGTCACCGCGCCGCTGCGCCGGGCCACCCGCCTGCACTGGCTGTTACTGGCTTTCTCCGTACCTGCACTATTGTTACTGGCAACCACGCTTGGCGGACTGGGGTTTGAACCGCATCTGCCGCGCTGGCTGCCGGCGTTTATGCTGGCGAATCTGTTTTTTGTCTCCCTCGCAGAGGAAGCGCTGTTCCGGGGGGCTATTCAGCAGGTGCTTTCCCGGTATCTGCCGCCGTATGCCGCGCTGTTTATTGCAGCCGCTGTCTTCGGCCTGGCACATATTGCCGGAGGAGCGCTGCTGGTTGTCTTTGCCGGTCTGGCAGGGGTTATCTACGGGCTGGCCTGGATGTGGAGCGGACGGCTGTGGGTGGCGACAGGGTTTCACTTCGCGCTGAACCTCTGCCATCTGCTGTTTTTTACCTGGCCGTTTAAGGTGGCGTAAAAAACCGTTTTTTCCTGTGTATCACACTTTGCGTAAACATTTATAGCGGAATCGATTCAGTTTTGGTATACACTATCCGGTAAACAGGACGGAATTGATCTCTTCCGCACAGGCCCCGGCGGAAATACCTGTGCGGAAAGTTTGCCGAAAGGCGCCGGTGACCAATATAATGGGCAATGTGCCGGGTCTGTTTCAATTCTGAAACCCCCTATCTGAAACACAACAGGAGTTTACGCTATGGCAGTAACTAAACTGGTGCTTGTACGTCACGGTGAAAGTGAGTGGAACAAAGAGAACCGCTTTACCGGCTGGACTGATGTTGAGTTATCTGAAAAAGGCCGTGCTGAAGCACAAGAGGCTGGTCAGTTACTCAAAAAAGAAGGCTTCTCTTTTGATTTCGCCTATACCTCTGTACTGAAACGCGCTATTCACACACTGTGGAATATCCTGGATCAGGTAAACCAGCAGTGGCTGCCGGTTGAGAAAAGCTGGAAACTGAACGAACGCCATTACGGCGCACTCCAGGGTCTGGATAAAGCGGAAACCGCTGCAAAATACGGTGACGAGCAGGTCAAACTGTGGCGTCGCGGTTTTGCCATTACCCCGCCGGCACTGGAAAAAAGTGATGAGCGCTTCCCGGGCCACGATCCGCGTTATGCGAAACTGGCAGAAAGCGAACTGCCTGCCACTGAGAGCCTGGCGATCACTATCGACCGCGTTGTGCCTTACTGGACTGATGTTATCAAACCACGCGTTGCTTCCGGTGAGAAAGTAATCATCGCTGCACACGGTAACTCCCTGCGTGCACTGGTGAAATACCTGGATAACATGAGCGAAGATGAAATCCTCGAGCTGAACATCCCGACCGCAGTGCCGCTGGTGTATGAGTTTGATGAAAACATGAAGCCGCTGCGCCGCTATTACCTGGGCGACCAGGATGCGATTGCTGCCAAAGCCGCTGCTGTTGCTAACCAGGGTAAAGCGAAGTAATCCGCTTTCTTTGGTGAAAAAAACCCTGACAGTGTCAGGGTTTTTTGTTTTCTGTGATCCGGAGTTCTGGTGCTATCAGCTGCGGCGGGCTTTTACCGCATCTGCCAGCTGACGCAGCAGGGTTTCGGTATCTTCCCAGCCGATGCAGGCATCTGTCACGCTCTTGCCGTACACGAGCGGCGCATCACCTTCCAGGTTCTGGTTCCCTTCCTCAAGGTGGCTTTCCACCATCACACCCATAATGGCTTTCTCACCACCGGCAACCTGCTGTGCCACATCGGTGCTCACGTCCATCTGACGCTTGTACTGTTTGCTGCTGTTAGCGTGGCTGAAATCGATCATGATACGCGGTGCCAGACCGGCCTGTGCCAGCCCTTCTTTTACCGCACTGACATCTTCCGCGCTGTAGTTAGGTTTTTTACCGCCACGCAGAATGATATGGCAGTCACCGTTACCGGTGGTGTTCACGATGGCCGAATGTCCCCACTTGGTCACGGACAGAAAACAGTGCGGCGACCCGGCGGCGTTAATGGCATCAATGGCGACTTTGATGGTACCGTCTGTACCGTTTTTAAACCCGACCGGGCAGGACAACCCGGAGGCCAGCTCACGGTGTACCTGAGATTCCGTGGTACGGGCACCGATAGCACCCCAGCTCATCAGATCCGCCAGATACTGCGGGGTGATCATATCCAGAAACTCACCGGCTGCCGGTAAGCCTTTATCATTGATATCCAGCAGCAGTTTGCGGGCAATACGCAGACCATCATTGATGGCAAAAGAGTGGTCGAGGTGCGGATCGTTGATCAGCCCTTTCCAGCCGACCGTGGTGCGCGGTTTTTCAAAATAGACGCGCATGACGATTTCCAGCTCACCTTTCAGTTCTTTGCGTAATGTCAGCAGGCGATCCGCATATTCAACCGCCGCTTTCGGGTCGTGAATTGAGCATGGCCCGATAACGACCAGCAGGCGATCATCCCGGCCTTCCAGGATTTCGTGGATTGCATGACGGGTGCGGCGAACGGTGTCTGCGGCAGTCTCAGTCGCGGGAAATGACTCTAATAACGCCACTGGCGGTAATAATTCCCGAATTTCTTTTATTTTTACATCATCGTTCTGATAATTCATAACCCGTCTCTTCCGGTGTCCCGTTTCATTATTGTCGTTATTTTAATCTAACTGCTTGTCAACAAGCTGTAAACAATTAGCTGCCGCCGGAATTGAAATTAATTTTTCACCCCGAAAATATTCAGATCAACAGGACAAATTATTATGAATCAGAAGGAAAACAGCGGCTTCATCAGCCGCTGCCCGTGAGAAGGGTATTTATGCCGCTAATCCAGTTTTAATACGCTTAACAGCGGTAATCAGCGCAACAATCACCAGACCGGCGACGAGACCAAACAATAAATTGGCAACCGGCGGGGTCATAAAGTGCAATATGCTGCCGGGTGCCGGGAGTTGTGCACTCTGCTGAGCAAGACTTTCAATCAGGTTATGAATAAACGGAATGCCGTGTGTCAGAATACCGCCGCCGACCATAAACATGGCCGCTGTCCCGACGACTGATAAGGTTTTCATTAAATACGGCGTGGCGTGGATCAGTCCGTCACCCAGTTTTTTCAGCAGCGCGGCTGATTTCTTCTGCAGGTAAAATCCCAGATCATCGAGTTTGACAATCCCGGCCACCAGGCCGTATACCCCGATAGTCATAATGATCGCAATCACCGACAACACCACGAGCTGATTAATAAAGGGAGAGGTGGCAACAATACCGAGGGTGATAGCAATAATCTCCGCCGATAACACAAAATCGGTGCGGATGGCGCCTTTGACTTTGCGTTTCTCGAATGCGGCCAACTCTTCCGGTATCTGAAAATCTTCCGCCGGCGCCGTTTCACCCGGCTCATCACCGGCTTTATGCAGAAACTTATGCGCCAGTTTTTCCGCCCCCTCAAAACACAGAAACGCCCCGCCGACCATCAGAAGCGGCGTAACAGCCCAGGGAGCAAAGGCGTTGATCAGCAGTGCGAGCGGCACCAGAATCAGTTTATTGAGAAAGGAGCCTTTCGCCACCGCCCAGACCACCGGGATCTCCCGCTCAGCGCGGACACCGGCCACCTGCTGAGCATTCAGCGCCAGGTCATCCCCCAGTACCCCGGATGTCTTTTTGGCGGCCATTTTGGTCATCACAGAGACATCATCCAGTACAGTTGCGATATCATCGAGTAGTGCGAGTAAGCTGCCACCGGCCACAGGCGTTTCCTTTTATTGCTGATTAATGAGAATCCGATTATTACCGGACTCTCATTATAATCCCCCGGTTATTGCACTGAAAATAGTTTTACGGCTGCTTCGCTGCTTTTATCCACATCCGCGAACCGTTGAGCGCCACACCCAGCAGGATAATATATTCCAGCGACAGCGCGTACACACCCTGAAGGGCATAAATCACAATACTGATCATATTGATAACCACCCACAGCAGCCAGTTTTCCACCAGTTTGCGGGTCATCAGGATCATCGCCACCACAGACAATACCGTCATGGCTGCATCCCAGAACGGGAAAGCATCGGGCAGCAATACCGGCATTGCCAGATCAGCCCCTGCGGCATTCAGTATACTGACCATGCTCTGTGCCAGCCACGTAAAGACCGGGTCGATAAAACGCGCCAGCAGTAAAATCGCCGCCAGAGAAACCGCCGCAATCACGGCAGTCTGCCGCAGTGGCATCCAGCGGATTTTCAGCTCCGCTTCTGCTTTCTCATTTTGCCGGCTCCAGGCATACCAGCCGTAAATATTGGCGGCGAAAAAGAAAATCTGCAGCAGCAGATTGGCGTAGAGCTGGATCTGAAAGAAAATCACCGCAAACAGTGTGACGTTAATCAGACCAAACAGATAATTGATTGTTTTTTCCAGGCTTGCCAGCCAGATACATAACAACCCGGCGGTTGCTCCCACCGCTTCAATCCAGGACAGAGCATAAGACCCTTCTTTCCAGTAAGGGATCACCACGAGAATATTATTAATATCAAAAAATTCCATTCCGTCACCTGTGTTAAGTATATTTCCTGTCACCGGCGGTCAGCCACTGATAACAGGTTTAGTTAACTGTATCCTTCCCTGCTGTTTTCAGTAAAATCATCCCATCGTAACAGCATTTGTTTAATATGCTAAACATGATAACGTTTTTTTAACCTGAACTCTCCCGCTATTTTTGATTATGACGTACTATCAGCCCAGCTATTAATTATATGAATGAGATGTAAGATGGAATCAATTGAGCAAATTATAAACAATATAATTTCTTTTGCCCTATTAGATCCCCGTATCGATGCGGTCATTATCACCGGCTCTGTGGCACGCCAGAACCAGGCAGACCGTTTTTCGGATATTAATGCCGAACTGATCGGCAGCAGTCATGATGAGTTGTTTCAGGACAGCCGCTGGCTGAGCCGGTTTGGTGTGCCGCTGATTATCCGCAAAGAGGCTTCACGCGAAGACGACAGCCTCTGCTGGCCGTCTTGTCAGGTTCTGTATGAGAAAGGCCGTAAAGTTGATTTTGTGCTGGCCGGCCGCAAACGTATCACACAGATGGCCGCACACGGGCTGGACAGCATCTATCAGCGCGGTTATGCCGTTCTGCTGGATAAAACCGGTCTCACTGCCGGGTTACCGGAGTATGCCGATCCGGCTGCCGTACTTACCCCGCCGGATCAACAGACATTCCTGGAAAACTGGCAGAACTTCTGGCTGGAAGCCTCACAGGTGCCGGTTTATTATCTGCGCAATGAACTCTGGACTGCCCGGCTGCGGGATGTGGCGATGAAACAGTGGCTGATCACCCTGCTGGAGTGGCATGTGCTGCTTCGTAGTGACGGTACACAGGATGTCTGGTATGCGGGGCGTCATCTGAGCACCTGGCTGCCTCCGGGCCTGTACGGGCGTTTTATGGCGACACTGGATAACCGTGATCGTGTCCGTGCCGCACGGGCGCATATGGCAATGCTGACACTCTACCGCGATGTGGCACTCCGCGTGATTGAAACACAGAAATTTGATATCGATATAACGCTGGCAGATAAAATTATTGCACTGGTCACTGACCGGCTGAATGCCGATGATTTACTTGCGCCGGAGAATGAATAATAACAAACGGGTGATTGCCGGTGTGATGCCGGGGGAGAACAAAAATCAGAGGGAAAATGGTTACGATGGTGGGTCGTACAGGATTCGAACCTGTGACCAATTGATTAAAAGTCAACTGCTCTACCAACTGAGCTAACGACCCGTATCAGATTTCGGGCAAAAGAGAATGGTGGGTCGTACAGGATTCGAACCTGTGACCAATTGATTAAAAGTCAACTGCTCTACCAACTGAGCTAACGACCCATCGTAATACTGCTGAGGGACTCTGAAATGGTGGGTCGTACAGGATTCGAACCTGT
>NZ_KV791711.1:273576-364626 GCF_001807955.1 Morganella sp. HMSC11D09
CTGCTCTACCAACTGAGCTAACGACCCGTACTCTCTTGCCAACGGCACGATATAATACTGATTTATCCGGCCGGTGCAACGATTTTTTCAAATTAACTTATTCAAACGCTTATAATTCACTCACTTAGCCCCGGTTGAGCAAAAAACTCTCCGGTCGGGGCTATACTCTGAGCAAAAAAATAAACCGGCGGTTATAAACCAGCCAGTTTTTTCTCAGCCAGTTTCGCACCGGAAGAGCCCGGATATTTTGCGACAACCTGCTGATAAATCGCTTTCGCTTTCGCTTTATCCCCTTTCTCCTGCATGATCAGCCCGACTTTATAGAAGGACTCCCCTGCTTTCTGGGATTTCGGCCAGTTCTTTACCACAGAAGCAAAATACGCCGCGGCGTCATCTTTTTTGCCTTTGTTGTAGTTCATCTGACCTAACCAGTAATTGGCATTAGGAAGATAACCGGATTTCGGATAGCTTTGGATAAAACTCTGAAATGCGCTGATTGCACCATCATAATCTTTGGTGTTCATCGCCATGTTTACCGCGGCGTTATAGTCATCTTTCTCATTGCCCTTACTTGCAGCAGCAGGAGCTGAGGTTGCGGCAGTACCCGCAGAGTCCGTATTACCGGATGCCGCGGATGTATTATCTGTTGATGCACTGCCGCCACCGGTGAGGGAATCCACCTGTGAGAAAAGTTCGCGTTGGCGTTCTGTCAACTGATTCAGCTGGTACTGACTTTCCTGGATTTGCCCGCGCAGCATGTCGATATCGCGCTGGTTGTCCATGACTTGTTGCTGAAGTTGGGTTAACAGCTGACCATGAGCGTTAGAAATACGCTCGAGCTGCGTGAGGCGGTCATCAGTGGAGCCTGAGCCGATATTGATGATGGGTGCCTGAGCAATAGCGGCCCAGGGGGCCGCTACACCTATCAATAACGACAGACTCACCATCAGGCGTCTGAAGTTACTTTTCATGTATATCTCTTAGTATACGATTACAGCACGACGGTTTTTAGCGTAGTCAGCTTCGGTGTGACCCAGAACTGCCGGCTTCTCTTTACCGTAAGAAACGATAGAGATTTGTTCGCCGTTAACGCCTTTACCCTGCAGGTACATTTTCGCTGCGTTAGCACGACGCTCGCCCAGTGCGATGTTGTACTCAGGAGTACCACGTTCGTCAGCATGACCTTCTACAGTTACTTTGTAAGAAGGGTTGTTGCGCAGGAATGCAGCGTGTGCATCCAGCATTTGCTGGAATTCAGGAGAGATATCGTATTTGTCGAAACCGAAGTATACGATATTGTTGTTCTGAAGTTCCTGCAGCTGCTGGCGTGCCAGTTCTTCCGCAGACATACCGGCGTTTGCGCCATTGTCGACAGTGCCCGCATCCGCCTGGTCGTTTTTGTTAGAACTACATGCAGCAACAGCCAGAACAGGTAAAGCTAACATCAGCCCTTTAAGCACTTTGTTAAGTTGCATCTCTTTGATCCTTTTATAATTTGCCATACATATTTTTAATGCATCACAGATACGGCGACCAGGCAGGGAATTTTACCTGTCCGTCAGTCGCCGGAAGACGCGCTTTGAAACGCCCGTCGGTCGAAACCAGCTGCAATATAGTTCCCATACCTTGTGAGGAGCTATAAATAACCATAGTGCCGTTAGGTGCGATACTTGGCGTTTCATCTAGGAACGTATCCGTTAAAATCTGGAAATTGTTCGCTACTAGATCTTGTTTGGCGATATGCTGTTTCCCGCCGCCTGAACTGACCATTACCAGGAAACTGCCGTCAGCACTGACGTCACCATTCTGGTTCTGAGTCCCATCCCACGTCAGGCGCTCAGGCGCACCGCCATTAATACCAACCTTATAGATCTGCGGACGACCAGCCTGGTCAGACGTGAACGCTAACGTCTGGCTGTCCGGGAACCATGAAGGTTCGGTGTTATTACTGCGACCATCTGTTACCTGACGCATCTGGCCTGAGCCGAGATCCATCACATACAGATTCAGACTACCGGTTTTTGATAACGCAAATGCCAGTTTGGTTCCGTCCGGTGAAAATGCCGGTGCACCGTTGTGACGCGGGAATGAAGCAACCTGACGCACCTGTCCGCTGGACAGATTCTGAATAACCAGGGCTGAACTTCCGCTCTCAAAGGTAACATACGCCAGTTTCTCGCCATCCGGTGACCATGCCGGTGACATCAGCGGCTCAGGTGAACGGTGAACGGTGAACTGGTTGTAGCCGTCATAATCAGACACGCGCAGCTCGTGACGATAGTCACCGCTGTTTTTAACCACCACATAAGCGATCCGGGTACGGAATGCACCACGAATACCGGTTAATTTCTCAAATACTTCATCACTGGCAGTGTGTGCCGCATAACGCAGCCACTGTTTGGTGACTTTAAACTGGTTCTGTGCAAGCACGCTGCCCGGGGAACCGGAGGTATCCACCAGTTGGTAGCTCACCAGATAGTTGCCGTCAGCACCCGGCTGAACCTGGCCGACAACAACAGCATCAATGCCTAACGCCGTCCAGGACTCAGGAACCACTTCAGACGCGGTACCCGGTAACTGCGGCATACGGTTAGGGTCGATCGGGTTAAATTTCCCGCTGTTACGCAGGTCAGCAGCAATGATAGCGCCGACTTCTTCCGGTACAGCGCCGCCGCCGGCGACCTGGAAAGGTACAATGCCGATAGGACGTGCTGAATCAACACCCTGAGTAATCTCGATACGAACTTCAGCCTGAGCAACTGCCGCCCACAGCATCAGAAAACCGAGCATGTATTTAACTGCCTGCTTCATTCTCTCTCCCTCGTTGCGCCAATGCCCGCATCAAACCCGTATTTTAACAAACGTTCATAACCAAAACCAGATACCACAGTAAAAACTAATACCCGGATATATCTGGTTCGTCACGCTGTATTACAGCTTATTCCGGCTTAAAGTCCAGTTTGGTATTCTTAAACTGCTGCCAGACCGATTTGCTCGGCGGCGCAGGAATACGAGCCTGTTTGGCCGCCGCGAGTGCGGCCTGACATAAACCGTCATCACCACCGACCGCATTCACACTGATAAGCGTACCTTTATCAGTGATATTAATTTCCAGCGTACAGGTTTTACCGCGGTACATATCCGCATTATAGAACTTCGCCTGAATCGCTAACCGGACCTGTGCGGTATAACCGTTCATATCGCCATCCGAGTTTGTTCCGCTCTTCTTACCACCGCCCTGACCGGCTGCGGATGCACCGCCGCTTTCTGTACCCGGAGCGTTGGACGCCAGTCCGCCGAGGAGGTCATCGACTTCACTGGCCTGTTTTTTCGCTGCGGCTTTGGCGGCTTTCTCTTTAGCTGCTTTGTCTTTGGCTGCTTTTTCAGCTTTTGCGGCTTCTGCTTTGGCAGCTTCTGCTTTGGCAGCTTCCGCTTTAGCGGCTTCGGCCTTGGCTGCTTTTTCCTGAGCCGCTTTTTCGGCTTTGGCTTTTTCTTCTTCAGCGGCTTTCTGTGCGGCAGCTTTTTCGTCAGCCTGTTTCTTCGCCAGTGCCTGCTCTTTAATCACTTTTTCTTTTTCAGCCTGAGCTTTGGCAGCGGCTTCTTCCGCCAGCTTTTGCTCTTCTTTGGCTTTCTTCACGGCTTCCTGAGCTTGTTTTTGCTGCTCTTCAGCCTGTTTTTTCTGGTCTTCAACTTGTTGTTCGGTCTTCAGGCGCTCTTCTTCAATTGCTTTTAAGCGCTCCTGCTCACGCAGTTCTTTCTGACGTAATTCTTCTTCCTGCTGCTTCGCCTTTTTCTCGCGCTGCGCCTGAGCCTGTTTTGCGTTGGCCTGCTGCTGTTGCTGCTGGTTAAAATTTTCAACCATGGCGTTCGGATCAACCATAATGGCGTCGATCACCTGACCGCCCTCACCGCCGCCGGTCAGCCCTGATTTGGTTACAAAGGATCCCCAGATCACAAGCGCAATCAGCAAAAGATGCAACACCACAGAGGTGATGACAGAACGATTTAATTTATCTTTACGCTCTTTCAGCTTTCCCACGCTTAATTCCCTAACCTTCTGAGTGAAAACATCTGCATAACAAACCTTACATCGGCTTCGTCATCAGGCCCACAGATTTCACTCCGGCCTGTTTCAGAATATTCAGGCCATTAATAATCTCTTCGTAAGGCACATCTTTGGCACCGCCGACCAGGAAAATAGTCTTCGGATCTTCAGCCAGATACTGTTTTGCCGCAGCAATGATCTGCTCTTCCGGTAACAGTTCCAGACGATCCTGCTTCACGACCAGGGTGTAGCGGCCGACACCGGAGACTTCCAGAATCACCGGCGGATTATCATTGGTGGAAACGGATTGTGAATCGGAGGCATCCGGCAGATCCACTTCCACACTCTGACTGATGATCGGCGCTGTTGCCATGAAGATCAGCAGCAACACGAGTAACACGTCCAGTAAAGGAACAATGTTAATTTCGGATTTCAGCTCCCGCCGGCGTCCGCGATGACGTGCCATGATAATCTCCTGCCTTATTTCTTATCAGCAGTAGCAAAGGCCTGACGGTGTAAAATCGCCAGAAATTCTTCGCTGAAGTTGTCGTAATTCTGTTCTAATTTATTCACGCGCTGATTAAGACGGTTGTATGCCATAACCGCAGGAATTGCCGCAACCAGACCGATTGCTGTTGCAATCAGTGCTTCCGCAATACCCGGTGCCACCATCTGTAATGTTGCCTGTTTTACCGCACCCAGTGCGATAAAGGCGTGCATGATCCCCCATACTGTACCGAACAGACCGATATACGGGCTGATAGAACCGACAGTACCAAGGAACGGGATGTGGTTTTCCAGATTTTCCATCTCACGGTTCATGGAGATGCGCATTGCACGCGCCGCACCGGTTTCCACCGCCTGCGGAGAGTGCACATTCGCCTGATGCAGGCGGGCAAATTCTTTAAAGCCGGAGTAGAAGATCTGCTCAGTACCGCTCAGTTCATCACGGCGGGCCTGGCTTTCTTTATACAGACGGGACAGTTCGATTCCTGACCAGAATTTGTCTTCAAACGCTTCTGCTTCACGGGTGGCCGCATTCAGGACTTTGGTGCGCTGAATAATAATGGCCCACGAGGCAACAGAAAAGCCCAGCAATACCAGCATGATAAATTGCACGAGGTAACTTGCTTTCAGGAATAAATCCCAGATATTCATGTCAGTCACTGCTTAACCTCCGCGACAATAGACTCAGGAAGCGCTACCGGCTTCATTAAAGAAATATTCACGCAGGCGACCAGTACCTCTGCGCGACATAAAAGAGTTCCGTTTTTATGCATAAGTGTCTGCGTAAATGTCAGAGACGCACGACGGATGTCGGTGATCTCACTGCGTACCTCTAACAGATCGTCTAACCTTGCCGGATGGTGGTAATCGATAGTTAATTTGCGGACCACAAAGCCGAGCTGCTCTTCCAGCAGACGCTGCTGATGAAAGCCCCGTTCCCGTAACATTTCGGTTCTGGCGCGCTCGAAAAATGCAAGATACTGCCCGTGGTATACCACACCACCAGCATCGGTATCTTCGTAATAAACCCGTATTGGCCAACTGAACATTGAATATCCCGCAACTTACCTTTATCAGACAACATGCTTTGCAAACTATACGTGAAGAGCAAACGTATTGAAAATGCTTAGTTCGTAAAGATAAGAAAAGCCCGTTTGTCCGCGCGCTAATCATACTCGCCTTTATCCAACACGCAAGCCCCCGGAAGGGTTGAGATGAAAAAATATTTTGTTACGTATTACAACACCTTAGGGGCGTTATTTTTTGCTCTGAAAGCTATCATTAAACACTTATTAAAAGACATTTTTCCCCATGAATACGCAAAAATCCGGAATTATCCGGATTTTTGTGCTACCGATTTATTTACCGCGTAATCTAACTTATTGTAATTACATAAATTAAATCACCTTATTTTTATCTTATAAAAACAGGATTTCCGTCCGCATTTACCGGCTGAAAACGCCACCGGCGCTATTTCAGGCAGACAGCGGTGTTTCGTGTAAATAATGCCACCGCCATTTCCCGTTCTCCTCCCGGCGGAGAATCACCAGCGAGCGCCGTGCTGTGGTGCTTCCGGCAAAGTGCTGTGTCTCCTGATAGCGCACGGATATGGTGTTTTCTGTCAGGCTGACGCACTGATACTCCGCCGTTTCAATCGGTGCTCCCTGTCTCTGACCCTGTATACGGGTAAACATCGCCGTCACCGCCGCGAGATCAATCACTGCCCCGCTGATACCGGTCATGGAAAACTCAGGAGTGAAATGGGTCAGCAATTCAGACAGTGCCGCCTGCCCTTCTGCGCCCGGGACAGTAAATGTTTTAAAAATCAGGTCATGGACATGATGGATTTCGTCACACGCCTGCTGAAATATGGTATTACTCACGAATAATCTCCTCTGCGGGTTTTAATGAAGTACGGAACTGCGGGCGGACCAGGAAAATCAGCGGGATAAGCCCAGCCAGTGCGCCTCCCAGAAATGTCAGGGCAAATGCCTGTCCCGGGGCAACCGCATTCAGGGTCTGATACAGCGTCATCATGACGGCAGCACCAATACTGAACACCACCTGACGGTTAATATTCCAGATCACACTGGCTTTGTTCAGCTGTGCGCCGTGAAAATCATACAATGCAGTAGTTTGTGCGCAGTTTGCGGCAATACCGCCGCCGGTGCCGGTCAGCAAATAAATCAGGCCGATGAAATACAGCGGTGTGTGGCTGTCTGTCAGGGCAAACAGCGCGATACCGCCGCTGTGCAGCAGCAGACTGATAATAAACAGACGCCCGGCACCGGTCCGGTTATACACCGCACCGCTAATCAGCATCGCCACCATGGCACCCGCCGCATACAGCAGCATAAACGCACCGGTCACCGCAGTACTCAGGCCGGGAACCGTGGTCAGATAAAAGATAGCGAGGATGTTCGCCCCGGTGAATACGCCCGGTACCGCGTAATACACCGCAACCGAGAGCCACAGCCGTGTATTTTTCAGCAGCGATAAATCAATAATCGCCTGCGGAGTCTGCCGGTAATGGCGGTAATAAAGCCCGGCACTGAACAGCATCAGCCCGCCCAGCGCCAGTGCGCCGGTGATATTGTGGTATTCCCCGTACAATGAGAGGGCAATCAGCAGGGATGCCAGCGTCAGGCTGACCAGAAGCAGCCCTTTGAGATCCGGTGCTTCTCCGGCAGTGGTTTTCGGTTCACGGATCCAGCACCAGGCCAGCAGTGCCGTAAAGAGTGCCACCGGCGCATTGACATAAAAGACAGGCCGCCATCCGGCGAAGTCAACAATGCTCCCCCCGGCCATCGGGGAAAGCGCGGGTGCTATCAGCGCGATCATCATAATAATGGTGGAGATTTTGCTCCGCTCACGCCCCTGAAAATACTGAAAAGTCAGTGACTGCCCGGCAGGGATCAGTAATCCGCCTGCCACACCCTGTAAAAAACGCCAGAAAATCAGTGAAGTAAAGGATTCCGCACTGCCTGCCAGTACTGCCGCTGCGGCAAACAGCAGCATTGAGGCCGTCATCAGTTCGCGGATCCCGAAACGGGCCGCCAGACGGGGGCTGAGCGGGATAATCAGTGTCAGTCCGAGAATATAGCTGTTTGCCACCCAGGTCACCGACAGGGATGACACCTGCATGGCCTCTGCAATAGCAGGCAGTGTGATGGCCGACATAAAGATATTGATACAATCAATAAAAAAGCCCAGTAAAAAAATCAGGGCGATACGGTAACGATAAGTCATGGTTTCCTCCGGCCGGCAGTGTAAAAGCAGTTGACCGCAGCCGTCTATGCATCAATATAGACAATACTGTTTGAAAAAACGAAACAATCTTATGCTGACAGCCGTTGAGAAGATCAATACCTTTATTTATGTTGTGGATACCGGTTCCTTTACCCGGGCCGCTGCACGCCTGAATCTGAGCAAATCGGTGGTCAGCCTGCATATCAAAGCCCTGGAGTCTGAACTCAGCACCACACTGCTGCACCGGACCACACGGCAGTTTACGCTGACGGAAGCAGGACAGGCGCTGTATCAGCAATTCAAACCACTGTTACAACAATTCGACAGCGCGATGGATGCCGTCAGAACGGGGACAGCACAACCACAGGGACCGCTGAGTTTCAGTGCCGCCGCAGAATTCGGCGGACAATTTCTGCTGCCGCAGTTGCCTGCTTTCACAAAGCGCTATCCGCTGATCAGAGCAGATTACCGCGTCGATCACAGTCTGAGTGACTTGATTGCCCTGAAACTGGATGTGGTGTTCCGGCTGGGAACGCTGAGTGACAGCGGTCTGCGGTTCCGCAAACTCGCTGACTTTCCGGTCTGTTATGTGGCAACACCGGCGTTTATCCGGCAACACCGCGTGACAGAAAGCAGTGATCCCGCCGCTCTGCCCTTTATCGCCAACAGCAACCTGACCGCCCGTATCAACTGGCGTCAGCATCTGCCCGCGCCGGACAACCGGGTGTTTATCTCTAATTCGATTCAGGCGATCCGCACCATGACACTGGCACATCAGGGTTACAGTCTGCTGCCGGTCTGGTATATCAGAGAGCAACTGACAGAGGAAAAACTGGTTCCGGTATTCACCCGTCAGCCGGTACCGGATCAGAGCATCAATATGGTCTTTCCGCCCGCGGCACATCTGCCGCAGAAGGTCCGGGTGTTTATTGATTATTTTGCCCGCTTTTTTGCAGATAATGCCGCATTACTGCGCTATCCGTGAACCGGAGCGGAAACAGAAAAGAAAAAAAGCCGTTCAGATGAACGGCTTTTTAGTCATAAACGTTTATATCAGCTGAAAAAATGATAAAGGCCGTAACCCAGAATCACCACCGCCGGAAGCGGATGGAACAGAATCTTCCAGATTGCGCGCTTCGGCCGGAATGCCAGACCGAAAATTGCGCCGCTGCATACAGCCCAGATCATCAGCAGTCCCTGCCAGATCTGTAATGAACTGGTGTTTGCCGCAAAACGCGACGGATCCCAGATCACACTCAATGCCAGCCCCAACGCCATTATCAGGACAAGGGCCCGTAAGGGACCCTTATCCAGTAGTTGGTAAGACTTATCCAGCATCCGTCTTACTCGCCTGAAGCGGCTTTATCTTCGTGGTGCTCAATAGCCAGTGCTGCAATAACAGCAATACTACAGGCCAGGAGCGTTCCGAGGATCCATGCAAAATACCACATATTCGTCTGCTCCTTAGTACAATGTATGTTTGTTCTCTTCGATGAAGGACTTATCAATACGTCCTGCCATCTTCACGTAACACCAGATGGTGTACAGGAGAACAAGTGGTACAAAGATAATCGCAACAACCGTCATCACCTGGAGAGTAAACAGGCTGGAGGTTGCATCCCACATGGTCAGACTAACGTTCGGGTCGATGCTTGAAGGCATAATGAACGGGAACATTGCTGTACCACAGGTCAGGATCACACCGGCAATAGTCAGCGAGGTGAACAGGAATGCCCACGCGCCTTTATCCATTGCAGTGAACATCACGACCAGCAGAGGTGATGCCAGACCAATAGCAGGCAGGATCCACAGGATTGGATAGGCATTGAAGTTTGCCATCCATGCGCCTGCTTCCTGTACCACTTCTTTATTGACCGGGTTAGACGCACCGAAATGGTCGATGTCAGAGACAACACGGAAACCATCGATACCGCCCCACATCAGCCATGCACCGGCTGCCGCGAACAGAACAAATGTCAGCAGAGCAGTGATAGTGGTGGCTTTACGCACACGCACATGCAGATCACCGGTGGTACGCATCTGCAGGTAAGTTGCACCGTGCGCCACGATCATCATCAGGCTGATTAAACCGGCTAACAGACCGTACGGGTTCAGCAGACCGAAGAAGCTCCCTGCATAAGACACCTGCAGCTGGGAGTTAACTTCAACCGGTACACCCTGTAACAGGTTACCGAATGCCACACCGATCACTAATGACGGTACGAAACTGCCGATAAAGATACCCCAGTCCCACATACCGCGCCATTTTGGTGATTCCAGTTTTGAACGATAGTCAAAACCGACCGGACGGAAGAATAATGCCGCCAGGACCAGAATCATTGCGATATAGAAACCGGAGAATGCTGCCGCATAGACCATCGGCCATGCTGCGAACAGTGCACCACCCGCGGTGATAAGCCATACCTGGTTACCGTCCCAGTGCGGTGCAATCGCGTTAATCATGATACGGCGTTCAGTATCATTTCTGCCGATAACACGCAGCAGAACACCCACGCCCATATCAAAGCCATCAGTTACAGTGAAGCCAATCAGCAATACGCCAATCAGGATCCACCATACAAACCGTAATATTTCATAATCAAACATAAGTGGGCTCCTGTTTACTTAGCGTCTTGTGCCGGGGACGTTTCGAAATGATAACGGCCGGTTTTTAAGCTGCTTGGACCAAGACGTGCAAATTTGAACATCAGGAACATTTCAGCAATCAGGAATAAGGTATACAGGCCGCAAATCAGCGCCATAGAGAACAGAATGTCTCCGGCTGCCAGATGTGACGTTGCATATGCTGTCGGTAACACTTCACCGACTGCCCATGGCTGACGGCCATATTCAGCAACGAACCAGCCTGCTTCAACACCAATCCACGGTAACGGCAGGCTGAGGAATGCAGCACGCAGCAGCCATTTGGACTTGCCGATACGATTGCGCAGTACACTCAGGAATGACAGACCCAGAACGATCAGCATCAGACCACCGGCAGCCACCATCAGGCGGAATGCCCAGAACAGCGGTGCGACACGCGGAATGGAGTCTTTGGTTGCTGCCTGAATCTGCTCTTCAGTTGCCTGACCGACGTTATCGGTATAGCGTTTCAGCAGTAAGCCGTAACCAAGGTCTTTTTTGCTCTGATTAAAGGCATCACGGACTGCCGGGTCGGTATTACCGCCACGCAGCTGCTGTAACAGATCATACGCCACCATACCGTTACGGATACGGGCTTCGTGCTGCACCATCAGGTCACGCAGGCCGAGAACCGGAGTATCAATTGAACGGGTGGTGATAAGACCCATCAGGTACGGAATCTCAATCGCAAAACTGTTTTCCATTTTTTCCTGATTAGGGAACGCAATCACGTTAAATGATGCAGGCGCAGGCTGGGTATGCCATTCACCTTCAATCGCGGCGAGTTTGGTTTTCTGTACGTCACCCATTTCATAACCGGATTCATCACCCAGCACGATAACGGATAACACAGCGGCGATACCAAAGCTTGCTGCAATCGCAAAAGAGCGTTTTGCAAATGCGAGATCACGGCCCTTCATCAGATACCACGCACTGATAGACAGTACGAAGATCGCACCGGTACAGTAGCCGGCAGCCACTGTGTGCACAAATTTAACCTGTGCAACCGGGTTGAGAACCAGTTCGGAGAAGCTCAGCATCTCCATACGCATGGTTTCAAAGTTGAAATCAGCAGCAATCGGGTTCTGCATCCAGCCGTTTGCCACCAGGATCCACAGTGCAGAGAAGTTGGAACCGAGCGCAACGAACCAGGTCACCATCAGGTGCTGTTTCTTACTGAGACGATCCCAGCCGAAGAAGAACAGACCCACGAAGGTGGATTCGAGGAAGAATGCCATCAGACCTTCGATTGCCAGAGGCGCACCGAAGATATCACCGACATAGTGAGAGTAGTATGACCAGTTTGTCCCGAACTGGAACTCCATGGTCAGACCGGTAGCAACACCCAGAGCGAAGTTAATACCAAATAACTTGCCCCAGAACTTCGTCATATCTTTATAGATTTGTTTACCGGACAGGACGTATACCGTTTCCATGATCGCTAACATGAAGGACATCCCTAATGTTAGCGGTACAAATAAGAAGTGGTACATCGCTGTTAAGGCAAACTGTAATCGCGACAGTTCGACAATATCAAACATCTTGACTCCTTGCTCCTAGCAGGAAGACACCGACATGCGGCAACCCAAGCTTTCCTGAAGAAAGAAAGCAACATAACTACCAGCAATAAATGCCTCTAAATGCAATAACAAATTAGTAACAAAAAAAACACCTAAATAGACACCCTAATAATAGTACGCTTATATTTGCACACAATAAACCGCTTTTGCGTGATTCAGATTGGAATTCTGAGGATATATCAAATAATGCACAGCGTAGTCATTTTCGGCTATTTTGATCTGCCACAATTTAAACAAACCACCGAAATAATGCCAGTGCAATAGATTGATTTATGTCAATTTTTCCTCTCCGTGTTAATTAAAATCGCATATATGGTAATTGAGTTACTTTATTGTTACGGTAATGTACACACAAATACAACCTGACAGAAAAATACCAATAATATATGCGCTTTTTATTAACCTTTTATTTTCATCAGTAATTCTGGTTAATTTCATGAGCCGGATAATTCAATTATAAATAAATTATCACTAAAACTGTTATTGTCTGTTTGTATTAACGCACGACAATAATCATTTTCGGCACAAAAATTAAGTATAAATCAAGATGATAAAAAACGCCCTTTTATACCTGAGACTTTTTGCTGTGTAAACGATACAGCAGGCGTTTCAGAACAATTAAGAAAATTGCTTAAAACAACAGCAATAACAGGAAGCAGTGAGTAAAAGCGCGTAATCAGGCAGAAATGGCGGAATTGTGTTCAGATCAAAAAACAGCCGGAAGCGGCATGGAACCGGCTCCGGCTGTATAATAATGGCAGGAATTATTTATTCAGAATCGCTTTTACCGCATCACCGATATCAGCCAGGCTGCGGACCGTCTTCACACCGGCGGCTTCAAGGGCGGCAAATTTCTCATCTGCTGTCCCCTTCCCGCCTGCGATAATCGCCCCCGCATGACCCATACGTTTGCCTTTCGGCGCGGTCACACCCGCGATATACGCCACAACAGGTTTGGTGACGTGGTCTTTGATAAAGGCAGCCGCTTCTTCTTCCGCACTGCCGCCGATTTCACCGATCATAACAATCGCTTCTGTCTGCGGGTCGTTCTGGAACATCCGCAGGATATCGATAAAGTTAGAGCCCGGAATCGGGTCACCGCCGATACCCACACAGGTGGATTGTCCCAGACCGGCATCAGTCGTCTGTTTCACCGCTTCATAAGTCAGCGTACCTGAACGGGAAACGATCCCCACTTTGCCCGGCAGATGGATATGTCCCGGCATGATCCCGATCTTACACTCACCCGGCGTGATAACACCCGGACAGTTCGGGCCGATCATCCGCACACCGGCTTCATCCAGCTTCACTTTGACGGTCAGCATATCCAGGGTCGGAATGCCTTCTGTGATGGTGATAATCAGCTTGATACCTGCATCAATCGCTTCCAGGATCGAGTCTTTGCAGAACGGTGCCGGAACATAAATAACAGAAGCGGTCGCACCGGTGGCTTCCACCGCGTCACGCACGGTGTTAAAGACCGGTAAACCTAAATGTGTTGTACCGCCTTTGCCCGGCGTCACACCGCCGACCATTTTGGTGCCGTACGCAATTGCCTGTTCAGAGTGGAAAGTCCCCTGGCTACCTGTGAATCCCTGACAGATAACTTTGGTGTTCTTATCGATTAAAATAGACATTATTTCGCTCCCACTGCTGCAACAACACGTTTCGCAGCATCCGTCAGGCTGGTTGCCGCAATAATATTCAGACCGCTTTTCGCCAGTTTTTCCGCACCCAGTTCCGCGTTGTTCCCTTCCAGGCGCACAACCACCGGCACACTGACACCGACTTCCTCAACCGCGCCGATGATCCCGTCCGCAATCAGGTCACAACGGACAATCCCGCCGAAGATATTAACGAAGACCGCTTTGACGTTTTCGTCAGACAGAATGATTTTAAAGGCCTCTGTCACGCGCTCTTTGGTTGCGCCGCCGCCGACATCCAGGAAGTTTGCCGGCTCACCGCCGTGCAGTTTGACGATATCCATGGTGCCCATTGCCAGACCGGCACCGTTTACCATACAGCCGATATTGCCGTCCAGCGCCACATAGTTCAGTTCCCACTGTGCAGCCTGTGCTTCGCGGGCATCTTCCTGTGACGGATCATGCATTTCACGCAGTTCCGGCTGGCGGTACAGTGCGTTACCGTCAATGCCTAATTTGCCGTCGAGGCAGATAAGCTCATCCTGAGCGGTGATAACCAGCGGGTTGATTTCCGCCATGGCCAGATCACGCTCCAGGAACATGGTTGCCAATCCCATAAAGATTTTGGTGAACTGGCTGACTAATTTACCGGTTAAGCCCAGTTTAAACGCCAGCTCGCGCCCCTGATACGGCATCGGGCCGGTCAGCGGGTCAATCACGGCTTTGTGGATCAGTTCCGGTGTTTCATGTGCCACTTTCTCAATTTCAACACCACCTTCAGTGGAGGCCATAAAGACCACGCGGCGTGAGCCGCGATCCACCACGGCACCCAGATAAAGCTCTTTGGCGATATCTGTTGCGCCTTCCACCAGCACCTGATGCACAGGCTGACCCAGTGCATCTGTCTGATAGGTTACCAGACGCTTGCCTAACCACTGTTCGGCAAACGCGCGAATTTCGTCTTTGCTCTTAACCAGTTTCACACCGCCCGCTTTCCCGCGGCCCCCGGCATGAACCTGGCATTTCACGACCCACGGGCCGCTGCCGATTTTGGATGCTGCTTCTTCCGCTTCACGGGGTGTGGAGCAGGCATAGCCTGCCGGTGCAGGTAAACCATACCGGGTGAAGAGTTGTTTTGCCTGATACTCGTGTAAATTCATGATGTTCTATCCATAATTTGTCTGATGAGAGCGGACTCTCTTATTGTTGTTGCCTGGATAGCGCCGGTTTTCCGGCGCAGGGACACAGATTCACTGTCGCGAGTTCAGCCGAGCGGTTTTAGCGCGATGCCGCCCGGATGAGGGTTGATTACACGTCGAGCAGTAAACGTGCCGGATCTTCTAACATCTCTTTAATGGTCACGAGGAATCCGACAGATTCACGGCCATCAATCAGACGGTGGTCATAAGAGAGCGCCAGGTACATCATCGGCAGGATCACCACCTGACCATTTACCGCCATCGGACGATCTTTGATAGCATGCATCCCCAGAATCGCACTCTGCGGCGGGTTAATAATCGGTGTGGACATCAGCGAACCGAATACCCCGCCGTTGGTAATGGTAAAGTTACCGCCGGTCAGGTCTTCCACTGTCAGTTTGCCTTCCTGACCTTTGACAGCCAGCTCTTTAATGCGTTTTTCGATTTCAGCCATGCTCAGCGCATCCGCATCACGCAGGACCGGGGTCACCAGACCGCGCGGCGTGGAGACCGCAATACTGATATCGAAATAGTTGTGATACACCACATCAGTACCGTCGATAGAAGCGTTCACTTCCGGATAACGTTTCAGTGCCTCAACCACCGCTTTCACATAGAAAGACATGAAACCGAGGCGCACACCGTGGCGTTTTTCAAAGGATTCGCCATACTGTTTACGCATATCCATCACCGGCTTCATGCTCACCTCGTTAAAGGTGGTCAGCATTGCGGTGTTGTTTTTCGCTTCCAGCAGACGTTCTGCCACACGCTTGCGCAGACGGGTCATCGGCACGCGTTTTTCACTGCGGTGCGGTAAACCGGCCTGAGAAACCGGCTCAGCGGCGGCTTTTGCAGGCGCTTTCGGCTGCTGAGACAGATATTTCTCAACATCTTCACGGGTCAGACGACCACCGACACCACTGCCGGTAATATCTGCCGCTTTCAGGCCATGCTCTGCGAGCAGGCGGCGCACAGCAGGGCTTACCGCGTCATTGGTTTCTTCATCCAGACCAGCGTTCTGACGCTGTGCCGGTGTGGACTGTACTTTTTCTTTTATTTCCGCAGGCAGACCGGTGCTGTCGCCCAGACGGATGCGTCCGAGCAGTTGTCTGGAGAGGACGGTTGCCCCTTCTTCTTCCAGCACCGCTTCCAGAACGCCGGAATCGCTGGCTGGAACTTCCAGCACGACTTTGTCTGTTTCAATTTCCACCAGCACTTCATCACGTTCGACGCTGTCACCCGGTTTTTTGTGCCAGGTTGCCACGGTGGCATCGGCAACAGACTCGGGGAGATCAGGAACCAGAATTTCTATGCTACTCATTGCTTTTCCTTAATTTATTCAACGTTCAGTGCATCATTAACCAGCTCTTGTTGTTGCTGCTGGTGAACAGACGTATAACCCACGGCCGGAGAGGCGGATGCCGGACGGCCCGCATAACGCAGTGCCGCACCTGCCGGAACCGCATCACGGAAATTATGCTGGCAGCAGTACCACGCGCCCTGGTTGAGCGGCTCTTCCTGGCACCAGACAAAATCTTTCACATGGCTGAATGGTGCAAGAATCGCATGTATATCTTCATGCGGGAACGGATAGAGCTGTTCAATACGGATAATAGCCACATCCGTCTGATTATTCTTGCGGCGCTGCTCCAGTAAATCGTAGTAAACCTTACCGGAACACAGCACAACGCGCTTCACATCTGCCGGATTCAGATCATCTGCTTCACCGATAACCGCTTCAAAGTGACCTTCGGCCAGTTCTTCCAGAGAAGAGACCGCCAGCGGGTGACGCAGCAGTGATTTCGGTGACATGACAATCAGCGGACGGCGCATACCGCGCAGTGCCTGACGGCGCAGCATATGGTAAACCTGTGCCGGGGTTGACGGGACACAGACCTGCATGTTCTGTTCCGCGCAAAGCTGAAGGTAGCGTTCCAGACGGGCGCTGGAGTGCTCCGGCCCCTGGCCTTCGTAGCCGTGCGGCAGTAACATCACCAGTCCGCACATCCGGCCCCACTTCTGTTCGCCGGAGCTGATGAACTGGTCAATCACCACCTGTGCCACGTTGGCGAAGTCACCAAACTGGGCTTCCCAGATAGTCAGGCCGCGCGGGTCAGTGGTTGCATAGCCGTATTCAAAGGCCAGTACCGCTTCCTCAGACAGGACGGAGTCCCATACATTGAAGCGTCCCTGGGCGTTATGGACATTCATCAGCGGCACATAGCAGGAGCCGTTGCTCTGGTTATGAATAACCGCGTGACGATGGAAGAACGTACCGCGTCCCGCATCCTCACCGGACAGACGCACCGGAACACCTTCATCCACCAGTGTTGCGTAAGCCAGATTCTCCGCCGCACCCCAGTCGAGCAGTTTATTACCTTCCGCCATTTCCGCACGGTCGGTATAGATTTTTTCGACACGCGGGTGCATATGCACTTCTTCCGGCACGGTACTGATACGGCGCGCCAGATCACCGAGGCGTTTCAGTTCCACTTTATTGGCGTAGCTGTCGTTCCAGTTGTGATTCAGGTACGGTTCCCAGGTAAGCGCTGCTTTACCGATTTCACGCCACTCTTCCACCACACAGTCACCGCGATCCATCGCATCACGGTACATATTGACCATTTCAGTCACATCACCGGCAGCGACCACACCTTCGGCAATCAGTTTATCGCCGTAGATTTTACGCGGTGTCGGGTGCTGTTTGATTTTCTGGTACATCATCGGCTGGGTTGCACTCGGCTCATCCGCCTCGTTATGGCCGTGACGGCGGTAGCAGACCAGGTCGATCATCACATCGCGGTTAAAGGTATTACGGAAATCCAGTGCCAGGCGGGTCACGAATGCCACAGCTTCCGGATCATCAGCATTCACGTGGAAAATCGGTGCCTGTACCATCTTCATGATGTCAGTACAGTATTCCGTTGACCGGGTATCTTTCGGGTTGGAGGTGGTGAAACCAATCTGGTTATTGATAACAATGCGGACAGTCCCGCCCACTTCATAGCCCCGTGCCTGTGACATGTTCAGCGTTTCCTGAACAATCCCCTGCCCGGTTACCGCTGAGTCACCGTGAATGGTGATCGGCAGAACCATTTTGCTCAGACTTTCCGGCAGACGGTCGCGGCGGGCGCGGACAGAGCCGATGACCACCGGGCTGACAATCTCAAGGTGAGACGGGTTAAAGGCGAGCGCAAGATGTACCTGAGCCCCTTCTGTCACGAAATCAGACGAGAAACCCTGATGGTATTTCACGTCACCGGTACCCAGATGATCTTTGTGTTTACCGGCAAACTCATCAAACAGATCCGCCGGTTTTTTACCGAACAGGTTAACCAGAACGTTCAGACGACCGCGGTGTGCCATACCCAGCACCACTTCGCGGGTGTCCTGCTTACCGGCATGACGGATCAGGTCTTTCAGCATCGGAATGAGGGAATCGCCCCCTTCCAGTGAGAAGCGTTTTGCGCCCGGGAATTTCGCCCCGAGATAACGCTCCAGCCCTTCGGCTGCGGTCAGATCCGCCAGGAAACGCCGTTTTTCATCAGCACTGAACAGCTTACTGACGTCAACGGATTCCAGACGTTGCTGGAGCCAGCGTTTCTCTTCGGTATTGGTGATGTGCATATACTCGGCACCGATGGAGCCGCAGTAAATGCGTTTTAATGCATCAAACAACTCGCTCAGCTGCATGGTTTCGCTGCCGATGGCAAAAGAACCGACGTTAAAGGTTTCATCAAAATCGGCTTTGGTCAGATTGTGGAACGCCGGGTCCAGATCCGGAACCGGTTCCTGTTTCCACAGGCCGAGCGGGTCAAGGTTGGCATTCTGATGACCGCGGAAGCGGAATGCGTTGATAAGCTGCAGGACTTTGACCTGCTTGGAATCCATCGCCGGATCGCTGACGGAAGTGTGGTAGCGGGTTGAATCTTTGGCCAGACGACGGAAGTAGTCGCGCGTCTGTGAATGAGGTTGTTCTGTGATGTCCGCTTTTGGCAGTGAGTCGAAAATCTCCCGCCAACTTCCATCGACGGAGGACGGATCGTTCAGATAGTCTTCATAGATATCTTCTATGTAGGCCTGGTTTTCTCCAGCCAGAAAGCTGGAATCCAGCCAGTCCTTCAGTGCGCCGTTCTGCATTATGATCCCTTAAGCTTAGAGCTTCATCCCCGTTGTCTTTCCGGCTGCGGTGTACCGGCTGCGTGTCCGTCCGGAAAACAGAGTGGTTCTGTTCTGCGGATTCCCCGTCTGCCGCTGCCCTGCAACCTGAATGAGGCCGGGTTTAGTTTTCGCCGTGATAACTAATACCGCGATACATTGCGGTGCGTAAAGGATTCCCGGGTGGTGCTTGTGCATCTTATGTTCTGTGTATCCCTGAGGAACCTTTAGCAACGGAATAACCGTTGCTGAAGATCCCTGTGCTGTCTATAACCATACTTACATTTGAACCAAAAAACTCACATCTTAATCACAATTAACTACATTTATTGTCGCTTCTAACACTTACTGCGATAGATTATGCCTATTGTTACGGGTTGGTAAAAGATGCCTGCCGGGCAGGCATCTTATTATTATCAATCGCTTAAGCAGAATAAAGTCAATTATGCACTGCGTTTCAGTAACATTGATTTAATATGACCAATTGCTTTTGTCGGATTCAGCCCTTTCGGACATACACTGACGCAGTTCATGATGCCGTGACAGCGGAATACGCTGAAAGCATCACTGATGTCGTCAAGACGGGATTCTGTCTCGGTATCGCGGCTGTCCGTCAGGAAGCGGTACGCGGCTAATAAACCGGCCGGACCGATAAATTTGTCCGGGTTCCACCAGAAGGACGGGCAGGATGTCGAGCAGCAGGCACACAGGATACATTCGTACAGACCATCAAGCTTTTCACGCTGCGCCGGTGACTGTAAATGCTCACGCGCCGGCGGGTTTTTGTTGTCGTTGATCAGATACGGGCGGATCTTTTCATACTGCGCGTAGAACTGCCCCATATCCACTACCAGATCCCGCACCACCGGTAAGCCCGGCAGCGGACGGATCACCACTTTTTTGCCGCCTTTCATCAGCGCCGACAACGGAGTGATACAGGCCAGACCGTTTTTGCCGTTCATATTGATACCGTCAGAACCACACACCCCTTCACGACAGGAGCGGCGGAATGACAGGCTCGGATCCTGCTCTTTCAGCAGAATCAGTGCATCCAGCACCATCATGTCCCGGCCTTCTTCCACATCCAGCTGATAGTTCTGCATGTGTGGTGCGTTATCCACATCCGGGTTATAGCGATAAACTGAAAATTCAACTTTCATAGTATTCTCTCCGCAAATGCCTCATCACCACACATCAGTAAGTACGAATCTTCGGCGGGAATGGGTCACGCAGCTTAGGCTGCATGTTCACCGCACGGCGTGTCATGGTTTCAGATTGCGGCAGGTACAGGGAATGACACAGCCAGTTCGCATCATCGCGATCCGGATAGTCAAAGCGGCTGTGCGCACCACGGCTTTCAGTACGGAAGTTGGCGGCCATTGCAGTGGAATACGCCGTTTCCATCAGGTTATCCAGCTCCAGACACTCGATGCGCTGGGTGTTGAATTCTGATGAGGTATCATCCAGACGCGCATACTGCAGACGCTCTTTAATGGCTTTCAGCTCTTCCAGTCCCTTGGCCATCGCATCCCCTTCGCGGAATACCGAGAAGTTGTGCTGCATACAGGATTGCAGAGCCTTGCGGATAGCAACCGGATCCTCACCGCTGCGGGTGTTATTCCAGCGGTTCAGACGCGCCAGTGCCGCATCGATATCCGATTCACCGGCATCACGCATTGCTCCCTGCTCCAGAATGGATTCTTTCAGATGCAGGCCGGCTGAACGGCCGAAGACCACCAGGTCAAGCAGAGAGTTACCGCCGAGGCGGTTTGCACCGTGAACAGAAACACAGGCAATTTCACCGACCGCAAACAGACCCGGAACCAGCACATCCTCGCCCTGCTCATTCATGGTCACAACCTGACCGGTGACTTTGGTCGGGATGCCGCCCATCATATAGTGGCAGGTCGGAATAACCGGAATCGGCTCTTTGACCGGGTCAACGTGGGCGAATGTCCGTGACAGTTCCAGGATACCCGGCAGACGGGATTCCAGCACTTCTTTGCCCAGATGGTCGAGTTTCAGTTTGGCATGCGGACCCCACGGGCCGTCACAACCACGGCCTTCGCGGATCTCGATCATAATGGAACGGGCAACCACGTCACGCCCGGCAAGATCTTTGGCGTTCGGTGCGTAGCGCTCCATAAAACGTTCGCCGTCTTTATTGAGCAGATAACCGCCCTCACCACGGCAGCCTTCAGTGACCAGCACCCCGGCACCGGCAATCCCGGTCGGGTGGAACTGCCACATTTCCATATCCTGCAACGGAATACCGGCACGCACCGCCATACCGACACCATCACCGGTGTTGATATGAGCGTTGGTGGTGGACTGATAGATACGCCCCGCACCACCGGTCGCCAGAATGGTGGCTTTGGCTTTGAAATAGACCACTTCACCGGTTTCGATACAGATAGCGGTGGTACCCATAATGGCGCCGTCCTGGTTTTTCACCAGATCCAGGGCATACCATTCGGAGAAAATTGTGGTGTGATTTTTCAGGTTCTGCTGATACAGAGTATGCAGGAGTGCGTGACCGGTACGGTCAGCCGCAGCGGCAGTACGTGCAGCCTGCTCGCCCCCGAAATCTTTGGATTGTCCGCCGAACGGACGCTGATAAATACTGCCGTCGTCCAGACGGGAGAACGGTAACCCCATGTGCTCCAGTTCCAGCACCGCTTCCGGGCCGGTTTTACACATGTATTCGATAGCATCCTGGTCACCGATATAATCCGACCCTTTTACGGTGTCGTACATGTGCCATTCCCAGTTATCCGGATGGGTATTCCCCAACGCCACAGTGATACCGCCCTGGGCGGATACTGTATGAGAGCGGGTCGGGAACACTTTGGATAACAGGGCACAGGACAGGCCGGACTGAGAAATCTGAAGTGCCGCGCGCATACCTGCACCGCCTGCACCGATAACAACTGCGTCAAACTCTCTGACAGGTAAGCTCATTTAGACACCCCACACAATGATTGAACCGTAAATGACATAGGCTGCCAGCACAATAATGATAATAAATTGCAGCAGCAGGCGCAGGCTCAGGCACTTGACGTAATCCGTCAGTACCTGCCATAACCCGACCCAGGCATGGGCGAGAATGGCGATCAGTGTCAGGGTGGTGAACACCTGAGTGAATGAAGCGGTAAAGAAGCTGTACCAGACGTCATAAGTGATGTCAGAGGTAAAAGCCACAAAACCGACGAGGTAGAGTACATAAAGTGTAATCACAATGGCGCTGGCACGCAGAATTAACCAATCCTGAATCCCGTTACGGCCGAGCGTGGTCGCACTGATTTTTGAATTTTTCACCATACCAGAACCCCCGCCAACACGGCTAAAATCACAGTCAGAACCATGGAAATCTTCGCGGATGAAATACCGGCAGCCAGCGTTTCATCAACAAATCCGAAATCCATTAACATGTGACGAATGCCACCACAGATGTGGTAAGCCAATGCAGTGAGGATGCCCCAGAGGATAAACTTCGCGAAGAAACCGCTCATGATATCAGCAGCCTGCGCAAACCCTTCCGGCGAGGACAGCGACAACCCTAATAACCACAGCAGAATCGCTACAGCAATGAAGGTAATGACGCCTGAGACACGGTGTAAAATTGAAGCGATTGCAGGGATCGGAAAGTGGATCGTCTGCAAGTCTAAATTGACAGGTCGTTGTTTTTTCACAATTTTGCCCACACAGCTCTTTATTATTTTTCCTTCCTCCGGACCCGGGCGGAAATCAGACAGCGCTGGGGAAATAAGAACAATCCTTAAGTAAAATCAACATCCGTATTGTTTTACAAAAGTAATGATTCAGTTACGCTGGGTGCTCCTGCTTCAGGGAATTCCGGAGACCTTGAGGCAGTATATGGACTTCACAATATGATTACAATTCCCATACAAAATGTTTGGTCAGATTTAGCCAGAACAGTGAATAAGATCACGGTTCACACAATAAAAACGCCCATTATTATTACTTGTGACATTCTGACAACATTTGAATTACATTATGTGGTTAAATACAAAAATTAAAACGACGATTACCGGCAAGAAAGACTTCCCGTAAGTGCAAACTTATGCAAAAGTGTAACTTGCAAAAAATGCACAATATCTTGCTGTACAACATAACTTTTATCGCAACACAAAGTTTCATTAACAATCTGATAACCCACTATGCGCCGTACCGGATAACGTAACACCAGGTACGGTATCCATTCAGGTAACGCATCAGGGGTTATCACAATAAGATTGAAAAACAAATAATAAATGCGCTAAGGAGACCTACATGTCTAATACAAAGGCGGAGCTGACACTAAACGGCGTCAGGGTTACTGATCTGGATATCCTGAGCCCGACTCTCGGCCAGCCCGTAGTTGATGTCCGGACGCTCGGCGGAAAAGGCTACTACACCTTTGATCCCGGCTTCACCTCCACTGCGTCCTGTGAATCAAAAATCACGTATATCGACGGTGATCAAGGTATCCTGTTACATCGCGGCTTCCCGATTGAAGAGCTGGCGATGAAATCTGATTATCTGGAAGTGTGCTACATCCTGCTGTATGGCGAAGCGCCTGATCAGAAAGAGTACGACGAATTTAAAGAAACCGTAAAACGCCACACCATGATCCACGAGCAGATCACCCGCTTGTTCAACGGGTTCCGCCGTGACTCTCACCCGATGGCCGTGCTCTGCGGCGTGACCGGCGCACTGGCGGCGTTCTACCATGATTCTCTGGATGTGAACAACCCGCGCCACCGCGAAATTGCGGCCTACCGTCTGCTCTCCAAAATGCCGACCGTCGCGGCAATGTGTTACAAATATTCTGTCGGGCAGCCGTTTGTCTATCCGAAGAACAATCTTTCCTACGCCGGTAACTTCCTGCGTATGATGTTTGCCACCCCGTGTGAAGAGTATGTGGTTAATCCGGTGCTGGAACGTGCCATGGACAGAATCCTGATCCTGCACGCAGACCACGAACAAAACGCCTCCACTTCCACTGTCCGGACCGCCGGTTCTTCCGGTGCCAACCCGTTCGCCTGTATCGCAGCCGGTATTGCCTCCCTGTGGGGACCTGCTCACGGCGGTGCGAACGAAGCCTGCCTGCGTATGCTGGAAGAGATCCAGACCGTCGATCACATCCCGGCCTTTATTGAGCGCGCGAAAGATAAAAATGACTCTTTCCGTCTGATGGGCTTCGGCCACCGCGTGTACAAAAACCATGACCCGCGTGCCAAAGTGATGCGTGAAACCTGTCACGAAGTACTGAACGAACTGGGCCTGAATGACAGCCTGCTCGAAGTGGCGATGGAGCTGGAACGTATCGCACTGAACGACCCGTACTTTATCGAGAAGAAACTCTATCCGAACGTGGATTTCTACTCCGGTATCATCCTGAAAGCGCTGGGTATTCCGTCAAATATGTTCACGGTAATCTTTGCTATCGGCCGCACCATCGGCTGGATCGCCCACTGGAGCGAAATGCACGACGACGGCCTGAAAATTGCCCGTCCGCGCCAGCTTTATACCGGTTACACTGAGCGTCCGTTTGAAACCAAAGTCACCAAACGCTGTTCATCGTGACAATACCGTATTAATCCTTATAAAACCCTCTCCGGAGGGTTTTTTTATGCATTTTTAACTCCCGGCTATTCATTTACCCATATATTCACCGGGTGTTTTTCCGGTCATCTTACGGAAGAAAGAGACAAACGCGCTGTCACTGGCAAATCCGAGAGCCTGTGCAATATCACTGCTGCGGTATTTTTTCGCCAAAAGTTCAACAGATTTTATTAATCGCCACTGCTGCCGCCACTGCTGGTAGCTCATACCGGTTTCCCGCCGGAAAATCCGCGTTATCGTCTTTTCCCCGGCACCGCAGCGGGATGCCAGCTCATTAAGCTGCGGCGGCAGTATCCGGGGATCCAGGGTTTTCAGCCGCCGGTCCGACGGCAGCGGTAACTGCATATCTTCCCGCCCGGCCAGCGCCAGCTCATCCAGAAATACCGGCAGCAGATGCTGTAAACGGGGTTGTGTCCAGTCACTGTCAAACGGCAGTCCGGCAAAGAGAAACAGGATCTCACGCAGCAGCGGCGATACGCCGAAGATTTCACAGGTTGGCGGCAGACAGGCGCTGAGTTGCGCATCCGGATACAGTGAGCGGTAACCGACAGCCTCAAACATTTGTGCACGGTGCAGCATCTGCGGCGGGATCCACGCTACCCGCGTCGGCGGCAGAACAGAGAGCGTGTCCGTCAGGGTAATCTGAATCGCCCCCCGCTCAGTAAACAGCAATTGTCCGCGCTGATGGCAGTGAAAACCGGAATCATGCTGCGCCGCCATCTCTGCGGCAATGCCAATCAGTGGCGCGGAATAGTTGTCCGCATCAAATGCATCACTTTGCTTCAGCCACGCCATGTTGTCCCTTTTGATAAACAGAATGTCCTTATTATTATAATAAGACATCCCGCCTTTTGCTAATCTGCTCCCCGTTCATTTCAGTTACAAAAAAGGGGGACAAAATGACAATACAAAAACCCGCATTAACACTTGCCGTTGCCCTGATGATGTTCCCGCAGATAGCGGAAACCATCTACAGTCCGGCGCTGACAGATATCGCACAGGGATTCGGCGTCAGTGCGGCACAGGCAGGACAGACTCTGTCCCTGTACTTTTTCGCCTTCGCACTCGGCGTGGTCACCTGGGGACGTTTATGTGATATCGCCGGGCGCAGACGCACAATGCTGAGCGGTCTGATACTTTACGCTGCCGCCTCCTGCGGCGCGGTTATCACACAGGATTTCAGCGTGTTACTGATCCTGCGGATGCTGTCTGCCTTCGGGGCGGCGGTCGGCTCAGTCGGCACACAAACCATCATGCGTGACTGTTACCGCGGGGATGAGCTGGCAAAAGTATTCTCTGTCATGGGGATAGCACTGGCTGTCAGCCCGGCACTGGGCATGTTCAGCGGCGCGTTGCTGACCGGTTTTGCCGGATATCAGGGCGTCTTTACCGGGCTTGCGGTACTGGCGGTTGTTCTGCTGGTATGGACAGCACTCCGGTTACCGGAAACACGTCCGGCACATATCACGTCAGTTTCGCTGCCGGAAACAGCCGGCCGTATGCTGTGTGACCGCTTTATTCTGCGCAATGTGCTGCTGATTGCCTTTCTGAATATCAGCCTGTTCAGCTACTACCAGTTAGCACCATTTTATTTCAGCGGGCTGGGCTTTACACAACAGGAATTCGGTTACAGCGGATTACTGCTCGCGCTTGGCGTGGCCGCAGGCTCTGTGATCAACCGTGTCCTGCTTAAACGCGGATGGCACAGCCATTCACTGATCCGCCTTGCTGCCGTAACCGGTATGGTCAGCGCTGCTGCGGTCTGGCTGTTGTCAGGATCGATTTTATTTGTGCTGCCGGTAACAGGTATCGTGATTTGTTACGGGCTCGCCATTCCGAATATTCTGGCCGGTGTGCTACAGGATTACCGTGACCGCCTCGGCACTGCCGGTGCGCTGCTCGGTCTGATGTATTACCTGCTGATTGGCGGCGGGCTGGCACTGGCCGGGCTGAGCCAGAATCTTGGCCTGACGCTGTGTGTCTGTGCTGCGGGGACACTGCTCTGTGCACCGCGCAAGGCTGTACAAAGCACACAAACCGCATAAGAAAAAGCCGGTCGGAAGACCGGCTTTTCCTGTTACCCGTTATGCAGGGTTCGGAATATCCACAAAAATCACATCCAGCCCGTGCGTTTTCTGCAACCATTCACCCAGAGCACGGATCCCGCCGCGCTCGGTGGCATGGTGACCGGCGGCAAAGAAGTGCATCCCGCATTCACGGGCGATATGGATTGTCTGCTCTGACACCTCACCGGTCACAAAGCCGTCAAGCCCCGCATATGCGGCTGCCTGAATAAAACCCTGACCACCGCCGGTACACCAGCCCAGTTTTTTAATCTGAGCAGGCGCATTATCCCCGCAATGCAGAATCTCCCGATCCAGCCCCTGCTGTAAACGCTGCGCCAGTTCCTCACCGCTGACCGGTTGCGCGAACTCGCCGCACGGAAGCAGCGGCTCAACCTGTCCGGTGACTGTGACCCCCATCAGTTGCGCCAGTTTCGCGTTATTACCCAGCTCCGGATGCGCATCCAGCGGCAGATGATAACCATATAAATTCATATCGTTACACAGCAGTGTTTTGATCCGGCGCTGCTTCATGCCCCGGATACTGACCGGCTCGTTTTTCCAGAAATAGCCGTGATGCACCAGCACCGCGTCCGCATTCAGTCTCACCGCTTCATCCAGTAATGCCTGACAGGCGGTCACGCCGGTCACCACGCGCTGAACCTGTTCACGTCCTTCAACCTGCAGACCGTTCGGGGCATAATCCTGAAAATCCTGTACTGCCAGCTTTTCATTAATAATCTGTTCTAATTCAATATGATTCATACATTTTTCCTGTCCGTGCGGATAGATTTACCATACCTTCCCTGCCCGCCAATAGCAATTTGCAGACATAAAAAAACGCCCCGCGATAACATCGCCGGGCGTCTCTTTTGCTTTCCGGATGCCGGTATCAGTGCTGCTGGGTACTGCTTACCGCATTTTCTGAACGTGCCAGCCAGACCGGTTTATCGCTTGTCTTGGACCACACACGGTACAGATAGCTCCAGAAGCGGGCGCGATCCCGGTAGAACAGCATAAACGGGAACGCCAGGATACCTAAAGATACTGCACCGGTACGGCGCAAGAGAACCTTATGCAACGGATATACCTGAAATGTTGACATTGAGACCCTCCTTAATAACGGATTATCGCAGAACAGCAATAATCACCGAATGTATTTCTCTTTCATATTAACCCGGCTGGTGAAAATTTACCACTCATCTGACCACTTGGCGCCGGTATGATACGCACAAAATGCCCCTTTTAAGTAATTAAATTACATAATTGTTATTTTTTATCATTTCATTAACAATTTTATTATTTAAAATTAAGCTACCACGCTGATGAAAATACCTTATGATATTCACATCACTAATTGATAATGGGAATTATTTATTATGAGCGCCTGGCTGATCTATGCCCTGCTGTCTGCTATCAGCGCCGCAATGGTTGCTGTCTTCGGGAAAATGGGGTTGCAGCATCTGGATGCCAATACCGCAACCGCGATCCGTGCCGTGATTATGGCGCTGTTTCTGGTCGGCGTGGTGGTGGTTCAGGGAAAATTTAATCTTATCAGTGAGATAATCGAAAACCGTAAAGCCCTGTTCTTTATCGCTCTGAGCGGAATTGCCGGAGCACTTTCCTGGCTGTTCTATTTTATGGCAATAAAAAACGGTCAGGTTTCACAGGTTGCCCCGATTGATAAACTGAGTGTGGTCTTTGCCGTTATTTTTGCCGTGATCTTGTTCGGTGAGAAAATTTCCCTGATTGCAGCCGGTGGCGTTGCGCTGATCACCGTTGGTGCACTGATGGTCGCGCTGGGCTGAGACAGGCAAAAAAAAACGCGGAGGGAAGATCCGCTCCGCGCTGCTTTTCCGGGGAATGCGTCAGTCCGCAATCACCTGGTTGACTATTTCAATCGCTTCTTTTTCTATCTGTACCAGATGTTCCGGACCCCGGAAACTTTCACAGTAGATTTTATAGGCATCTTCCGTACCGGAAGGACGCGCGGCAAACCACCCCTGCTCACTCATGATTTTCAGGCCGCCGATCGACGCACCGTTACCCGGCGCGGCTGTCAGGCGGGCGGTGATCGGATCACCGGCCAGGGTATCTGCAGTAACCATTTCCGGAGACAGTTTTGACAGCCGGGATTTCTCCGCATGACTGGCCGCTGCCTGGATCCGGCTGTAGCACGGTGAACCGAATTTTTCCGCCAGCTCATCATAATGCTGCTGCGGGTTTTTGCCGGTCACGGCGGTCAGCTCCGCTGCAAGCAGGCAGAGGATAATACCGTCTTTATCGGTTGACCACGGTGTACCGTCAAAGCGCAGGAACGAAGCCCCCGCGCTCTCTTCCCCGCCGAAGCCCAGTGTGCCGTTATACAGCCCGTCCACAAACCACTTGAACCCGACCGGGACTTCCACCAGATCACGCTGCAAATCGGCAACCACGCGATCAATCATCGCACTGGATACCAGGGTTTTGCCGACACCGACAGAGGCCGGCCAGTCCGGACGGTGCTGAAATAAATAGTTAATCGCCACCGCCAGATAATGGTTCGGATTCATCAGCCCTTTCGGTGTCACAATCCCGTGGCGGTCGTAATCCGGGTCATTGGCGAAGGCCAGCGAGAAGCGGTCACGCATGCTGAGCAGACCCGCCATCGCCCATTTTGAGGAGCAATCCATACGGATAACCCCGTCGTGATCCAGCGGCATAAAGCGGAATGTCTGATCCACCTGCTCATTGACCAGCTCAATATCCAGCTCATAGAAATCACGGATGCGTTTCCAGTACTCAATCCCGGCACCGCCCAGCGGATCCACGCCGATTTTGAGTTTCGCGTTACGGATAGCATCCATGTTGATCACGTCACTGAGCGAGCTGACATACGGCTCAATCAGATTCACCGCGCTGACCAGCGGGCTGCGCAGGGCATCACACACCGGCATCTGTTTCACCTGCGCCATATTACCGGCCAGCAGCACGTTGGCACGCTTTTCGATAACAGAGGTGAGGTCAGTGTCTGCCGGGCCGCCGGTCGGCGGGTTATATTTGATACCGCCATCTTCCGGCGGGTTGTGCGACGGGGTGATCACAATACCGTCGGCTTTATCAGCATGGTCGCGGTTGTAGGTCAGGATGGCATGAGACACCGCCGGGGTCGGGGTGAAACCATTATTTTCCTGAATAATAACGCGGACACCATTTGCTGCCAGTACGGATAACACCGTCTGAAATGCCGCTTCAGAGAGGGCGTGGGTGTCTTTGCCCACATAGCACGGGCCGGTAATACCCTGCTGCTGACGGATTTCGGCGATTGCCTGAGTGACCGCCAGAATATGTGCTTCATTGAAACTGCCGCGCGCCGCACTGCCGCGATGGCCGGAAGTCCCGAATTTGACCTGCTGTGCCGGATCCGCCGCATCAGGTGCAAGGGTATAATACTGAGAGGTTAGCTGCGCCACATTGATTAAATCGGATTGTTGCGCAGGCTGACCAGCCCGCGGGTGCGTATGAGCCACTGTGTCATTCTCCCCTGATTACGCCGTCACCGGCAGATAAATACCCCTTACAGGGTATTGCAGACTTTCTCGACAGTATTTGCCGGGAAGCCCATTCCCTGCATAATCTGTTCTACCATGCTCTGCTTACGCTGAGTATTGGTGTTGGTGATAACCCAGAACGGCGTGCCCGGAATGTGGCGCGGCTTGCTGGTTTTACCGCTGGCCAGCAGCGTGTGCTCATCACCGGCAAAATAGACACGGGTACGGCCGTGGAGTTCATCGGTGCTTTTGCTGAACCCTTGCGGATCAATATTATACAGTGCGGATAACACCAGCATAAAACGATCGATCGTTTTCTTTTTCTCTGCATAGCTGTCGGACAGCAGCAGTTCGCGCATGACGCGGACCGGATCCTGAGACGTGGTTTTTACCGGACGCGGGGTAACCGGCGGCGTTTTGTTATCCACGCTGTCAGTTGCAACAGGTGCGCAGGTGGTACCCGGAGCCTGCGGCCCTAAATTGAGCATACGGCGCAAAATTTCCGATGCGCTTTCACCAATGTGCTGTGTGTGGCTGGCAATATAACTGTAAAGTTCTTCATCTACATCGATTGTTTTCATTTCTACCCGGTTCTTTTATTCGTTAACGCGGAACACGTTATTATAAGATAGAAAAATGCAAAACAAAACAAGTAAAATTTCAATAACTTAAACTAAAAACCCCCGCAGTTTGCCCCGTACGGCATTTAAAAAATAAATCAGTAAGTTATCGTTTCCGGGCACACAATCAATCACAGAAACATTTACTTAACATGTTGGTTTCCGGGGGCTGCCGTGTCATCATATCCGCCTGTTTTGCTCTGCGGATCGGTTGTTAATATGAAATTACCTGCATTACTTCATCATGAAATATTCACGCCTGAAATATCACATCACACCACACCCATTGTTCTGATCCACGGTTTGTTCGGGGATCTGCATAACCTCGGGGTGCTTGGCCGTGAACTGCGGAAAACGCACACTGTGGTACAGATTGATGTCCGTAACCACGGCGATTCACCGCGCGCACAAACCATGACTTACCGGGAGATGGCGCAGGATGTGCTTGATCTTATCCGCTCCCTGAACGTTGAAAAAGTGATTGTGATTGGCCATTCCATGGGCGGAAAAATCGCCATGGCGCTGGCTGCACTGGCTCCGGATGTTACTGAAAAACTGATTGTTATTGATATGGCTCCCGTCGCTTACGGCGTACGCCGTCATGATGAGATTATTGCGGCACTGGAAGATGTTACCGCCGCCGGTGTCACCACACGTACTGAGGCCACCGCAATTATGGCGCAGCGCATCCGTGAGGATGGCGTTATTCCGTTCCTGCTGAAATCCTTTAAGCAGGGAGAATGGAAATTCAATCTGCCGGTTATCAAAGCACAGTATGAATCCATCATCGGCTGGGAAACTCTGCCGCCGCAACAGGTTCCGCTGCTGCTTATCCCGGGCGGTAATTCATCGTATGTGAAACCGGAATACCGCGACGCCATTATGGCGCAGTTCCCGCAGGCAACCGCCCATGTGATTGCCGGATGCGGCCACTGGGTACACGCTGAAAAACCGGACGCGGTTCTGCGCGCCATCAGCCGTTTCCTGGATAAAGCCTGACAGCAGTGCCGCCGTCACGGCGGCATCATTCACTGACGGAAGCTCAGTATCAGACTGTCAGTATCACTCTCCTGCCACCAGGCCACAACAGAACGCACCTGATACCTGACATCCTGCCCCAGCAGATCAAAACAGATATCCAGCAGACAGCAGCCGGATAAAATCAGACACAAATACTGAAGCGGGCGGATAAACACCGTCAGCATCTGCTTTACTTTGCAGCCGTACTGATACTTTTTGTGCGATATCCGCGATAACTCCGCAGATTCTGAGATACGATCCATGTGCGCGTCCTCTGTTATTCCCTTGCTGAAAATACATACTACGTAATGCCTGCCCGCAAAAACACTCCGTTATCCTGAGCTGAATACTCTTTTTTTTCTAATATATTCATAACGATAATTGCAATATTGAATTCATTGACGAAACCCATCACCCGTCCTGCAGGGCTGCCGCACAGACGGGCAGACGGTGCGATGTTAATCAATCTGCACGAAATCCGCGGTAACAGGCCGCGAAGCGGTGGCGGTAAGCGGGATGGCGGTGTATCATTGCGCGTTTATCATTGTAATCCGCCTTTTCGTAGTAAAATTATGGCCAAAGAACAAACGGATCGTACCACGCTGGATTTGTTCGCTGACGAACGCCGGCCCGGACGACCGAAAACAAACCCGCTCTCCCGTGATGAGCAGTTGCGGATTAACAAACGCAATCAGCTGCGGCGTGACAAAGTTAACGGATTACGCCGCGTTGAGCTCAAACTGAATGCGGATATTGTCGATGCCCTGAACCAGCTGGCATACGAAGAAAACGTGAACCGGGGCGAACTTATCGAGCAAATTCTGCTTGATTACCTTCAGCGTTCTGATTTATGCACCAAATTGTGAGACGACACACCACACAAATTTGACAGACTTCAAATACTGTTTTCGTCAGAATGGTATTTATGAAGATGAAATAGTTATAATTTCTGCTTGTTGTCGCTGCGGCGTCCTTTTGCAGGCACAGAGATTTTCGGTTGAGAGGCTTATTTATGGCAATCGCAGGTATATTTTTTGGTAGTGACACCGGTAACACAGAAAATATCGCTAAAATGATTCAGAAATTACTCGGCGATGATGTTGCTGAAGTCCGGGATGTTGCCAAGTGCAGCAAAGAGGACATCGAAGGGTTTGATTTCTTACTGCTGGGTATCCCGACCTGGTATTACGGCGAAGCACAGTGTGACTGGGATGATTTCTTCCCGACACTGGAAGAAATTGATTTTAACGGTAAAATTGTGGCTATCTTCGGTTGTGGTGACCAGGAGGATTACGCAGAGTATTTCTGTGACGCCATGGGCACCATCCGTGACATCATTGAACCGCGCGGCGCGACCATTGTGGGTCACTGGCCGACAGAAGGCTACCACTTTGAAGAGTCAAAAGGCCTGGCGGACGACAGTCACTTTATCGGCCTGGCTATTGATGAAGATCGCCAGCCGGAGCTGACTAACGAACGCGTGGCAAAATGGGTTGAGCAGATCCGCGAAGAAATGAGTCTTGACGAGATTCTGGCAATTTAAGGTTTTCCCTTAAATTGCGAATGATAATTCTGCTTATTTATGTAATGATATTATTTATCCGGTCCGGCATCGGTCAGGCGAATCGCACCTGACACCTTTTGATAGCCGGACATTGTGTTCAGCCGTTGAGCGTTTTCCCGAATGTGCGCTCACCAGCGACAATATAGGACTAAATCCGCATGACCGATAACAATAAAGCATTGAAAAATGCAGGACTGAAAGTCACACTTCCCCGCCTGAAGATTCTGGAAGTGTTGCAGGATCCGGAGTGCCATCACGTCAGTGCGGAAGATCTCTACAAAAAACTGATCGATATCGGTGAAGAGATTGGACTCGCAACTGTCTACCGCGTTCTGAACCAGTTTGATGACGCCGGTATTGTCACCCGTCATAACTTTGAGGGCGGCAAATCCGTTTTCGAACTGACCCAGCAACACCACCACGATCACCTGATCTGCCTGGATTGCGGTAAAGTGATTGAGTTCAGTGATGAATCCATTGAATCACGTCAGAAAAATATCGCGGAACGCCACGGTATTAAACTCACCAACCACAGCCTGTACCTGTACGGCCACTGTGCGGATGGTGACTGCCGTTCTGATGAAGGTATCCACGACGAGAAAAAATAATTCTCGCCGTTAACCATTTTGTATGAAAGGCGCGTATCGCGCCTTTTTTGTTGCCGTTTTTCAGAACACATGCACACAAAAAAGCCGTTCCTGCGAACGGCTTTTTTATATTAATAACACTGTGTTATCTGTTATTTACTCTCAATTTTCGCCCAGGTATCACGCAGGCCGACAGTCCGGTTAAAGACTAATTTATCCGCTGAGGATAATTTGGCATCAGCACAGAAATACCCTTCACGCTCAAACTGATACGGCTTGCTGCTGTCAGCGGCAACCAGTGACGGCTCCACAAAGCCCTGACGGATCACCAGAGAATCCGGGTTAAGCGTCGACAGGAAATCATCCTCTGCGCCCGGGTTCGGTACACTGAACAGGCGGTCATACAGACGGATTTCCGCCGGTACCGCGTGTTTCACGCTGACCCAGTGGATAACGCCCTTCACTTTACGTCCGTCAGCCGGATCTTTATTCAGGGTTTCCGGATCATAGGTACAGTAGATAGTGGTGATATTGCCTTCGCTGTCTTTTTCCGCGCGCTCTGCTTTAATCACAAACGCATTACGCAGACGCACTTCTTTATTCAGCACCAGACGCTTGTACTGCTTGTTCGCTTCTTCACGGAAGTCCGCGCGATCAATCCAGATTTCACGGCTGAACGGCACTTCGCGGCTGCCCATCTCCGGTTTGTTCGGATGATTCGGCATGGTGACCATCACATCGCCTTCCGGCATGTTTTCAATCACGACTTTCACCGGGTCGATAACCGCCATGGCGCGTGGTGCGCTTTCGTTCAGGTCATCACGGATACAGGATTCCAGAGCCGCCATTTCGACGTTGTTATCCTGTTTGGTGACGCCGATACGGCGGCAGAACTCGCGGATAGAGGCAGCGGTATAACCACGACGGCGCAGACCGGAAATGGTCAGCATGCGCGGGTCATCCCAGCCTTCAACAAATTTCTCTGTTACCAGCTGATTCAGCTTCCGCTTGGACATCACAGTGTATTCAAGATTCAGGCGGGAGAACTCATACTGACGCGGATGGCAGTCAATAGTGATGTTATCCAGCACCCAGTCATACAGGCGGCGGTTGTCCTGGAATTCCAGTGTACAGAGTGAATGGGTGATCCCTTCCAGCGCATCAGAAATACAGTGGGTGAAATCGTACATCGGGTAGATGCACCATTTGTCACCGGACTGATGGTGAGTCGCAAACTTAATACGGTAAATGACCGGATCACGCATCACCATAAAGGAGGATGCCATATCGATTTTGGCACGCAGACACGCTTTACCTTCCTCAAAGCCGCCGTCACGCATTTTTTCAAACAGCGCGAGGTTCTCTTCCGGAGTACGGTCGCGGTACGGGCTGTTCCGGCCCGGCTCTTTTAAGGTGCCGCGGTATTCACGGATCTCTTCCGGACTTAATTCGCAGACATACGCCAGGCCTTTGTTGATCAGCTCAACGGCGTAGTTGTACAGCGTGTCGAAATAGTCGGAGGAGTAGCATACTTTGCCGCTCCACTGAAAACCGAGCCATTTGACATCGTTTTCAATGGAATTAACGTATTCCACGTCTTCTTTAACCGGGTTGGTGTCATCAAAACGCAGATTGCATTGCCCCTGATAGTCTTGTGCAATGCCGAAATTCAGGCAGATTGATTTCGCATGACCAATATGCAGGTAACCGTTCGGCTCAGGCGGGAAGCGCGTGTGAACCGTGGTATGTTTTCCGGAAGCCAGGTCTTCGTCAATAATCTGACGAATAAAGTTTGTCGGGCGGGCATCAGCCTCGTTCATTGTCATAATTCCTCAATGCAATATGCGCGTTAATAACCTCTTATCATCCGATATGATGCGCTCATATACAACCACCTGAGCACAGAAATATCAGCCGGGCAGATGCCTTCGCGCAAAAAACAGATAAAAAAACGGGAAGCAGCTGCCTCCCGTTATTATCATAACCGCAATCACTTATTTAATGACATGATACAGTTCAGATTCGTTTGCCTTAACCAGACCTTTAGCAACAATCTCCACGCGATCATAATCATCGATATTACTGATGATTACCGGGCTTATCATGGATTTGGCATGTTCGTTCAGATACGCCAGATCCAGTTTCAGCACCGCATCACCGGCAGCAACCTGTGCGCCTTCTTCAATCAGGCGGGTAAAACCGTTACCGTTCAGATTCACGGTATCAATACCCATGTGGACAATAATTTCCGCACCATTATCGGTTTCCAGGCAGAATGCATGGTTGGTATCGAAAATTTTCACCACAGTACCTGCCGCCGGGGCATATACGGTGTCACTTTCCGGTTTGATGGCAATACCGTCGCCGACAACACGGCCGGCAAATGCTTCATCCGGTACAGCGGATAAATCAACCACTTCACCGTCGAATGGTGCCACCAGCGTCAGTACCACGTTACCATTGCCCTGTGCTTTGGCTTTCACAGCTTCCGGAGCCGCCGCAGCCTGAGCTGCCGCAACCGGGCCTTCTTTCAGTACGTCACGCATGGCATTGGCAATCAGCTCGGCACGGGTGCCGACAATCACCTGCACACTCTCTTTATTCAGACGGATAACGCCGGATGCACCTATTTGTTTCGCATAAGCATCATTAACCTGCGCGGAGTCTTTTACAGTCAGACGCAGGCGGGTGATACACGCATCAATACCGGTCAGGTTATCTGAACCACCGATAGCCGCGATATACTGACGCGCTTCGCTGCTGATGGATTTTTTCTCATCTTTTTTGTTATCAGTGCTGACATTCTCGCTGTAACCATCAACGGTATCGTTGGTTGCCATCGCCGCTTCACGGCCCGGGGTTAACAGGTTGAATTTGGTGATAACAAAACGGAACACCACATAGTACAGCGCGAAGAAGACCAGGCCCTGCAGGATCAGCATATACCAGTTGGTTGCCAGCGGGTTGCGTGAAGACAACGCCATATCCACCAGCCCCGCACTAAAGCCGAAACCTGAAATCCACTGCATGGTTGCAGCGATAAACAGGGAGATACCGGTCAGGAAGGCATGGATGACATACAGAACCGGTGCCACGAACATAAAGGAGAATTCAATCGGCTCGGTGATACCGGTGAAGAACGCGGCAAATGCACCGGCGATCATGATACCGGCCACTTTTGCTTTGTTTTCCGGTTTGGCGCAGTGATAAATCGCCAGCGCGGCCCCCGGGATACCAAACATCATGATCGGGAAGAAACCAGCCTGATAACGGCCTGTGACACCCGGAATCGCCGTACCGGCATCAATGGATTGCTGACCGGCCAGGAAGTTAGGAATATCGTTGATATCTGCCACGTTGAACCAGAACACGGAGTTCAGTGCATGGTGCAGACCGACAGGAATTAACAGACGATTAAAGAAGCCGTAAATCCCCGCGCCCCACGCGCCCAGGTCTTTAATGCTCTTACCGAAGGAAACCAGTGCATCATAAATGACCGGCCAGACATACATCAGTACCGCAGCCACCAGGATCATCACGAATGATGCCAGGATAGGCACCAGACGGCGGCCGCTGAAGAATGACAATGCCATCGGCAGCTCAACACCGCTGTAACGGTTATACAGTTCGGCGGAAATAACACCGACCAGAATACCGATAAACTGGTTGTTGATCTTACCGAACGCCGCCGGAACCGCTTCCGGAGGGATCCCCTGAATCATACCGACTGTCGCGGTGGAACACAGGGTGGTCACCACCATAAAGCTGACAAAACCGGTCAGTGCTGCCGCACCGTCTTTGTCTTTTGACATCCCGTAAGCGATACCGATAGCAAACAGCATTGACATGTTATCAATGATAGCTGCACCGGATTTAATCAGGAACGCGGCAACCACGTTGTCCGCACCCCAGCCCGTCGGGTCGATCCAGTAACCGACCCCCATCAGAATTGCCGCAGCCGGCAATGTGGCGACAGGCACCATCAGTGCCCGGCCAATCCGCTGCAGATAGTTCAGTATACCCACTCACTCCCCCTTGCCGCCCTGACGAACGGCCTTTTTGTTTTACAGCATTATTATCACAGCCATGACCGGCTGCCTTATTGTGTACAACTGAATTTGTAACAACCGGTCTGATCACTCACCGGATTGCGTAACACTTATTTTACTGCCAACTATACGTATCAGTCTAAAAAGTTTATTTCGCTTCGCAAATTAAATAGCTGTGATTTGTGATTATTGTCACCAATATTCGTCACCGGCTGGTTAAAATGCTGGCAGTCACACAAAACTTATTTTAAGATAAAAAATATCTTTTCCGGCGGCTGTATTCTCTCCCGTGACTAATAAATTCCGGGTATTCATGCTATAGATGAGACAGGAAGGATCTTCCTGAGACAGCACAGCAGATACCGGGCCGATAACCCGGTATAACTTAACGAGGTAGAATCGATATGCGTTTAATCCCTCTTGCGAAAGCGCAGGATGTCGGTCAGTGGTCCGCACAATACATCGCTGACAAAATTAACGCGTTCCGCCCGACGGCAGAACGCCCTTTTGTTCTGGGACTGCCGACCGGCGGCACCCCGCTGGCCACCTACAAAGCGCTGATCGCCCTGTATCAGGCCGGAAAAGTCAGTTTCCGTCATGTGGTGACCTTTAATATGGATGAGTATATCGGCCTGCCGGAGTCCCATCCACAGAGCTATCACTCATTTATGCATGAGAATTTCTTTAATCACATTGATATCCCGGCAGAAAACATCAACCTGCTCAATGGTAATGCCCCGGATACCGATGCGGAATGTGAACGCTACGAAGCGAAGATGAAAGCTTACGGCGGCGTGCAGCTGTTTATGGGCGGTGTCGGTAATGACGGTCACATTGCCTTTAACGAACCGGGCTCATCACTGACTTCGCGCACCCGTGTCAAAACGCTGACACCGGAAACCCGCATCGCCAACTCCCGTTTCTTTGATAATGACATCAATAAAGTACCGAAATATGCACTCACTGTAGGTGTCGGCACACTGATGGATGCCAAAGAACTGCTGATCCTCGCCACCGGCCATAACAAGGCTATGGCGGTACAGCAGGCGGTTGAAGGCTCGGTGAATCATATGTGGACGATTACCTGTGTGCAGATCCACCCGAAAGCCATTGTGGTGTGTGATGAACCGGCCACACTTGAGCTGAAAGTGAAAACCCTGAAGTATTTCTGTCACCTTGAATCTGACATTATCGAACAATTTGCTGCTGAATAACCGATGCTGACCGCCCTTTATCCGGGCGGTTTTTGTTGTGTTGTCTTATCTTTAAATAAGTATTCTCTCCCCCAGGAGGCGTTATGTACGCATTAACCAATGCCATTATTTATACCGGTCACGATCGTCTGGAAAACCACGCGGTCATTATTGACGGCGAATTAATCCACAGCGTGTGTCCGGTCAGTGAGTTACCGGACGGAATTGACACCCGGGATCTGGGCGGTGCCATTCTCTCCCCGGGATTTATTGATTTACAGGTCAACGGCTGCGGCGGCGTACAGTTTAATGACAATGAGGACGATATCACTGTCCGCACCCTGGACATTATGCAGAAAGCCAACGAACGCACCGGCTGCACCAGCTTCCTGCCGACACTGATCACCAGCCCTGATTCGCTGATGAAACTGAGTGTCAGCACCATGCGTGATTATCTGAAAAACCATAAAAATCAGGCGCTGGGGCTGCATCTGGAAGGGCCTTACATCAACCCGGTGAAGAAAGGCACGCACAATCCGGACTATATCCGCAAGCCGGATGCCGCGATGATTGATTTCCTGTGTGACAACGCAGATGTGATTACCAAACTCACCCTGGCGCCGGAAATGGTGGACCCCGCCGTTATCCGCAAACTGACGGATGCCGGAATTGTGGTCTCCTCCGGGCACTCCAATGCGAGTTATGAAGAGTCCCGTGCCGGGTTTGAAAACGGCATCACCCTCTCCACCCACCTGTTTAATGCCATGCCGTACATTTCCGGCCGCCAGCCGGGACTGATCGGCGCGATTTATGATACCTCTGAAATATATGCCGGAATTATTGCTGACGGCCTGCATGTTTCCTGGCCTAACATCCGTAACAGTAAAGCCCTCAAGCGCGACAAGCTGATCCTGGTCACCGATGCCACCGCACCGGCGGGGCTTGATCCGAAAACCAGCGGGCTGGATCATTTTATCTTTGCCGGCAAAACGATATATTATCGTGATGGTTTATGTGTGGACGAAAACGGCACACTGAGTGGTTCCTCACTCACCATGATCCGCGCAGTGGCAAACTGTGTTCAGCATGTCGGTATTCCGCTGGATGAAACCCTGCGCATGGCCACACTCTATCCGGCACGGGCAATTGGTGTTCAGGACAGACTGGGAAGTATTAAATCCGGCAGTATTGCCAACCTGACCGCCTTCACCGCTGATTTTTCTGTCTGTATGACAATCGTTAACGGGAATGTGGTCCATACATCATGAGTAAAAGACGCCGATGGGTAACGGAATTCCGCAGATAGGTAATATTGATTTAGTCAAACAGCTGAACGGGGCGGTGGTTTACCGCCTGATAGACCGTTCCGGCCCGATTTCACGCATTCAGATTGCCGAACAAAGTCAGCTGGCTCCCGCCAGTGTGACCAAAATTACCCGTCAGCTTCTTGAGCGCGGCCTGATAAAAGAGGTGGATCAGCAGGCATCCACCGGCGGACGCCGCGCTATCTCCATTATTTCCGAGCACCGCGCCTTTCAGACTATCGGCGTGCGTCTCGGCCGCCATGATGCCACTATCGCACTGTTTGATCTCAGCGGACGGGCGCTCGAAGAAGAGACCTGTCCCCTGGAAGCCACTTCTCAGGCAGATGCGGAAGCCAAACTTATTGCACTGATCGACAACTTCAGACAGACGCACCAGCGCCGTATCCGCGAGCTTATCGCCATTGCGGTGATCCTGCCCGGTCTGGTCGATCCGGATCGCGGCATTGTGCGCTATATGCCGCACATTGCTGTCAGTGACTGGCCGCTGACTGAAAATCTTCATCACCATTTTAAGCTGCCGTGCTATGCCGGCCATGATATCCGCAGCCTCGCGCTGGCCGAACACTATTTCGGTGCCACCCGCGATTGCGCGGATTCCCTGCTGGTGCGTATTCACCGGGGAGCCGGGGCGGGGATCATTATCAATAATCAGATCCTGCTGAACCGGCGTGGTAATCTCGGCGAAATCGGCCATATTCAGATAGATCCGCTCGGTGAACGCTGCCACTGCGGAAACTTCGGTTGTCTGGAAACCGTCGCATCAGATGCCGCCATTGAAACCCGGGTAAAACACCAGCTGGCTCAGGGGTTTGAGAGTGAACTGACGCCGGATAACTGCTCCATCCGCGCCATCTGCCGTGCCGCTAACCGGGGGGATGCTCTTGCGGCAGAAGTGATAAAACAGGTCGGTAATTCCCTCGGAAAAGCCATTGCCATCACGATAAACCTGTTTAACCCGCAAAAAGTGGTGATTGCCGGTGAGATAACCGCCGCTGAAAATGTACTGCTCCCTGCCCTGCAAAGCTGCATAAATACGCAGTCGCTGAAAAATTTCCGTGAGGATCTGCCGGTGGTGATTTCACAGCTGCCGCCGAACTCCGCTATCGGGGCATTTGCCCTGATAAAACGGGCGATGCTGTACGGTGAACTGCTGCTGCATGTTCTGGAAAATAAACCGGATATGGCGGAATAATCCGCCACCGGATAAATGCGTCAACTCCGTGATTTTATCCTGTTTTTTGTACTGTTTATCTTCAAAGTGATTATTATGCAGGCAAACAAACGGATTTCATCAAAATATCTGCAAAAAGCAGTTGACGCTTTTGGCTGTAATCCGCATAATGCGCCCCGCAACGCCGATGAAGGTCACGCAAAAAAAAGATGGCTACGTAGCTCAGTTGGTTAGAGCACAACACTCATAATGTTGGGGTCACAGGTTCGAATCCCGTCGTAGCCACCATCTTTTTTGCGGGAGTGGCGAAATTGGTAGACGCACCAGATTTAGGTTCTGGCGCCGCAAGGTGTGCGAGTTCAAGTCTCGCCTCCCGCACCATTTCTCGTGACATTCGTTGTTGCTTATTGTATCTCCGGATGGGGTATCGCCAAGCGGTAAGGCACCAGGTTTTGATCCTGGCATGCCCTGGTTCGAATCCAGGTACCCCAGCCATATTCTGAAAAGCGGCTTTGTTAAAGCAGTAAAAGATGGCTACGTAGCTCAGTTGGTTAGAGCACAACACTCATAATGTTGGGGTCACAGGTTCGAATCCCGTCGTAGCCACCATCTTTTGCAGCCACTATCTTTTGGGGTATCGCCAAGCGGTAAGGCACTGGATTCTGATTCCAGCATTCCCAGGTTCGAATCCTGGTACCCCAGCCAAATTCTGAAAGCCCGTCTCTGACGGGCTTTTTGCTTTTTTGAATCCGGATAAAACCATTATTCTGTTATTTCGTGCTTCTGCTGCCAGCGGGTAAAAACGAAAAGACGCTGTAAACACATCCCTGTCCGCTCGATTCGCGCCATCCATGGCGCTTTACGCTTTTCGTTTCTTTTACCCGCTGTCCGCTGTTACCTGACCGGCCGGAAAACCAACGGGTTATACCCCCAGCGCATATTTCAGCGCCAGTTTTTTCAGCGGTGTTGCACGTTGTGCCACCGTCAGTGCCAGGTTACGCAACGGCTGTAACCCCGGCAGGGTATTACTGAAAGTGAGATAAAACGCATCCATCCCGGCCTGCATCAACAGGTTATCCGGACGGCGGCGGCGCTCATAACGTCTGAGAACAGACTCACTGCCCCAGTCCTCACAACACTCACGCGCCGCAATCAGGGTATTCAGCAGGGTATCCGCATCACGGTAACCGAGGTTTACTCCCTGCCCGGCCAGCGGATTAATGGTATGCGCCGCATCGCCGATCAGAGCCAGCCCGTCCTGTACATAGTGAGCAGCATGATGACGCACCAGCGGGAAAGAGCCGCAGGCCAGCGGCGTGATATCTCCGAGACGCTCAGGGAATGATGCGCGGATTTCCGCCTGCAGTTGCGGCAGCGGCAGTTTACTGAGCTGGCGGATCCGCGCCGGTGAGTCATACCAGACCAGCGAGGCATAAGAGTCAAACAGCGGCAGAAACGCACGCGGGCCGGACGGGAAAAACTGCTGCCAGGTGATATCCTGCTGCTCACGTCCGGTATCAACGGTGATCAGCATACAGGACTGACGATACTGCCAGCCGCGGCTGCCGATACCGGCCAGCGTTCTGACCTGTGATTTCGCACCGTCCGCGCCGATAACCAGACGGGAACTGATTACGTCGCCGTTATCAAATGTCAGCAACCATTCACCGGATTGCTTTGTCATACTCTGCAACCGTGCCGGGCACAGACAGGTGATCAGCTCATGAGCGGTGATCATCTCCCACAATGCCCGCTGCAGTACCGGGTTTTCCACCATATACCCCAGCTCAGGTAACCCCAGGCTCTCTGCGGTAAAGGTTACTTCCGACCCCGGTTCCTCATAAGTTTCCAGGGTCCGGTACGGTACACAACGCATATCACGGACACGCTCCCATACCCCGAGACTCTCCAGTAACTCAGCTGACGCGCGGCTGATGGCGGAAATCCGCACGTCAGGGCGGCTCTGAGCATCGAACGGTGCCGGTGCCTGTAACTCAGCCACAGTGACACGAAAACCGGCCTGAGCCAGTCCCAGGGCTGTGGCGGCACCAATCATTCCCCCGCCGATAACGGTGACTTCAGAATGTGTTAACGGGTTATCCATGACATACCTATTCTAATACGTTGATTTTTTGTTCAATTGCCGTAAATTCACCGGGAAAGGTGAAGATCCGTGCTGCCGGGTCTGGTCACTGGTGTGTCAAATGACTACAATATCGACCATTGGTTACATCAAAACCTGATTGAATACACACAATGCTTTTCAGTGTTGCGGGTATTGTTTCACTGAAAACAGCGGATTGAGAAAATGTCGACGAGTAAAAAACTGTACATAAAAACCTGGGGCTGTCAGATGAATGAGTACGATTCATCCAAAATGGCTGACCTGCTGGAAAGCACCCACGGCTATACTTTAACAGACAATGCCGATGAAGCCGATATTCTCCTGCTTAATACCTGTTCTATCCGTGAAAAAGCGCAGGAAAAAGTGTTCCACCAGCTCGGCCGCTGGAAAAACCTCAAGGATGTGAATCCGGACATTATTATCGGTGTCGGGGGCTGTGTGGCCTCCCAGGAAGGGGATTTTATCCGCCGCCGCGCCCCGGCCGTGGACATTGTCTTCGGCCCGCAGACACTGCACCGCCTGCCGGAGATGATCAACAAACTCAGAGGCGACCGCAGCCCGATTGTGGACATCAGCTTCCCGGAAATCGAAAAATTTGACCGCCTGCCGGAACCGCGCGCCGAAGGCCCGTCCGCGTTTGTTTCTATCATGGAAGGCTGTAATAAATACTGCACCTTCTGCGTGGTGCCTTACACCCGTGGTGAGGAAGTCAGCCGTCCGTGTGATGATGTGCTGTTTGAAATCGCACAGTTAGCCGCTCAGGGTGTGCGTGAAGTGAACCTGCTGGGTCAGAACGTGAATGCTTACCGCGGCCCGGCGTTTGACGGCAGCATCTGCAGTTTTGCCGAACTGATCCGCCTGGTGGCCGCGATTGACGGTATCGACCGCATCCGCTTTACCACCAGCCATCCGATTGAATTCACGGATGATATTATCGCCGTATATGAAGATACCCCGGAGCTGGTCAGCTTCCTGCATCTGCCGGTACAGAGCGGCTCAGACCGTATTCTGACCCAGATGAAACGCGCCCATACCGCGCTGGAATACAAATCCATCATCCGCAAACTGCGCAAAGCGCGTCCGGACATCCTGATCAGCTCTGACTTTATCGTCGGCTTCCCTGGAGAAACTAATGACGACTTCGAAAAAACCATGCAGCTTATTGCAGACGTGAATTTCGATATGAGCTTCAGTTTCATCTACTCCCCGCGTCCGGGTACCCCGGCGGCTGATCTGCCGGATGACGTGACCGAAGAAGAGAAAAAACAGCGTCTGTACCTGTTACAGCAGCGGATTAACCAGCAGGCGATGAGCTACAGCCGCCAGATGCTCGGCACCACACAGCGTATCCTGGTGGAAGGCCCGTCCCGTAAAGACGTCATGGAATTATCCGGACGCACCGAAAACAACCGCGTGGTGAACTTTGAAGGCACCCCGGACATGATCGGCAAATTTGTGGATGTCGAAATTACCGATGTCTATACCAACTCACTGCGCGGCCGCGTGATCCGGACAGAAGATCAGATGAACCTGCGTGTTCACGAAACCCCGGAATCCGTGATTGCCCGCACCCGTAAAGAAGACGAACTGGGTGTCGGCATCTATCAGCCATCCGTACACTAACTAACGATCACGCGCAGAATGACCTGCGCGTGAGAATACACAGAGAGATTCAGTGACAGAGACCTATATATCACCTTCACAGGTAGCAACACAGGAAATTTTCCTCGAACCCGCCGAAAATCAGCGTCTGCAAAGCCTCTGCGGTCCCTTCGATGATAACATCAAACTGCTTGAGCGCCGTCTCGGCACCGAAATCAGCCGCCGCGACAACCGCTTCCGGCTGACCGGCAAACCGCACTGCGTCAAAGCCGCTGCGGCTATCCTGCGCCAGCTCTATGTGGAAACTGCCCCGGTGCGCGGTGTGATCCACGATATCGACCCGGAGCAGGTTCACCTGGCCGTGGCAGAAAGCCGTGTACTGGAACAGAGTGACGAACATGTGCCGGACTACGGCAAATCCGTCAATATCAAAACCAAACGCGGTGTGGTTAAACCACGTACGCCAAACCAGGCACAGTATATCGCCCATATTCTCGACCACGATATCACCTTCGGTATCGGCCCTGCCGGAACCGGGAAAACCTATCTGGCGGTCGCCGCAGCTGTGGATGCTCTTGAGCGTCAGGAAATCCGCCGCATCCTGCTGACTCGTCCTGCCGTTGAGGCCGGTGAAAAACTCGGCTTCCTGCCCGGAGATCTCAGCCAGAAAGTCGATCCGTATCTGCGCCCGCTGTACGATGCGCTGTTTGAAATGCTCGGCTTTGAGAAAGTGGAAAAGCTGATTGAGCGCAACGTGATTGAAGTCGCGCCGCTGGCCTATATGCGCGGCCGGACCCTGAACGATGCCTTTATTATTCTCGATGAAAGCCAGAACACCACCATCGAACAGATGAAAATGTTCCTGACCCGTATCGGCTTTAACTCCAAAGCGGTTATCACCGGGGATATCACCCAGATTGACCTGCCGAACGGCAATAAATCCGGTCTGCGTCACGCCATTGAAGTGCTGGCGGATGTACCGGAACTGAGCTTTAACTTCTTCCACAGTGAAGACGTGGTGCGTCATCCTATCGTGGCAAAAGTGGTTATTGCCTATGAAGCGTGGGAAGCCGCAGAACAGAAACGCAAACAGATGCTGAAACAGCAGCGTGATGCCGAACGCGCGCAGGCGCAGCAGGAACAATCTCATGAGTAATCCGGTTCTTGATTTACAAATCGCCTGTGAAAACACAGACAACCTGCCCTCTGAAGCTCAGTTTCAGCGCTGGATTGACGGCGTGCTGCCGATGTTTCAGGAAGAGAGTGAAGTTACCATCCGCCTGGTGGATGAAGCGGAAAGCCACGAGCTGAACCTGACTTACCGCGGCATGGATAAACCGACCAACGTGCTCTCCTTCCCGTTTGAAGTGCCGCCGGAAATTGAACTGCCGCTGCTGGGGGATTTGATTATCTGCCGTCAGGTGGTGGAGCGCGAAGCCGCCGAACAGGAAAAAACCGAAGAAGAACACTGGGCGCATATGGTCATCCACGGCTGCCTGCATCTGCTGGGTTATGACCACATCGAAGACGATGAAGCAGAAGAGATGGAAGGCCTGGAAACGGAAATCTTAAAAAAATTAGGCTATTCTGATCCGTATATCACAGAAAAAGCGTAGTCAGCGATGCCGTTTTTATGCTACATAATACGGCATCTTTCATTAAATCGGGGAATGTAAAAAAACCGCCATGAGCGACGACCATCCATCGGGTAGTGATACACCGAACCAGAAAAAGGGTTTCTTTTCTCTGCTGCGCCAGCAACTGTTCCACGGCGAGCCCAAAAGCCGTGAAGACCTCGTTGAGGTCATCCGTGATTCCGAACAAAATGCACTGATCGATCCTGACACCCGCGACATGCTCGAAGGGGTAATGGATATTTCTGATCAGCGTGTCCGCGATATCATGATCCCGCGTTCACAAATTGTGACTCTCAAGCGCAATCAGACACTCGACGAGTGCCTGGATGTCATTATTGATTCTGCCCACTCCCGCTTTCCGGTGATCAGTGAAGACAAAGATCACATTGAAGGCCTGCTGATGGCAAAAGATTTGCTGCCGTTTATGCGCAGTGATTCCGAAGAATTCAGTATTGATAAAGTGCTGCGCCAGGCGGTTGTTGTGCCGGAAAGTAAGCGTGTTGACCGTCTGCTTAAGGAGTTCCGCTCCCAGCGCTATCATATGGCGATTGTGATCGATGAATTCGGCGGAGTCTCCGGACTTGTCACTATCGAGGATATTCTGGAGTTAATTGTCGGCGAAATTGAGGATGAATACGATGATGAGGATGACGTGGATATCCGTCAGCTCAGTCTGCATTCTTATTCTGTCCGCGCCCTCACCCAGATAGAAGATTTTAACGACGCATTCGGCACCCGCTTCAGTGATGAAGAGGTCGATACCGTCGGCGGGCTGGTGATGCAGGCCTTCGGCCATCTGCCGACCCGTGGTGAAACCATTGAGATTGACAACTACCAGTTCAAAGTTGCGATGGCAGACAGTCGTAAAATTATCCAGTTACATGTTAAGATTCCGGACGATGCTCCAATCCCGTCTTTAGATGAAGATAATCTGACATGATAAAATCACCTCATGGTTTACGCCAGTGGCCGCGTCTGCTGCTGGCACTGATTTTCGGGGCCGGCGGAACGCTGGCCTTTTCGCCTTTTGATCTCTGGTATTTCTCACTGCCCGCACTGGCCGCCCTGCTGCTGCTGACTCTCAACCGGACAGGTAAACAGGCCTGTGCTATCGGTTTCGCCTGGGGGCTGGGTTTATTCGGCAGCGGCGTAAACTGGGTGTATGTCAGTATCGCGGATTTCGGTGGTATGCCGGAAATTGCCAACCTGTTCCTTGTTGTCCTGCTGGCTGCCTATCTGGCGCTCTATCCGATGCTGTTTGCCGGCCTGCTGGCCAAATGCTTCCCGCACGCCACAGTCTGGCGTCTGGTGATTGCCGCCCCGGCACTCTGGCAGCTCACTGAATTTTTACGCGGCTGGGTGCTGACCGGCTTCCCGTGGCTGGAATTCGGCTATACCCAGATTGACGGCCCGATGCGTGCACTGGCGCCAATCCTGGGTGTGAATGCCATCACCTTCCTGCTGATGGTGATAAGCGGGCTGATTGCTCTTTCACTCTCACAGCGCCGTATCCGTCCGCTGATCCCGGCGCTGGTACTGCTGTTCGCGCCGTGGCTCGCCCGCAACTACCAGTGGTATCAGATGAACAACGACCCGACTCAGGTCGCGCTGGTTCAGGGAAATATCGCCCAGTCCCTGAAATGGGAACAGGGTATGCTGGATAAAACGCTGGGTATCTATCTCAAAGAGAGCCGCCCCTACTTCCGGCCTGATACCCTGATTATCTGGCCGGAATCCGCTATTCCGGATTTTGCCGCCAGTCAGTCTGCGTTTCTGGATCAGCTCAACGGCCTGCTGACACTCAGCGGCGCACAGCTGATCACCGGTGTGGTTGATGCAGTTCCGAAAGCAGACGGTAAAGAGTACGATGTTTACAACACCCTGATTGTGCTGGGTAATAAAAGTGAATACGACAGCCGGGATAAAAACCGCTATTACAAACATCACTTAGTGCCGTTCGGGGAGTTTGTGCCGCTGGAAGATTTACTGCGTCCGCTGGCGCCGTTCTTTAATCTGCCGATGTCTGCTTTCAGCCGCGGAGGTTACATCCAGCCGCCGCTGACCGCCGGAAAAATGACACTCACCGCCGAGATTTGCTATGAAGTGATCCTCGGGGAGCAGGTGCGCCGCAATATGACCGATAAAACCGGCGTGCTGCTGACTGCCTCCAATGATGCCTGGTTCGGCCGCTCCATCGGCCCGTGGCAGCATTTCCAGATGGCACGGATGCGTGCGCTGGAGCTGGGTCGTCCGCTGCTGCGTGCCACCAATAACGGTATTACCGCTATTATTGCGCCGGACGGCTCTGTCACCGCTCAGTTGCCGCAGTTCACACAGGCCACCCTGAGTGCCACTGTAACCTCAGCGTCCGGCTTCACACCGTATTACCGTATGGGCACCTGGCCGGTCTGGGGTGCCACCGTTGTCTTCCTGGGTCTGGCACTGATAAAACGCAGAAAGAGCACAGAACGCGGTCTGCATTTTCGCTGATACGAAAAGTTTCCGCAGATAAAAAAATCCCGCCGTGATTGCTCACCGCGGGATTTTTCATTTCAGACTGATTACTTCGCCAGCCACAACCGTGCCATCATCCCCAACTGACTGGTCCAGCCGCTGGTGTAACTGACTATCTCCCCTTTGTGATAAATCACAAAAGTCGGCGTGACATTCACACCCCAGAGCTGAGAGATACGGCCATCCGGATCATTAATCACCGGAAAATAGTAACCTTTCGCTGCCATCCCTTTCGCCAGCCGGTCATCTTCACCGGAGCGGATAGCAACCGTCACCACATTGTAGCCAGACTCAGACAGTTCGCTGACTGACGGCGAGGTCAGTTTGCAGATCCCGCACCAGGATGCCCAGAAGTAGACCAACAGCGGTTTTTCCGCACTCATCTGCGCAATGGACACCGGTGTGCCATCTGTCAGTGTCAGCGAAGGCACCGTGTTTAAATCCGGTGCCTGCGGTTTGCGCCAGTAGTCCATCGCCTGTGACGCAATAAATAAAATCACCAGCAGCAGGAGAAATTCCTTTCCCCATCTGCGCAGTAACCGCATTATTTAACCTTAGCCAGCTGTTCCTTAATGATGGCATCCAGCTGTGCTTCATCCACGGCACCCGGCAGCATCACATCACCAATCAGCGTTGCAGGGGTTCCCTGAACACCTAACTGCTCTGCCAGCATCATATTCATACGCATGGTATTCATACTGTTATCAGTGACTTTCACATCACCGGCTTTGGCGGTTTTCAGTGCGCTGTTGATGTCATCCTGAGTCAGTGCGGTTTTCTTCTGCATCAGTCGGTTATGCAGCGGTGCAAATGCTTCCGGCTTGCTTTCCCATACAGAAAGTGCGGCACGGCTGGCATTCAGGGAACTTTCCCCTTTGAACGGCAGCAGTTTGAAGACAACTGCCACGTCAGGGTATTTTTTCACCATCGCTTCCAGCTGCGGATCAAAACGCTTGCAGTACGGGCAGTTGTAATCGGTGAAAGACACGATGGTCAGTTTCGGTGATTTTGAACCGATACGCGGCGTGTATTTATCATTAAACAGCGCGTCAGCATTGGCTTTAACAGCATCTTTCATCTGTGCGGTCTGTTTTTCGGTCTGTTTCTGCTGAAGCGCCATAATCGCTTCTTCCAGAATTTCCGGGTTTTTGACCAGCGTGTCACGAACCAATTCACGCACCTGCGCTTCCTGGTCAGCGGTAAAAGCGGCCGCATGAGCTGTGGCTGTAAAGATAAGCGGAGCAATCATTAAAGCCGCGAGTGTTTTTTTCATGGTTCAATTCCTTGTGACTGATTTAACAGATGTAAGAGTGTTTCTTTATCCAGCAATGGTGACAAGATTTCACCATCAGGTAAAGCAGGGCCGTAAATCTGATTAAACGGCACAGCCAGATGCCCGCGTTTCTGTAAAAACGCATTAATATCCGGTGACGGTTTTGTCCAGTCCCCGCGCAGTGCGACAACATCCGGTTCACGGAGTGCGTCCTGAACATCATCGCGTAATAATACATTGTATTTGTTTGCTTTGCAGGTCACGCACCATTCGGCGGTCACATCCACAAAAACCCGTTTCCCCTGAGAAAGCGCGGTGTTCACCGCCTCTTCCGTCAGCGGCTGCCAGTCCACCTGATCACTGACCAGGCTCTGCTGCCGGTCATCCGTCATATTGATACCGGCCCAGACACCTCCTGCCACCAGCAGTGCCACCAGTGCCGCAGATCCCCGCTTAATACCGGTACGGCGGAAAGCCAGCAGCGCAAGTACCAGCAGCACAACTCCCACCATCACGGCAGCGGTTTCCGGCCCGGTGTGCGGGATCAGCAGACTGATCAGCCACAGTGCCGTAATAAACATCATGCCACCCAGCACCAGACGCAGGCCGTTCATCCAGCGGCCCGGTTTCGGCAGCGCCCGGGCAATTCCCGGAAACGCGGCGATCAGCAGCCACGGCAGGCTCATCCCCAGCCCCAGCGCGGTAAAAATCATCCACAGCTGTGAATACGGAGCCACCAGCGCAAACGCAACGGCGGTGCCGAGGAACGGCGCGGTACAGGGGGTTGCCAGCAGCGTGGCAAACATACCTTCCATAAAGTGGCCGCGCATCCCTTTGCCGCCCGCAGTCGCCAGTTTTGTGGTTGCATTACTGCTCAGACGGATAGAAAAAACACCGAACAGATTGGCACTGAACAGTAAAGTTACCACCACCATAAAGCCGAGGAACCACGGGTTCTGGAACTGAATACCCCAGCCGACCGCACTTTGTGTCAGGCGTAATACCGACACCAGCGCCGCGAGGATCCAGAAGGAGACCATAATACCGGAGGAGGAGACCAGGAACTGGGTGCGGATCATCCGCCGCTCACGGTTTTCCACATACAGCACAGCGCCGAGTTTCATCGCCAGCACCGGCAGAACACACGGCATAACGTTGAGGATCAGCCCGCCCAGCAATGCAAACAGCAGCAACATAATAAAGGAGGTATCACTGCCGGATTCGGCCGCAATATCCGGTCCGCTGCCGATCACCGTGGTGAGCGCCTGCGCTGCCGGGCCGTCTGTCACAACGACCGACAGCGGTTTTCCGTTCAGATCTGACGGTATTTCCCCCCAGTCATCCGTTACTTTAACGGTGGCGGTGAGATTATCCCCGGAAATCGTAAATGACGGTGCGGCAAAAATGGTTTCTTTATCCGCATTAAAAAACAGCTGCGGATCCTGCCAGCCGCCCGGGCGGTGCAGTGCCATCGTCAGCGTCCCGCCGTTCACCCGGCTGCCGCCGGTGGTGATATCACCGCCGGTCTGCGGCACCTGCTGCATGGCCATCGCATACTGACGGTCAAAATCGTCCGGCGCGGGTTCTGAGGTATCCAGTGAGACCGGATAATCGGTCAGGATACAGACATTACTGCATGTGGATAAGGTCAGTGTCCCGCTGAGCACCGGCAGCGCCTGAGCCGCCGTGACTTCCAGCGGGAACACCACACTGCCGCCGTAGCCCTGGGTGGAGAGCCCGGCGACGTCAAAACGCTGAGGTGCGGGCCAGAACCACTGTGTTCCGGCGGAGGCCTCCTGCCATGTCAGTTCAGGAGCAACGCCCCCCTCTCCCGGCGACTGCCAGTAGGTTTTCCAGCCGGGTTGTAATTCAACCGCCAGCAGCAGACGCAGTTTTCCGTCTTTCCACTGATCTGATGTGACTCTGACACGGGCGTGATCATTGTGCGGCATTTCGGTCCAGCCGGTATCAGCCGCATGCACAGTGGTCAGCGTGAACAAAAACAGCACAAACGCTGTTAATACAGAACGCATAATTTTTTTCATCTCCGAATTAAGCAAAAAACCCGACAATACACAGATTGCCGGTTGCTAATCCCTCATCACACAGAAATGGAGATGCCTGCGCAGCCGCATCGGCGGGATATGCTGACGCCACGAGCGCGAACGGTAACGGACAGGAACTATCACCGAGGTCATGACGAAGAAAAGAAGGGCAAAAAAGAGAGGTTCTGCCGGGAACTGCGGCACGGTACTCAGCGACTTGGCGCTGATATCACAGGTACCACCGGGATTGGCGCTGCCGGTTTCCGTATCACTCAGCAGCACCGGGGTAGTGAAATCCGCAGACGGGCTCAGACTGATGCGCGGCGCACCAGACATCCGTTGTGTCAGACACAACAGGATAAAGAATAATGTGAAAAACAGCAGCAGATAACCCTGCCTGCGTTGCTTCAGCATAGCCCGCTCCCCGATAGTTACCGCCTATCTTACACAGCCTGCGATTTCAGACAACCGGATAACCATAACTTTACACATTTAACCGCAATGTGATGTTACCGCCGCACAGCAGAATTGTTACAACAGCGGATTATGACACAATAGCACTTCCCGGCCATAACAGCATCCCGCCTGACAGTAACAACAACCATTAACAGGTTAATAATCACCCCAATATCAGCACATAAAACCAAATCAACTAAAAATATCATAATTTAATGTGAGTGTACGTTCTGTGTGTAACTTGCACATCTTTATCTGACAGAGTGAGAGGGATCTCCCGATTTAAAACAAATTAACTTCCATTAATTAACAATTATGTTCTATTTTTAACAATACAAACACAAGAGCAATACACGTCCTTATACCGTTTCCCGAAAAGGAGTTGTTTATGCGCAAGTTAGTTTTGTCTGTACTGGTCACCGGAGCCGCGCTTGCCAGTGCGGCGGTTTCTGCTGAAGAGCTGGCCGGTACACTGAAAAAAATCAATGACAGCGGCGTGATTGTTGTCGGTCACCGCGAATCCTCCGTACCCTTCTCTTATTATGATAACCAGCAAAAGGTGGTCGGCTATTCCCAGGATTACTCCAACCATATTGTTGATGCAGTGAAAAAGACCCTGAATAAGCCGGATTTACAGGTCAAACTAATTCCGGTGACCTCTCAGAACCGTATCCCGCTGTTACAGAACGGCACATTCGATTTCGAGTGCGGCTCCACCACCAACAACCTGGCCCGCCAGCAGCAGGCCGCTTTCTCCAATACTATTTTTGTGGTCGGTACCCGTCTGCTGACCGGTAAAGACTCCGGTATCAAAGACTTTGCCGATCTCGCCGGGAAAAACGTGGTGGTCACATCCGGTACCACGTCTGAAATGCTGCTCAACAAACTCAATGATGAGAAGCAGATGAAGATGCGCATTATCAGCGCCAAAGATCACGGGGATGCCTTCCGCACCCTGGAATCCGGCCGTGCGGTCGCCTTTATGATGGATGATGCCCTGCTGGCCGGTGAGCGCGCCAAAGCGAAAAAACCGGATAACTGGGTGATTGTCGGCACACCGCAGTCCGAAGAAGCCTACGGCTGTATGCTGCGCAAAGATGATCCGCAGTTCAAAGCCCTGATCGATAAAACGGTTTCTGATGCACAAACCTCCGGTGAGGCTGAGAAATCCTACACCCGCTGGTTCAAACAGCCGATTCCGCCTAAGAACCTCAACCTGAACTTTGAATTATCCGATGAAATGAAAGGGCTGTTCAAAGCGCCGAATGACAAGGCCTTTGAATAACCACCACGGCGGCTGACAGCCTGACCGGCTGCGCCGTCCGGACTGAGGATATAACTAAGACCGCCGCGCCCGCGTTCACAACTGACGCGGGCGCGGACGATAAACCACAGTCCGTTGCATGCAAACACACTGTCTGTCCGGTAACCACTGGTTATCCGTCTTATACAGGGAGTTCGTTCTTTTACCGGGAGCCGCGCTATGTCAGCTAACTGGGACTGGGGCATCTTTTTTCAGCCCGCCCCCTTCGGCAACACCACTTACCTCGGCTGGATCCTGTCCGGCCTGAAGGTCACTGTGCTGCTGTCAATCTGTGCCTGGATTATCGCCTTTCTGGTGGGATCCCTGTTCGGTATTCTCCGTACGGTACCGAATAAGTTTCTCTCCTCGCTCGGCACCATTTATGTGGAAATTTTCCGTAATGTGCCGCTGATCGTCCAGTTCTTCACCTGGTATCTGGTGATCCCGGAGTTCCTGCCGTCGTCCCTGCGCGACTGGTTTAAAATGGATCTCGACCCGAATATCCAGTTCTTTATTTCCTCCACCCTCTGTCTGGGGCTGTTTACCGCCGCCCGTATGACCGAACAGGTACGTGCCGCCATTCAGTCACTGCCGCGCGGCCAGAAAGCCGCCGGGCTGGCAATGGGGCTGACACTGCCGCAGACTTACCGCTATGTGCTGCTGCCGAATGCCTACCGCGTGATTATTCCGCCGATGACATCGGAAATGCTCAATCTGGTGAAAAACTCCGCCATCGCCTCCACTATCGGGCTGGTCGATATGGCCGCGCAGGCCGGGAAGTTACTGGATTATTCCGCCAGAGCCTATGAGTCCTTTACCGCAATCACCCTCGCCTATGTCGGCATCAACGTTATTATTATGCTGGCCATGCATTTACTGGAAAAACGGGTGCGTCTGCCCGGGACAGGAGGCCACTGATGTACGAATTTGACTGGAGTTCGGTGATGCCGGGTATGCCGTTCCTGTTACAGGGGCTGGTTATTACGGCGAAAATCACAGTTACAGCGATTGTTATCGGCATCCTGTGGGGCACGATACTGGCTATGATGCGCCTGTCATCCATAAAGATTGTAAGCTGGCTGGCTGCTCTCTATGTGAACGCCTTCCGCTCCGTTCCGCTGGTAATGGTGCTGTTATGGTTCTATCTGATTGTGCCTAACTTAGTCCAAAATGTTCTTGGCATATCACCAAAAACAGATATCCGTCTGATCTCAGCTATGGTAGCGTTTTCCCTGTTTGAAGCTGCGTATTATGCTGAAATTATCCGCGCCGGGATTCAGAGTGTGTCACGGGGACAAACATCCGCCTCACTCGCCCTCGGTATGACCAAAATGCAGACCATGCGCCTGGTGGTTCTGCCGCAGGCATTCCGCGCGATGATCCCGCTGCTGCTGACCCAGGGAATCGTCCTGTTCCAGGATACCTCGCTGGTGTATGTGCTCAGCCTGACCGATTTCTTCCGCACCGCCAGCAATATCGGCGAGCGTGACGGAACACAAATCGAAATGGTGCTGTTTGCGGGTGCGGTTTATTTTGTTATCAGCTTTGGTGCGTCAATGCTGGTTAATTATCTCAAGAGAAGGACTGTGTCATGATCTCCCTGAAAAATATCTCCAAATGGTACGGTCAGTTCCGTGTCTTAACCGACTGCTCGACCGAAGTCAAAAAAGGGGAAGTGGTTGTGGTGTGCGGCCCGTCCGGCTCCGGTAAATCCACGCTGATAAAAACCGTTAACGGCCTTGAGCCGGTGCAGCAGGGTGAAATTTTCGTCAATGATATTCAGGTGAATGACAAACGCACCAACCTGGCGAAACTGCGCTCCAAAGTCGGCATGGTATTCCAGCACTTTGAGCTGTTCCCGCACCTCTCCATTGTGGAAAACCTGACCCTGGCACAGGTAAAAGTGCTGGGACGCGATAAAGCGGCAGCAAAAGAAAAAGGACTGAAACTGCTGGAGCGCGTCGGTCTGTCTGCCCATGCGGATAAATTCCCGTCCCAGTTGTCCGGCGGGCAGCAGCAGCGTGTGGCTATCGCCCGCGCCCTGTGTATGGATCCTGTCGCCATGCTGTTTGATGAGCCGACATCCGCCCTCGACCCGGAAATGATCAACGAAGTACTGGACGTTATGGTTGAACTGGCGCACGAAGGCATGACAATGATGGTGGTCACCCACGAAATGGGCTTTGCCCGTAAAGTGGCGGACCGTGTAATTTTTATGGATGAGGGCAAAATCGTCGAGGACAGCAGAAAAGACGATTTCTTTGCCAACCCGAAATCCGAGCGTGCCAAAGATTTTCTTGCCAAGATTCTGCACTGATGTTCTGACCGGCCGGTCACAGACCGGCCTTTCTTCTTCTCTTTATCATTCCCCTGCTTTTTTCATCCCTTTACGCCCTTAACTGTTGTTCCCTCAGGGGCATATCGGCTATGCTAACGGGTCAGAAATTAACGAAACCCAATATTTTCATGCTGTCCGCCCGGTCTGGTCGTCAGTCCGTGTCCGGCAGTTCATCACCACAGGAATACCGGTGCCATGCAAGAACAATATCGTCCCGAAGACATAGAGCAACAAGTCCAGAGTCACTGGCAGGAAAAACAAACATTTAAAGTGACTGAAGATAACAGTAAAGAGAAATACTACTGCCTGTCTATGCTGCCATACCCTTCAGGACGACTACACATGGGCCACGTACGTAACTACACCCTGGGTGATGTGATGTCACGTTACCAGCGCATGCTGGGTAAAAACGTTTTACAGCCGATTGGCTGGGATGCGTTCGGTCTGCCTGCGGAAGGCGCGGCGGTAAAAAACAATACCGCACCGGCACCGTGGACCTATGCCAATATCGAATACATGAAACAGCAGCTGAAAAAGCTGGGTTTCGCCTACGACTGGGATCGCGAAGTCACCACCTGTACGCCGGAATATTACCGCTGGGAACAGTGGTTCTTCACCAAGCTGTATGAAAAAGGTCTGGCGTATAAGAAGACTTCCGCCGTGAACTGGTGTCCGCATGACCTGACGGTGCTTGCCAACGAGCAGGTTATCGACGGCTGCTGCTGGCGTTGTGATACCCCGGTTGAGCGCAAAGAGATCCCGCAGTGGTTTATCAAAATCACCGCTTATGCCGAAGAACTCCTCAATGATCTGGATACGCTGGAAGACTGGCCGGAGCAGGTCAAAACCATGCAGCGCAACTGGATCGGCCGTTCCGAAGGTGTGGAAATCACCTTTGATGTCGCGGACAGCACCGAAAAACTGAGTGTCTACACCACCCGTCCGGATACCTTTATGGGTGTCACTTATCTGGCGGTAGCGGCGGGTCATCCGCTGGCACAGCAGGCTGCACAGAACAATCCTGAACTGAAAACCTTTATCGATGAGTGCCGTAATACCAAAGTGGCCGAAGCTGAAATGGCCACGATGGAGAAAAAAGGCATGGCAACCGGTATGTTTGCCATTCACCCGCTGACCGGTGAAAAAGTCGCGGTCTGGGTCGCCAACTTTGTCCTGATGGAATACGGTACCGGCGCCGTTATGGCCGTTCCGGCGCACGATCAGCGCGACTGGGAATTCGCCACCAAATACGGTTTACCAATCAAGCCGGTCATCCTGGGCGAAGACGGTAACGCACCGGATATCAGTGAAGCAGCAATGACCGGCAAAAACACCCTGTTCAATTCAGGTGAGTTCGATGGTCTGGATTACACCGCCGGTTTTAACGCAATTGCGGACAAACTGGTGGCACTCGGCGTCGGCGAGCGCAAAGTCAACTACCGTCTGCGTGACTGGGGGGTTTCCCGTCAGCGTTACTGGGGCGCACCAATCCCGATGGCAACCCTGGAAGATGGCACCGTGGTTCCGGTTCCTGAAGATCAGTTACCGGTTATTCTGCCGGAAGATGTGGTCATGGACGGCATCACCAGCCCGATTAAAGCCGATCCGGAGTGGGCAAAAACCACCATCAACGGTCAGCCTGCGCTGCGTGAAACCGATACTTTCGATACCTTTATGGAATCCTCCTGGTATTACGCCCGTTACTGCTGCCCGGACTATGACAAAGGCATGCTGGATCCGGCTGCGGCTAACTACTGGCTGCCGGTCGATCAGTATATCGGCGGTATCGAACACGCGATTATGCACCTGATGTATTTCCGCTTCTTCCACAAACTGATGCGTGATGCCGGTCTGGTGAACTCAAATGAACCGGCGAAAAACCTGCTGTGTCAGGGCATGGTACTGGCTGATTCCTTCTATTACACCGACACTGACGGCCACCGCGTATGGGTGTCTCCGGAAGATGCCATTCTTGAGCGTGATGATAAAAACCGTATCATCAAGGCAACAGATAAAGAAGGCCGCGAGCTGGTTCACACCGGCATGAGCAAAATGTCAAAATCGAAGAACAACGGCGTTGATCCGCAGATTATGGTGGAAAAATACGGCGCGGATACCGTTCGTCTGTTTATGATGTTTGCGGCACCACCGGAACTGACCCTGGAGTGGCAGGAATCCGGCGTGGAAGGCGCGAACCGCTTTATCCGCCGTGTATGGCGTCTGGTGTATGAGCATGTTCAGAAAGGCAAAACCGCGCCGCTGGATATCAGCAGCCTGACACCGGAACAGAAAGATCTGCGCCGCTCACTGCACAAAACCATTGCCAAAGTCAGCGATGACGCCGGCCGCCGTAAGCAGTTCAACACCGCCATCGCGGCGATTATGGAACTGCTCAATGAACTGCAGCGCGCACCTCAGGAAACAGAGCAGGATCGCGCACTGATGCAGGAAGCGCTGGATGCGGTTATCCGTATGCTGTCGCCGATTATCCCGCACGCCGGTTTTACCCTGTGGAAAGCACTGGGTCACGAAACGGATGTGGATGATGCACAGTGGCCGGTCGCCAGCGAAGAAGCGATGATTGACGATACCAAACTGATTGTTATCCAGATCAACGGTAAAGTCCGCGGCCGTATCACCGTTGCCGCCGATGCGGAGCAGGATGCGGTCATGGCGCTGGCCTCGCAGGAAGCTAATGTGGCGAAATACCTCGAAGGTGTGAGTGTTCGCAAAGTCATTTATGTGCCGGGTAAATTACTGAACCTGGTCGTGGGTTAATTTAAGGAGATATCGTGCGACATCGCATTATCACGCTGTTGCTCGGGCTTGCGGTGCTGGTCACCGCAGGCTGCGGCTTCCATCTGCGCGGCACCACGCAAATCCCGCCTGAACTGCAGAAACTGCAAATCAGCACCGGTGATCCGTATGGCGAACAAACCCGTGCTATCCGCCAGCAACTGCTGCTGAATAACGTTCAGATTATTGAAGGTGGTGATGCCACCATCCCGGTTCTGAAGATCACCAGTTCTTCCGAAGGTTCGGAAGAGACAGTATCGATTTTCCAGGACGGTAAAGCCGCTGAGAAAGAGCTGGTTTATTACCTGAATGCCCAGGTCATTATGCCGAACGGGTCGGTTTATCCGATCAATGTCCGCGTTGACCGTTCATTCTTCGATAACCCGCTGGAAGCACTCGCAAAAGATGCGGAAAAAGATATGATCCGCCAGGAAATGCGTGAGCAGGCAGCCGCCCGTCTGGTTCGTAAACTGCTGATTATCCAGCCGTCCGAACAACAGAAACAGGCTGAAAATGCTGAAGCGGCTGAGATTGTCGCACCGAAGGCATGATAAAAGTTTCACCTGAGCAACTCATCACGCAGCTCCGTTCGGGGCTGCGTGAACGTTACCTCCTCTGGGGGAACGAGCCGTTACTGCTCCAGGAATCCCGGGATGCTATCCGCCATGCGGCGCAGGAACAGGGATTTGACGAGCACTTCACCTTTTCTCTTGAACAACATACTGACTGGGATGCGATTTTTTCTGTCTGCCGGTCACTCAGTCTGTTTGCCGGACGGCAGACACTCACCCTGTATCTGCCGGAAAACGGCCCCAATGCCGCAATGGGCGAACAGCTTCTCCGGCTGGCCGGGCAGTTACATCCGGATCTGCTGCTGATACTGCGCGGCCATAAACTGACCAAAGCCCAGGAAAACAGCGCCTGGTTTAAAGCGCTGGCACAGGATGGCGTCTATATCGCCTGCATGACCCCGGAACTGAACCGACTGCCGCAGTGGGTCACCGCGCGGGCAGCTCTGTTACAACTGCAACCGGATGAACAGGCTGTCCGCCTGCTCTGCTATTGCTACGAAGGCAATCTGCTGGCGCTGTCACAGGCTCTCTCCCGGCTGGCGCTTATCTATCCCGACGGCAAACTTACACTGCCCCGTGTGGAAGCAGCGGTGAATGATGCGGCTCACTTTACCCCGTATCACTGGGTGGATGCCCTGCTGGCCGGAAAAAGCAAACGCGCCTGTCATATCCTGACTCAGCTGCTGGCGGAAGATAACGAACCGGTGATCCTGCTGCGCACCGTCCAGCGGGAAGTGATGCAGTTACTGACATTACAGCGCGAAAACCGAAACCAGCCGCTGCGCACACTGTTTGACAAGCACCGTATCTGGCAGAACCGCCGCGGTATGATAACCGAAGCCCTGGATCGCCTTGATGCGCATACCCTGCAGGTGGCGATATCCCTGATCACCCGTATTGAAATCCGCCTCAAGCAGGATTACGGACAATCCGTAAGTGATGACTTACTGACACTGACACTGCTCCTGAGCGGTAAAGCACAGACAGGACAGATCCTCTATGACGAACAACGCGGATAACCGGATTCTGGCGCTGTACGGCGGCACATTTGACCCGATCCACCAGGCACACATTAATACCGTGAAAGCCATGGCATCGGAAGCCGGTCTGGAACAGGTGATTTTACTGCCGAACAATGTCCCGCCGCACCGTCCGCAGCCGAAAGCGGATGCAAAACAGCGGCTGATGATGGCACAACTGGCCGTCAGCGGAGACCCGCTGTTTCTGGTGGACGACCGCGAACTGCGCCGCGATGCCCTCTCCTATACGGTGGAAACACTGCGTCAGTACCGGGCTGAGATTGGTTCACGGCGGCCGCTGGCTTTTATCATTGGTCAGGATTCCCTGCTCACGATTGATACCTGGCATGAATGGGACAAGATTCTGACCCTGTGCCATATTCTGGTCTGCAAACGGCCGGGATATTCACTCGATTTTCCGTCCGAACGGCTGGCTGACTGGTTTGTGCAGCATCTGGTCACTACGCCGGAAAGCCTGCACAAACGACCGTGCGGTTATATTTTCCTGGCTGATACCCCTCTGTTTCCGATTTCTGCCACCAATATCCGCGAACGGCTGAAAAACGGCGAGGACTGCAGCGATCAGCTGGCCCCCGCCGTTCAGGACTACATTCTGGCACAGGGACTGTACCGCTGACTCACCCGGCCTGCCGGGTTTTGGCAATTACAATCTCACGGATGCACACATCCTGCGGTTGCTGATAAGCAAACTGAATACAATCCGCGATTTTTTCCGGATCCAGGCCTGACTGAATCTCTTTTTTCCAGGTCTGGTAATTCTGCTTAATTTCCTCATTGGTGGTATGACTTAATAACGGCGTTTCCACCACACCCGGCGCAATGGTAATTAAACGGACATTCGCTGATGCCACTTCTTCACGGATATTTTCCGTTATCGCATGAACGGCAAATTTGGTTCCGCAATAGACTGAATGGCTCGGGAATGTTTTTCGTCCGGCAATTGAACTGATATTAATAATGGTTCCTTCCTGACGTGAAACCATATCGCGCAATACAATATTAATCCCGGTCAGAACACCGTTAATATTCACATCCACCATTTGCTGCCATTCTGCATAATCCTGATCATACGGATTATCCAGCAGCATAACGCCCGCACAGTTAATTAATAAATCTGTTTTACCGTACAGGCTTTCTGCTTCTGCGATGGCAGCTTTCATTGCCGCAAGATCCGTCACATCCACGCTGCGGCACAGGCTGTCCGGCAGATGAAACCCTTCGGTAATCTGACTGCGGCGGGCCAGTAATAAGACCGGATGTCCGGCCTGACTCATCCGTTTTGCCACAGATTCACCGATACCGGAACTGGCGCCGGTAATAACCACTAATTTTTTCATTGCATTTATCCTGAGAATATAAATAAAGTTGCATGATTTTATGCCTTGCTTTACATATATCAAGAAGGCAGATTTATTTCACAAAGTAACCTGCAGGTAACTAATGGACGATAAAATAAAGAAAATTGTAGTGGTCAGTGAAATAGAAGTTACGCTGTCTGTTATCGGCGGGAAATATAAACCGTTAATATTAAATTTATTATCTGAAAAAACCGTTCAGCGTTTCGGGGAAATACGGGCTTATATTGTCAATATTTCACAAAAAACATTAACCAATCAATTACGCGAGATGGAAGCGGACGGCCTGCTGACCCGGACGGTCTTTGCCGAAGTGCCGCCCCGCGTGGAATATACTATTACAGACAAAGGCCGTTCCCTGATCCCGATTCTGCTGCTGATGTGTGACTGGGGTTATGAGAATATGGGCGACCGCTACACACTGCTGCGCCCGGAGTGTGACTGAGCCGCTGTTACCGGCTGCAGTATTGCCTGATCACACAGATAATCTGTCTGATAGTGGCGGGCAGTGGTGAGCAACAGATGTTTCACCGCCTCCGCAGAGCCGGTGCCGGTTCGGTAAGTTTCAATCGCCGCACTCATCTGCTGCTTTTCTGCCGGGCTCAGTAAACGTTTGAAATAGCCCTGCATATGCATCAGTGCATTGGTCATATTGGCGCGGGTCGCAGGCTGTGAAAATGCGGTAAGCAGCGCCTGCTGCCAGACCGCCGCCGTTTCCGCCAGTTCCGCCGGGGAAAGTTTTCCTGCCTGTGACAACAGCCGTCCGCTGCTTTTATATAACTGTGGTGAATATGCCATCAGCGCATATTTGTAACGACTGTGCAGACGGATCAGCCCGCCCGCACTGAGCGGCGGATTCAGTGCCTGAATCAGTTCCTGCCGCGCCCTCTGCCGCCACAGTGCATCCTCATCGCTACTTTCCGGTTGTCGCTGATATGTCATATTTTCCGCCTTTTTATCTGTTACGGAGTGACTATAGTACAAATCGCACTGTTTCTGTTTTCCCTGTCCGCACATTTCCTGATATTTCTTTAATCTTTACTGCTTTGTATTCCCCCTGTTCGCTGTTATTCTTGCGGTGCCGGCGGCAACGCAGGGTGAGCCTCGCAAAATTGCCCTCTGTAACGTAAAATAGCGATTATCCCCCGGCACACAGCAACCCCGCGCCGGAACTGCCACGGCGGTACGACTGACGGGGATGTGTTCTGTTATCTATTTATCCGGAATATAAGGTGAACCTTTTGCAAGGCACAGAATTACTTGAGTTTATTATTGATAAACTCGAAGACTCCAAAGCACAGGACATTATTACTATTGATGTACGCGGTAAATCCAGCATTACCGACCACATGATTATCTGTACCGGCACATCCAGCCGCCATCTGGCGTCTGTGGCCGATAACCTTGTCACTGACTGCCGTCAGGCCGGTATGATGCCGCTCGGCGTGGAAGGTCAGGGCATTTCCGACTGGATTGTTGTCGATCTCGGTGAAGCTATCGTGCATGTGATGCAGGATGAAAGCCGCCGTATGTATGAATTAGAGAAACTCTGGAGCTGAGTGTTGAAGTTACAGCTCATTGCCGTCGGCACCAAAATGCCTGACTGGGTCGAAACCGGATTTCAGGATTATCTCCATCGTTTTCCGAAAGATATGCCGTTTGAACTGACCGAAATCCCGGCCGGAAAGCGGGGAAAAAACGCGGACATCAAACGGATCCTGGAAAAAGAAGGTGAGTTAATGCTGGCGGCGGCGGGCAAAGGCAACCGGATTGTCACACTGGATATTCCCGGCGCACGCTGGGATACCCCGCAGCTGGCCGGGCAACTGGAACGCTGGAAGCAGGACGGACGCAACATCAGCCTGCTTATCGGCGGCCCGGAAGGTCTTTCGCCTGCCTGTAAAGCAGCCGCAGAACAGAGCTGGTCTCTCTCCCCGCTGACCCTGCCGCACCCGCTGGTGCGTGTGCTGGTCGCGGAGAGTCTGTACCGTGCCTGGAGTATTACTGCCAATCATCCGTATCACAGGGAATAACCGCAGTGCCCGGTCTGAACGCGCCTGACGGCGATAAGAAAAAACACAAGCAACGGATGGACTTCCGCGATTACAGCGCGGAATCCGCCCTGTTTATCCGCCGTGCGGTGGTTGCATTTATCGGTATTGTTATTTTATCTGCCGTACTGGTGGTGAATCTCTATCATCTCCAGATTAACCGCCATGAAGATTATCAGACCCGTTCCAATGATAACCGGATCAAACTGGTTCCTATTCCGCCGAGCCGGGGTCTGATTTATGACCGCAAAGGCACGCTGCTGGCGGAAAACAGAACCATTTATCAGCTCGAAATCGTGCCGGAGAAAGTCACTGACCTGCCGGACGTACTGAATGAGCTGCGCGAGATTGTCGATCTGACCGATGAAGACATCGCGAATTATGAAAAAGAACGCCGCCGTTCCCGCCGCTTTACCTCTATTCCGCTGAAAACCCCGCTCAACCAGATACAGGTGGCACGGTTTTCGGTAAATCAGTACCGCTTCCCGGGACTGGAAATCAAAGGCTATCAGCGCCGTTTCTACCCTTACGGCTCCGCCCTGACCCATGTTATTGGTTATGTGGCAAAAATTAACGACAAAGATGTCGAGCGCCTGGATAAAGACGGTCTTTTGCCGAACTATGCCGCCACTCATGATATCGGTAAGCTGGGTATTGAGCGTTATTATGAATCCGTCCTGCACGGCAAAACCGGCTATGAGGAAGTGGAAGTCAACAGCCGCGGCCGCGTGATCCGCCAGTTACACGAGCAGGCACCGCAGGCCGGGAAAGATATCTATCTGACGATTGATCTTGAATTGCAGATGTATATCGAAAAACTGCTGACCACCAGCCGTGCGGCTGTCGTGGTGAGTGATCCGCGCAACGGCGAAATTCTGGCACTGGTGTCCAACCCGAGTTATGACCCGAACCTGTTTGTGAACGGCATTTCCGGCCCGGATTACCGGGGCCTGCTCAATAACCCGGATCGGCCGCTGATCAACCGCACCACCCAGGGGCTCTATCCGCCGGCATCCACCGTGAAACCATTTATTTCTGTGGCGGCACTCAGCGAAAAAGTGATCACCCGTAACACCACGATTTTTGATCCCGGCTGGTGGCAGTTGCCCGGCTCAGAAAAACGTTACCGCGACTGGAAACGCTATGGTCACGGCAACCTGAACGTAGTGAAATCGATTATTGAATCAGCGGATACCTTCTTCTATCAGGTGGCGTATGACATGGGGATCGACCGTCTGTCCGCCTGGATGACCCGCTTCGGTTACGGCGAATATTCCGGTATCGATCTGATGGAAGAGTACAACGGTGTGATGCCGACCCGTGAATGGAAACAGCGGCGCTATAAGAAACAGTGGTATCAGGGCGATACCATCCCGGTCGGGATCGGCCAGGGATACTGGACATCAACACCGATCCAGATGTCAAAAGCCCTTAATACCCTGATAAATGATGGTGTGGTGAAAACACCGCACCTGCTGCTCGGCACCAAAGAAGGTAGCGGTATGCTGCCGTATGAGCAGAAAGAATATATTGCTATCGGTGATATTCATTCCGGATACTGGGAGCTGGCCAAGTCCGGGATGTTCGGCGTGGCCAACGCACCGAACGGCACCGGCCGCAAATTCTTTGCCGGTACGCCGTACAAAGCAGCCGCCAAATCCGGTACAGCACAGGTGTTCAGCTACGAAACCTATAACGCCAGCAAACTGGCGGAACGCCTGCGCGACCATAAATTAATGATTGCTTACGCACCGTACGATAACCCGAAAGTGGCGGTGACCATTATTCTGGAAAACGGCGGTGCAGGCCCGGCAGTCGGTACTCTGGTCCGCCAGATCCTTGACCACGTCCTGCTGGGTGATAACAACACGGTACTGCCGGATGCTCCGCCATCACCGCCCGGCAGTGAAACAGAGTGATGCCCATGACTGATAATCCGCGCAAAGTATCCCTGATGACCCGCATGCACATCGACTTCCCGTTGCTGGTGCTGCTGCTGATCCTGCTGGTTTACAGTGCATTTGTGCTGTGGAGTGCCAGCGGGCTGGATCCGGAAATGATGGAGCGCCGCCTCGGGCAGATTTTCTCCGGTATCATCATTATGCTGGTTCTGGCGCAGATCCCGCCCCGCGTGTATGAGACCTGGGCACCGCACCTCTATATTGTCTGTGTCATCCTGCTGGTCTTTGTGGATGTCTTCGGGCAGATCAGTAAAGGCGCGCAGCGCTGGCTGGATCTGGGGATTGTCCGTTTTCAGCCGTCCGAGATTGCCAAAATTGCCGTTCCGCTGATGGTGGCGCGGTTTATGAACCGCGACCAGTGTCCGCCGACCCTGAAAAATACCGCCATCGCCCTGCTGCTGGTGGTGGTGCCGACCCTGCTGGTCGCCGCACAGCCTGATCTCGGGACATCCATCCTGGTGGCCGCCTCCGGTATTTTTGTGCTGTTCCTGGCCGGGATGAGCTGGCGCCTTATCGGGATAGCCCTGCTGCTGCTCGCCGCCTTTATTCCGCTGCTCTGGTTTTTCCTGATGCACGATTCCCAGCGCGGCCGCGTGATGATGCTGCTCGATCCGGAAACCGACCCGCTCGGTGCCGGTTATCATATTATTCAGTCAAAAATTGCCATCGGCTCCGGCGGACTGGCCGGAAAAGGCTGGATGCTGGGCACACAATCCCAGCTGGAATTCCTGCCGGAACGTCATACTGACTTTATCTTTGCCGTCCTCGCGGAAGAGCTGGGGCTGGTCGGGGTGATCTTCCTGCTGGTACTCTATCTGCTGATCATTATGCGCGGGCTGATGATTGCCGCCCGAGCCCAGAATACCTTCGGACGGGTGATGGTGGGCGGTCTGATGCTCATCTTCTTTGTCTATGTGTTTGTGAATATCGGCATGGTCAGCGGGATCCTGCCGGTGGTCGGTGTGCCGCTGCCGATGATGAGTTACGGCGGCTCCGCCCTGATTGTATTAATGGCAGGGTTTGGTATTGTCATGTCAATTCATACACACCGTAAGATGCTGTCAAAAAGCTTATAATACATTACGAGGTTTTCATGCGTTTACAATGGATTGCGGTCACAGCGATGGCCGCGTTGCTGGCAGGTTGCCCGTCAGTGCAGCCGCCGGTCAAACAGACACCGCCGCCGGGCCCGGCAAAAGAGATTCTCGGCGCCGTACCGGCCTACGAGCCGCTGCATCCGGGCGCGAATAATGATTACGTCCGTAATGGTCAGCAGTATCAGATTGTCCGTGATCCGGAAAACTTCAGTCAGCAGGGATATGCCTGGATTTATGGTCAGGCCCAGAACGGTAACCGGACCGCTACCGGCGAAATCGTCAACAGCGCCGAACTGACCGCATCCCACCCGACGCTGCCAATCCCCGGCTATGCGCGGATCACCAATATGGCGAATAACCGCATGATGGTGGTGCGGATTAACGATCGCGGCCCGTATATGCCGGGCAAACAGATCGGGCTTTCCCGCGCTGTCGCAGATCGCCTGAACCTGCTGCCGAATACCAAAATTAAAATTGACCCGATTGTGGTTGCGGAAGACGGCTCGCTGAGCGGCTCCGGGACTGTCGGTACCGTGGTCGCCAAACAGAGCTATGCCCTGCCGGGCCGCCCTGAACTGGGCAAAACCAGTGCTCTCGGTACGCCGGTGACCAATACCACCCCGGTGGTGCCGATCAACAGCCGTCCTGTTATGGCACAGCCGCAGCCGGAATCCGCACTGATCCCGACCGTGAAACAGCCCGCAGCACCGGCAGAAGCCCAAACTGAAAACACCGCCGCACCCGCACCGCAGCAGGCCGCTGTCAGCGGTTACCGCGTCCAGGTGGGTGCTGTGGCAAGTGCGGAACGCGCAACACAGTGGCAGAAAGAGCTCAGCGATAAACTGGGTGTGCCCGGTATGACAGAATCCTCCGGTGATATGTTCCGTGTCCAGCTGGGGCCGTTTACCAGCCGTGAACGGGCCGCCGAAGTACAGGGACGCCTTCAGCAGCAGCTGAATATGAATTCATTTATCCTTGCACCTTAAAAACAGGCAGTGATAACACTACGCGCTGTCATAGCAGTTTTGCTATGATAGCGTTTCTTTTTCACCGGCATCATCAATGTTGTTTTAACACTCATGAAATACGCAACGACTTATCAACACCGCGCCGGGCGCCTGGCCGCTTTCGGTCTGACCCTGGCACTGAGCGCCGCAGCTTCTGCCGCTGATGTTCCGAATCTGAATACCACCATCCCGCCTGTTCCGGATATTGAAGCGGAATCCTATATTCTGATGGATTACCACTCCGGCAAAGTGCTGGCGGAGAAAAATGCCGATGTCCGCCGTGATCCGGCCAGTCTGACCAAAATGATGACCAGCTATGTCATCGGCCAGGCAATGAACACCGGTAAATTCACGCCGGACACCATGGTCACCATCGGGGAAAACGCCTGGGCAACCGGTAACCCGGTATTCCGCGGCTCCTCGCTGATGTTCCTCAAACCGGGCGAGCGCGTCAGCGTGGCGGATCTCACACGCGGTATCAACCTGCAGTCCGGTAATGATGCCTGTGTGGCGATGGCCGAGTTTGTTGCCGGTGATCAGGACACGTTTGTCGGCCAGATGAACCAGTATGTGGCGCAGCTTGGTCTGAAAAATACCCACTTTAAAACCGTTCACGGCCTCGATGCCGACGGCCAGTACAGCAGTGCGCGGGATATGGCGCTGATTGGTCAGGCAATGATCCGCGACGTGCCGAATGAATATGCTATCTATAAAGAGCGCTCATTCACCTATAATAATATTACCCAGCAAAACCGTAACGACCTGCTGGGTGATAAGAGCCTGAATGCGGACGGGATTAAAACCGGTCACACCAACGGCGCGGGTTATAACCTGGTCGCTTCCGCCACCGAAGGGGATATGCGTCTGATCTCCGTGGTGATGGGCACCAAATCTGCCAAAGCCCGTAATGCGGAAAGCAAGAAACTGCTCACCTGGGGCTTCCGTTTCTTTGAAACGGTCAGACCGATGCAGAAAGACAACCCGCTGGTCTCGGAAATCGTCTGGTTCGGTGATAAAGACAAAGTGCAGTTAGGAGTGGAAAATGATGTTTATATCACCATTCCGCGCGGCCGCCTGAAAGATCTGAAAGCCGGTTTTGTCCTGACCGATCCGGAGCTGCATGCGCCGCTGGCGAAAAACCAGGTGGTCGGTACCATTAATTTCCAGCTCGACAACCAGATCATTGAAACACGGCCGCTGGTCGTGACGGAAGCGGTACCGGAAGGGAACTTCTTCAGCCGTCTGATCGACTACATCCGCCTGCTGTTTCACCGCTGGTTCGGCTGAGACTTGAAATCAGATGAACTATCCCCATATTTAGTTCATCTGACGTTTTGCTTTATTAAGGAGCACCCATGAAAACCAAACTCAATGAACTGTTAGAGTTCCCCTGCTCATTTACCTACAAAGTGATGGGTGCCGCTGAACCGGAATTAGTGAATGATGTTCTGGAAGTGATTCAGCGCCACGCGCCGGGTGACTACAGTCCGTCAATCAAACCAAGCAGCAAAGGAACCTATCATTCCGTTTCTGTCACCATTGATGCGACACACATTGAGCAGATCGAGAATCTGTACGAAGAATTAGGCGCGTTAGAGCGCGTCAGAATGGTGTTGTAACACCGTCATTTCTTCATCATTTCAGGCCGCCTTTCCGGGCGGCTTTTTTTTATCCCTCTGAACATTTTATGCGCATCACTGGTACGCATTTGCCGTGCGCGTTATACTGCTGGCCCGGCATACCGAACTGAAGATACCATTTTGCAAAATAACACCATTATTTTACGTCAGCTGGGCCTGCGGCCTTATCATCCTGTCTCTGAAGCCATGCACCAATTTACCGAACAGCGTACGGCGGAAACCGGTAACGAGATCTGGCTGGTCGAGCATGAGCGCGTTTTTACCCAGGGCCAGGCAGGGAAAGCCGAACATGTTATCTCCCCCGGTGATATCCCGGTGATCCAGTCTGATCGCGGCGGCCAGGTGACCTACCACGGCCCGGGACAGCAGGTCATGTATGTGATGATTGATCTCAAACGCGACAAAATCGGTGTGCGCGAACTGGTAACCGCGCTGGAAAATTCAGTGGTTGAGACCCTGAAACAGTGGAATATTGACGCTTACCCGCGCCCGGATGCGCCCGGTGTTTATGTGGCGGGTAACAAAATCTGTTCACTCGGTCTGCGGATCCGCAACGGCCGCTCATTCCACGGCCTGGCGCTCAATATCAATATGGATCTCGAGCCTTTTCACCGTATTAATCCGTGTGGCTATGCCGGTCTCGCCATGACACAAATGGCTGATTTTGTTCCCGGTATTACCCTTGCGGATGTTCAGCCCGTGCTGACCGCACAATTCTGCCGGCAATTAGGATTCCAACTTGCCGCAGAATAGTGATATAATTTTTTTAACATTTTTAAAAAGATTTTTAAAAGATTGATGACTTCGTTACATTCAGCAGACAGGCCGTCACCACGGCACTCATCAATCACTATCCGATGAATCTAACCGGAAATGACATAAACATGAGTAAACCAATTCAGATGGAACGCGGTATCAAATACCGTGATGCCGATAAAATGGCGCTTATCCCGGTCAAAAACCTGGTATCAGAGACGACCGAACGATTACGCAAACCAAGCTGGATGAAAATAAAACTTCCGGCTGATTCCCATAAAATCAAAGGGATCAAAGATGCAATGCGCCGTAACGGCCTGCATTCTGTCTGTGAGGAAGCCTCCTGCCCGAACCTGAGCGAATGCTTTAACCACGGTACCGCCACGTTTATGATCCTCGGGGCTATCTGCACCCGCCGCTGCCCGTTCTGTGACGTTGCCCACGGCCGTCCGAATGCACCGGATGCCAACGAACCACAGAAACTCGGTCAGACCATCAAAGATATGGGACTGCGTTATGTGGTGATCACCTCTGTTGACCGTGATGACCTGCGTGACGGCGGCGCACAGCACTTTGCTGACTGTATCACCGCTATCCGCGACCACAGCCCGGCGATTAAAATTGAAACCCTGGTGCCGGACTTCCGCGGCCGTATGGATAAAGCACTGGAAATCCTGACCGCCACTCCGCCGGATGTCTTCAACCACAACCTGGAAAACGTACCGCGTATTTACCGTCAGGTGCGCCCGGGCGCTAACTATGAGTGGTCACTGAAACTGCTGGAACGCTTTAAAGAAGCCCATCCGGAGATCCCGACCAAATCCGGCCTGATGGTCGGCTTAGGCGAAACCAATGAAGAGATCCTCGATGTGATGCGCGACCTGCGCCGTCACGGCGTGACCATGCTGACCCTGGGGCAGTATCTCCAGCCGAGCCGTCACCATCTGCCGGTTCAGCGTTATGTCAGCCCGGAAGAGTTTGAGGAAATGAAAGCCGAAGCAATGGCGATGGGCTTCACTCACGCCGCCTGCGGCCCGTTTGTCCGCTCTTCTTACCATGCTGATTTGCAGGCCAAAGGCGAAGAAGTTAAGTAATTTCCCGCCATTCTGTGAATACCTGAAACCGCCGCTGAAAAACGGCGGTTTTTTTATGCCGATCCGGTGATAACGCTGGTAACGGGCAAAACGAAAAGTCGCTGTAAACACTTCCCTGTGCGCTCGGATCGCGCCATCCATGGCGCTTACGCTTTTCGTTCGCCTGCCCGTTACCGGCGTTTTATCTGACCGGAAAAAAAACCAATGATATATGTCTTTTGTGCTCTGCCCCGCTGCCGCTATTCCCACTGCAACTGATGCGGATTATGATGCGTTCCATATCACATTATTAATGAGTAAATTATGAAACGTAGTGGCGTTTTATGTCTGACAGCACTCGCTCCCGCCGTCTGGGGCAGTACCTATCTGGTGACCACCGAAATGCTGCCCGCTGGTTATCCGATGACTGTTGCCATGCTGCGTGCCTTACCCGCCGGTCTGCTGCTGATGCTGTTTATCCGCCAGTTACCTAAAGGGATCTGGTGGGGGCGGATTTTCGTGCTCGGGGCACTGAACTTCGCGGTGTTCTGGTGGCTGCTGTTTGTCTCGGCCTATCGTCTGCCGGGTGGCGTGGCTGCGACCGTCGGCGCTATTCAGCCGCTGATTGTGCTGCTGCTCTCCCGCATGGTGCTGGGCAATGTACTGAAGCCGCTGGCAGTACTCGGCGCACTGTGCGGGATAGGCGGGGTGGCACTGCTGTTACTGACACCGCAGGCAAAACTCGACACCATCGGTATTATTGCCGGGTTAGCAGGTGCGTTCTCCATGGCCGCCGGTACCGTGCTGAGCCGCCGCTGGCAGCCGGATGTCTCACCGCTGACCTTTACCACCTGGCAGCTCACCGCAGGCGGATTACTGCTGCTGCCGGTCTCTCTGCTGCTTGAACCGGCACTGCCGCCGCTGACGCTGCTCAATATCAGCGGATTATTGTATCTGGGGCTGATTGGCGCGGCGCTGACCTATCTGTTCTGGTTTCGCGGACTGGCAATCCTCGGGCCGAATTCCGTGGCATCGCTCGGTTTTCTCAGTCCGCTGACGGCGGTACTGCTGGGCTGGTTTGTGCTGGATCAGCAACTGAGCCTGTTACAGTGTGCGGGGGTTATCGTGGTGATCGGCAGTGTCTGGCTCAGCCAGGTCGCCAACCGGTGCTGATATAAAAAAACCCGTTACTATGGTGAGTAACGGGTTTTCGTCACGATAATGTCGAATTAAAATAACAGCTACGGTATAGCGTGTTACAACTTAAATCGAGACAACGTTTGCAGCAGACGGGCCTTTAGCGCCATCAACGATTTCAAATTCCACTTTCTGGCCTTCTGCCAGTGTTTTGAAACCGTCGTTCAGAATTGCAGAGAAGTGAACAAACACATCTTTGCTGCCGTCTTCCGGAGTGATAAAACCGAAACCTTTTGCTTCGTTAAACCACTTCACGTTACCTTTGCGCTTTGACATTCAAAAAAACCCTTTAACAAGTGATAGTACTTCATCAGTACCCGGCCAGTCGTTTTCAGACTGTATTGATCCTGCCGGGCAATCTGGTTCGATACTAAACTACCCGCCGGATAACGTCATTGTGAGAGATATTCCGCTGATATACCAGAGGATTTGTCCTGGTTATTTCAACGGTCAGCAACATTTGCCACCTTTTTACTCAGATAATGCCCTCATGGCGCAACAGCCACTGCTTAATATCCAGCCCGCTGCTGTATCCGCCCATTGAACCGTCGTGTGCAATCACCCGGTGGCACGGAATAATCAGACAAACAGGGTTACGCCCGTTTGCCATACCAACCGCGCGGCAGTAATTGGCAGAGCCCAGCTTCAGCGCCAGATCTTTATAAGACCAGGTGATCGCAAACGGAATAGTTGATAACTGCGCCCACACCCGGGTCTGGAATTCCGTACCGTGCGGATTGAGTTTCACACTGAAATCCTGCCGTTTCCCGGCGAAATATTCATCCAGCTCATGAATACACTGTCTGATATGCGGGTTATCACTGTCTGTCTGCGCCGGCGCAGTATCATCAAATCCCAGTTCAGTGATCCCCTGCTCATCCGCGCTGATAATGATATAACGGCGGGGAAATCCGGCCGGAGCCTTTATATAAGTCGTTGCCATACGTCTGCCCTTTGTGCTGGTTTTGCTATAGCAAAACCTAATTATGATAAAGAGACAAACATCATTTACGTCATTCATCTCACAACAGAGAAAATAACGAGGCAAATGAATTCATGCAAGTCAGTTCACCGGAAAATGATACCCCGGTGAACAGCTTTGTGACGAATGATGAGACGGCGGATTATTTCAGCCAGTCAGCGACGGCTTCATAGGTGCCGCGAAAGAGGATGCGGTCGGTTTTTTTGCTCAGCTGATAGCGGTACATCGGGTCGTAATATTCTTCCAGCAGCGGACACAGCCACGAGAAGTGAGCTTCGGTATTGCCGCTGCGCCACTGCTCGGCAAGTGCACTGTCGAGCAGCGCGGTCAGTTCCGCCGCCCGCTGCGTGCCGAGCCGCCGCCGGATAGCTGACAGCCCGTGATGCAGATACTCACTGTATGCCTCACGCCCCTTTTCTTCACCGTATGCGGCGGTGAAATCATGAGTCATGCGGTCAAAATATTCTTCTTTCAGCCGTTCCAGACGGCGCTCAAACGGATCTTCCACCACCACCAGCGAAGCCAGTGCCATTTGCACCCGCAGCGGCTCCGGCAGGCCGTTGGCACCGATGGCGCGGCCTTCATCCTCCAGCACCCAGCGGGTCCCGGCGTTTTCTTTTTTTATCATGGCGGCAGCGAGATGGTTTTCAAATGTCGCCTGGGCAAACTGCGCCTCCAGCGTGCGCCCGAAAGACGATCCGCGGTGATGCGCCAGTCCTTCCAGATCGATACCATCAGCCAGTTCGCCCACCAGCGTGGTTTTACCGCTGCCGGTACAGCCGCCGATCAGGATCACCGGGCGCGCCACCAGCTCTTCAGTCACCTGAATTACCGCCTGACGCAGTGCTTTGTAACCGCCGGTAATCAGCGGATATTCCGTTCCCGCATCCCGCAGCCACTGCTGCACGATATGCGAACGCTGGCCACCCCGGGCACAACAGAGATAACCCTGCGGATAATCCGCACAGGCCGCCAGCCAGGCTGCTATCCGCTGTTCACGGCGCTCACCGTTTACCAGCTGATACCCCAGCGCCAGCGCCTTTTCAGCGCCCTGCTGCTTATAACAGGTACCGACAGCGGCCCGCTCCTCATCATTCATCAGCGGCAGATTGTGTGAGGCAGGCATGGCTCCCTGGCTGAATTCAACCGGCGCGCGGACATCAATCAGCGGGGTATCAGAAGCAAGGAGTGTGCGGATAGTTCGGGAAGACGGAGCTAATTCCATAATAAATGTGTGATTTCAGTTCAGATGCCAATAAATTCAGCTGTCTGCAAAAGACAGTTCAGATTTTTTTATTGTACGCCTGACGGGGACATTTGTCGCTGCGGATTTTCCCCCTCCGCATATTCACCGTGCAGACAGTTCATCATGCATTTACTCACATCCGGATTAATAATAGTGATAATCATTCAAAATGCAAAAACACCATATATAGTGTGGTTGATATATTTAATGTCTACATATAGTATTCAAAACACAGTTAACCCACGATATCTGCTCATAACGGGCAGCGATAACCACGGGAAACCGCCATGACAGTGACTATCTACAGCAAACCCGATTGTGTGCAGTGCAATGCCACCTACCAGATGCTGACACGGAAAAATATTCCGTTCAGTGTCATTGATATCACTCAGGATGAGCAGGCGTATCAGCATGTCCGCACACTGGGATATCAGCAGGTGCCGGTGGTGATCGCCGGTCAGGATCACTGGGCCGGGTTCCGTCCCGACAAACTTGCCGCCCTCTGAACCGCACACGCCGGAGGCACCATGACCACGCAGGCACTGATTTATTTCTCCACCCGTTCAGAAACCTGTCACCGTTTCACGGAAAAACTGGGGATCCCGGCCACACGGCTGCCGGAAGATGGTGACCTTACCGCCACTCAGCCCTTTGTGCTGCTGGTGCCGACCTACGGCGGCGGCCATCACAGCGGCGCGGTGCCGCGTCCGGTGATCCGCTTTCTCAACCGGCCTGAGAACCGGGCACTGCTGCGTGGTGTGATTGCCGCCGGAAATACCAACTTTGGCCGCGCTTATGCCATCGCCGGTGACATTATCGCCGCCAAATGTCAGGTGCCGTTTTTATACCGTTTTGAACTGCTCGGCACACAGGCGGATGTCGATAACGTCCGCCGCGGCTTACACCAATTCTGGCAGCAGCAGGCCGCTGAGACCGCCTGCTGAGTGCTGCTTACCTGATTCCGGGATAACACGATGACCACTGAATACACGGATTACCACGCCCTGAATGCCATGCTCAACCTGTATGATGCAGAGGGCAGGATCCAGTTTGATAAAGATGTCACGGCGGCGCACCACTACTTCCGCCAGCATGTGAATCAGAACACCGTGTTTTTCCACAATCTGCGGGAAAAGCTCGATTTTCTGATTAATGAAAACTATTACGAAGCTGACGTCATCGGACAATATGATTTTGAATTTATTAAAAATCTGTTCCGGCTGGCGTACAGCAAAAAATTCCGCTTTGCGACCTTCCTCGGTGCCCTGAAATATTACACCGGCTATACCCTGAAAACCTTTGACGGCCAGCGCTATCTAGAGCGGTTTGAAGATCGCGTCTGTATGGTGGCGCTGACACTGGCGCGGGGAGATACGCAACTGGCAGAGCATCTGCTGGAGGAAATCATCAGCGGACGTTTCCAGCCCGCCACCCCGACCTTCCTCAACTGCGGCAAAAAGCAGCGCGGGGAGTTTGTCTCCTGCTTCCTGCTGCGTATTGAAGACAATATGGAATCCATCGGACGCAGTGTGAACTCGGCCCTGCAACTCTCCAAACGCGGCGGCGGTGTGGCATTTCTGCTGACTAACCTGCGTGAGTCCGGTGCGCCGATCAAACTGATTGAAAACCAGTCCAGCGGCGTGGTGCCGGTGATGAAGATGCTGGAAGATGCCTTTTCCTATGCCAATCAGCTGGGCGCGCGCCAGGGAGCCGGGGCGGTATATCTGCATGCACACCATCCGGATATCCTCACGTTTCTCGATACCAAACGGGAAAATGCGGATGAAAAAATCCGTATCAAGACCCTGTCTCTCGGCGTGGTGATCCCGGATATCACCTTTGAGCTGGCCAAAAATAACGAGCCGATGTACCTCTTCTCCCCGTACGATGTGGCGCGGATTTACGGCAAACCGATGTCAGAACTGAGCATCACAGAGCACTATGCGGACATGGTGAATAACAAGGCCATCCGCAAACGCAAAATCAATGCCCGTGAGTTTTTCCGCATCCTGGCGGAGATCCAGTTTGAATCCGGTTATCCCTATATTATGTTTGAGGATAATGTGAACCGTGCAAACCCGGTCGCCGGTTACATTAATATGAGCAACCTCTGCTCGGAGATCCTCCAGGTCAACAGTGCCAGCGAATACAACGACGACCTCAGTTACCGCCATACCGGGCGTGATATCAGCTGTAACCTCGGCTCGCTGAACATCGCGAAAATGATGGATTCCCCGGATTTCGCCCGCTCTGTTGAAATCGCCGTGCGCGGGCTGACCTCGGTGTCAGATATGAGTCAGATCCGCAGTGTGCCGTCCATCGATCACGGCAACCGGGGCTCTCATGCTATCGGGCTCGGGCAGATGAACCTGCACGGTTATCTGGCACGGGAGCATATTCATTATGGTTCAGAAGAAGGTATTGATTTCACCAATATCTATTTCTTAACCATCGCCTATTATGCCCTGAAAGCCTCCAACCAACTGGCAATTGAGCGGCAGCAGACATTCCGTAACTTTGAGCAGTCCGCCTATGCCAGCGGGGAATATTTCAGCAAATACATTACGCAAAAATGGGAACCGGCGACAGAAAAAGTCCGCACCCTGTTTGCCGATGCCGGAATTGCTGTTCCGTCGCAGGCGGACTGGCAGCAGCTGAAAGAGAGTGTGATGGCGCACGGGCTGTACAACCAGAATTTACAGGCAGTCGCACCGACCGGATCGATTTCCTATATTAATCACGCGACCTCCTCCATTCACCCGATTGTGGCCCGTATTGAGATCCGCAAAGAAGGCAAACTCGGCCGTGTCTATTACCCGGCCGCCTTTATGACTAACGATAACCTTGAGTATTACCGGGATGCCTACGAAATCGGGCCGGAAAAGATTATCGATACCTACGCCGCCGCCACGCAGCATGTTGATCAGGGCTTATCCCTCACCCTCTTTTTCAGTGATGAGGCATCCACCCGCGATATCAACCGCGCACAAATTTATGCCTGGCGCAAAGGGATAAAAACCCTCTATTACGTGCGTCTGCGTCAGTCTGCACTGGAAGGCACCGAAGTGGCGGGCTGTGTTTCCTGCGCCGTATAAACCGTTTTATATCAGGATATTATCATGACCACATTAAGCCGCATTTCCGCGATTAACTGGAACCGGATTGAGGATGACAAAGATCTCGAAGTCTGGAACCGCCTGACCAGCAACTTCTGGCTGCCGGAAAAAGTGCCGCTCTCCAATGATATTCCGTCGTGGCAGACACTGACCCCGGCAGAGAAACAGCTGACCATCCGCGTGTTCACCGGGCTGACCCTGCTGGATACCATTCAGAACACGGTCGGCGCACCGGCGCTTATCCCAGATGCCCTGACACCGCACGAGGAAGCGGTACTCTCCAATATCAGCTTTATGGAAGCGGTACATGCCCGCTCTTACAGCTCGGTTTTCTCCACGCTCTGCTCCACACAGGAGATTGATGACGCCTACCGCTGGAGTGAAGAGGAACCGACCCTGCAAAATAAAGCAGCGATTATCCTCGGCTATTACCGTGACCCGCACCCGCTGAAAAAGAAAGTCGCCAGTGTGTTTCTGGAATCCTTCTTATTCTATTCCGGATTTTATTTACCGATGTACTGGTCAAGCCGCGCCAAGCTGACGAATACCGCCGATCTTATCCGCCTGATTATCCGGGATGAAGCAGTTCACGGCTATTATATCGGCTATAAATTCCAGCGCTCATTACAGAATTATGATGAACAAACCCGCAAAGAAATAAAGGAATTTACCTTCAGTCTGTTATTTGATTTATACGAGAATGAAGTCAGTTATACGCGGAAATTATATGACGGTGCCGGATGGTCTGAGGATGTGATTAAATTCCTGCATTATAATGCCAATAAAGCACTGATGAACTTAGGCTATGAAGCACTGTTTCCGGAGAGTGTGACGGATGTCAGTCCGGCAATATTATCGGCGCTGTCACCGGATGCCAACGAGAATCACGATTTCTTTTCCGGATCCGGCTCTTCTTATGTGATAGGTAAAGCAGTGAACACAGAAGATGAAGACTGGGATTTTTAAATCAATCACTTCCGTTTAAGTATCGTACTATAAACACCGGTTTTATTAATGCACTGATATTGCAGCATATTTATATCAGTGCATTTTTAGCTCACAAAACAACCTGAATCATCAATTTTTACGGGGGTATTTTCCGGTTATCAGGATGTTTTTATCGAGTCATTTCCAGACTTAAGCGAAATATCTGTTATTGCACCAATAATTACACATCATTATTAATAAATATATTTAATGTGGTGCAATTTTTTTTCCCTGTTTTCGCGATGAATCTCACAACTTACTGACGCCGGGATTATCCGGCAAAATATCATCATATTCCCTTTTCAGGCATTCCGGATAAAAAGCGGTTAAAACAAGTGCCTGGTTAACTTTCCGGTACTTTTCCTTTCTTATTTTCCGCAGATTATTCATATATTAATGAAATAAGATATTCAGCGGATCCCGGTGATTTTACACCAAAAATATATCCGTTCTTTTTGATTAATTCTCATAAACAAGGGGTTGTCAGCATTATCTCGTATGCTAGGGTAAATAACGTTTTTTTCAGGGAGAGGATCCACATTTACCCATTTCACATCCACGTTATTCTGAATGGATATACTGCATGGCAATAAAACTCGAAGTTAAAAATCTTTATAAAATATTTGGTGAGCACCCGAAACAGGCATTTGAATTATTAGAACAGGGCCTGGACAAAGAACATATCTTTGAAAAGACCGGTGCTACCGTCGGCGTACAGGACGCCAATCTGGCCATTGAAGAAGGCGAAATATTCGTCATCATGGGACTGAGCGGTTCAGGGAAATCCACCTTAGTTCGTCTTCTCAATCGCCTGATAGAACCGACCCGCGGCCAGGTGCTGATCGACGGCGAAGATATCGCTGTGATTTCTGATCAGGCACTGCGCGAGGTACGGCGTAAAAAAATCAGCATGGTGTTTCAGTCCTTTGCTCTGATGCCGCATATGTCGGTGATCGACAATACCGCATTCGGCCTGGAACTGGCCGGGATGAGCAAAGCGGAACGCCACGACCGTGCACTGGATGCGCTGAAACAGGTCAACCTGGAGCAGTGGGCGAATTCCTATCCGGATGAGCTGTCCGGCGGGATGCGTCAGCGGATCGGGCTTGCCCGCGCGCTGGCGAATGACCCGGATATCCTGCTGATGGATGAGGCGTTCTCCGCCCTTGATCCGCTGATCCGCACCGAAATGCAGGATGAGCTGCTGAGCCTCCAGGGCGATAAACAGCGTACCATCGTGTTTATTTCCCATGACCTCGACGAGGCCATGCGTATCGGCGACCGTATTGCCATTATGCAGGGCGGCGTTGTGGTGCAGGTCGGCACCCCGGATGAGATCCTCAATAATCCGGCTAATGATTATGTCCGTACCTTCTTCCGTGGTGTGGATATCAGTCATGTGTTCAGCGCCAAAGATATTGCCCGCCGCCGTGCGGATGCGCTGCTGCATGTTGCGCCGGGCTTCGGCCCGCGTTCGGCACTGAAAGTTCTCAATGATGATGACCGCGAGTACGGTTACCTGATTGAACGCGGACAAAAATTTGCCGGTATTGTTTCTGTTGCCTCACTGGAGGCGGCACTGAAAGCGAAAAAACCTATCACAGACGCCATTCTGAGCGAGCCGCAGGCGGTCAGTGCTGACACACCGCTCAATGAGCTGCTGACCGTTGTCGCGCAGTCACCGTGTGCTGTTCCGGTGGTCGGCAACAACAACCGCTATGCCGGGGTTATCTCAAAAGGGATGCTGCTGCAGGCTTTAGATAAGGAGACGCCGAATGAGCCGGAATAATCAACAGGATACAGAACTGGATCCGTGGGCGGCAACATCAGAGCCGGATCCTTCATCAGTACAAACAGCCCCTGACGCCGCAGACAGCAGTGATCCGTGGGGAAGTGCCGCCGATACCGGCGGTGCGGATGCCGACCCGTGGGGTGGCGCGGCGGACAGCGGCAGTGACTGGCTGGATGCAGCACCGGCAGATACCGGCCCCGCGTTTGACTGGGCAAATCCGTTTGATCACTCGCTGATCCCGTTTGACAGCTGGGTGACCGATGCCATCAACTGGATTGTGCTGCACTTCCGTCCGGTCTTTCAGGGCATCCGTGTGCCGATTGATTTTGTGCTCACGACCTTTGAACAGGGACTGACCGCCATTCCGGCGCCGATCGCCATTCTTATTTTTGCCCTGCTCGCCTGGCAGATGAGCGGCAAAGGACTGGGGCTTGCCACCGTGGTATCACTGACCTTTATCGGGGCCATCGGGGCATGGAATGAAGCAATGGTGACTCTGTCACTGGTTCTGACCGCCCTGATGTTCTGTATTATCATCGGGTTACCGACCGGTATTGCCCTGGCGCGGCATGAACGCGCCGCGAAATTTATCCGTCCGCTGCTCGACGCCATGCAGACAACACCGGCCTTCGTCTATCTGGTGCCGATTGTCATGCTGTTTGGTATCGGTAACGTGCCGGGTGTGGTGGTGACCATTATCTTCGCCCTGCCGCCGGTGATCCGCCTGACTATCCTCGGGATCCGTCAGGTGCCCGCCGACCTGGTCGAAGCCGCAGAATCCTTTGGTGCCAATCCGCGTCAGATGCTGTTTAAAGTACAGCTGCCGCTGGCAATGCCGACCATCATGGCCGGGATCAACCAGACGCTGATGCTGGCACTGTCAATGGTGGTTATCGCCTCCATGATCGCCGTCGGCGGTCTGGGGCAGATGGTACTGCGCGGTATCGGCCGTCTGGATATGGGGCTGGCGTCTGTCGGCGGTGCGGGGATTGTCATTCTCGCCATTATTCTTGACCGCCTGACACAATCACTCGGGAAAGATTCCCGCAGCAAAGCCGGCCGCCGCTGGTATCGCACCGGTCCTGCCGGGCTTATCACCCGTCCGTTCCGCCGCGCGCCGTAACACACGGTAGGGGGCTTCCGCTCCCGCTCATTATCACCCTGCCGCTGTTATCGCGGCGGCAGGCACAACAAGAGGGAAAACGATGCGTAAGACAGCAATCGCAGCAATCGCCTTATCGGCACTCATTGGTACTCAGGCTTTCGCGGACACCGCGCAGCCGGGCAAAGGGGTCAAAGTGCTGCCTGTACAAAGCACCATTACTGAAGAAACCTTTCAGACCCTTATCGTCAACAAAGCACTGGAAGAACTCGGCTATGACGTGCAGCCGATTCAGGAAGTGGATTACAACGTAGCCTATGCGTCAATCGCCAACGGTGATGCCACCTTTATGGCAGTAAGCTGGGTGCCGCTGCACAATTCCCAGTACAAAGCGGCCGGAGGTGACGATAAATTCTACCGCAAAGGGGATTATGTCGTGAACGCCGCTCAGGGGTATCTGATTGACAAGAAAACCGCTGAGAAATACCACATCACCAATATTGAACAACTGAAAGACCCGGAAATCGCCAAACTGTTTGACAGCAACGGCAACGGTAAAGCGGATCTGACCGGCTGTAACCCTGGCTGGGGCTGTGAGGCCGCCATCAACAACCATCTGAACGCCTATAAGCTGACAGACACCGTTGAGCACAACCAGGGGAACTACGCTGCGATGATGGCAGACACCATCACCCGTTACAAAGAAGGCAAACCGGTGCTTTACTATACCTGGACGCCGTACTGGATCAGTGATGTGCTGAAACCGGGACGTGATGTGGTCTGGCTGGAAGTACCGTTCTCCTCCATGCCGGACGGCGAAAAAATTGACACCAAACTGCCGAACGGCAAAAACTACGGCTTCCCGCCGAGCACCATGCATATCGCAGCCAACAAAGCCTGGGCTGAACAAAACCCGGCAGCCGCAGAGCTGTTCGCTGTCATGAAACTGCCGGTCTCGGCCATCAACGCCCAGAACCTGCGCATGCATAACGGCGAAAACTCGCAGGCGGATATTGAACGCCACGCCAATGCCTGGATTAAAGCCAATCAGGCAAAATTCGACGGCTGGATTGAACAGGCACGCAAAGCCGCTGATAAATAACCGGATCTGAAAAAGCCTCCCGGCGGCCATAGTCATATGGCCGCTTTTTTTTACCCTCAACGAAACGTGATCAACCTCACAAAATCGATACCCTTTCCGGTCTGCTTTCTATATAGTAGCGCTCCGTAGTACCCGTAATCATTTCATACTCAATCAATCTTATAATAATCATGAAAAAGAAAACTATTGATGCGGTTCTGACACCTCAGCTTATCTGCCTGATGGCAATGGCAACCGGGTTGTTAGTCGCAAGTAACTATTATGCACAGCCTTTACTGGAGACGATTGCCGCACAATTCGGCGTTACCGCCGGTATGGCCGGATTTATCGTCACCACCGCCCAGCTCAGTTATGCTGCCGGCCTGATGTTTCTGGTGCCGCTCGGGGACAAATTCGAGCGCCGTAACCTGATTGTCACCATGACACTGCTGTCAGCTATCGGGCTGGTGATTTCTGCTCTGTCACAGACCCTCTGGCAATTGCTGCTGGGCACCGCACTGGCCGGGATGTTTTCCGTGGTGGCGCAGATTCTTATTCCGCTGGCGGCGACTATCGCCAAACCGCAGCACCGCGGCAAGGCGGTCGGGATTATTATGAGCGGCCTGCTGCTCGGTATCCTGCTGGCACGGACCGTCGCCGGTGTGCTGGCGGAATTCGGCGGCTGGCGGACAGTCTACTGGGCTGCATCCGGGCTGCTGGTTCTGCTGGCGCTGATCCTGTATCTGCACCTGCCGCAGTATAAGCAGGTGTCTGAACTGAAATACGGTCAGTTGCTGGCCTCCATTGTGGTGCTGTTTGTCCGCACCCCGGTTCTGCGTGTCCGGGCGGCACTCGGTGCCATTGTGTTTGCCGCGTTCGGCCTGCTCTGGACGTCTATGGCCTTCCTGCTGGCATCGGATCCGTTTAATTATTCCGAGAGCACTATCGGGCTGTTCGGCCTCGCCGGTGCCGCCGGTGCCCTGATGGCAGGCCCGGCCGGGCGTTTTGCCGATAAAGGCAAAGGCCGCCTGACCACCAGCGCCGGTCTGCTGCTGCTTCTGCTCTCGTGGATCCCGCTGGCGCTGAGCGGTTATTCTGTCGCAGCCTTTGTGGCCGGGGTGGTGGTACTGGATCTGGCGGTACAGGCGGTGCATGTCACCAATCAGAGTACCCTCTACCGGATGATGCCGGAGGCACGCAGCCGTCTGACAGCCGGTTATATGACCTGCTATTTCTGCGGCGGCGCATTCGGTTCACTGCTGTCCGGCTATGCCTACAGCCACTATGGCTGGGATGGCGTCTGTTACAGCGGCGCGGCAGTCAGTGCCCTGGGGCTGGTGATCTGGCTTGCCGGGAAGAAGTATGATGTACCGCAGTCTGATGAAACGTCTACCCGTCAGCAGCCATCACACACCTGATTCCTCCGGAAAAAGCACCTTAGGGTGCTTTTTCCACTCAAAAATCCAACAAACATCGCATAATAATCTACCACCTGTGGATTATTCCTTCGTTAAAAGTTACAAATAACACTGTTAATCAAAGAAAATAATTTTTGACCACGTAAAATAGATACCACAGCGATAATCACTGCCATAACGGCAATGAAGGTCATTTGATATTCTTCATTATCATGGTTCACTAATAAAAATTGACGTAATTTATGAAGCAAAAATTACGCATAATCAGAGTCAGCCGCCCGGTAATGAAAATGTAAGTGATTTGCTAAATAATAAGTGATATTTGTGACTAACATTCATAAAATTTATGAATCAGGTGGCATTATCAAAAGAAATGTAGTGATATTAACCTGCTATAATTGTTAAATTAATCTTTTGGCCGGTCATTTCACCGGGTCATAGCCGGGTTAACATACCAACAGAAACTAATAAGGTATCTCAATAATGGAAAGTTCATTTACACCGACAGAAGAATTGCTTAACAGCCGGATCTCACAACAGAAGAATCTGGGTGCCGATCTGCCGTATCAGGAAATTTTACTGACCCGGCTTTCAATGCACGTTCAGAGTAAATTATTAGAAAAACGCAACAATATGCTGAAATCTCAGGGTATCAATGAGACATTATTCATGGCTCTGATGATTCTGGATACTAAAGAATCTCACAGCATTCAGCCTTCAGAACTCAGCGCCGCGCTCGGATCTTCCCGCACCAATGCGACCCGCATCGCGGATGAACTCGAGAAAAACGGCTGGATTGAGCGCAAAGAGAGCCACAATGACCGCCGCTGTCTGCATCTGCACCTGACAGAAAAAGGCTCAGATTTTCTGCACAGTCTGCTGCCGCCTCAGCATGATGCATTACGTCATATCTGGTCAGCACTGGCCGAAGATGAACAGAAAAACCTGGAAAAGCTGATGCGCAAACTGCTTATTCAGCTCGATAAGAGCGACAACTAAATAACCTTTTATTGTTTAAGGTTAATGAATAAGAGCTTTTCTCAATAAGCAGGTGTAAAAAAACCTTTTCTGTTGGCCCGGATCCTTTATCCTTCACAGGCTGACATTTCTGCCATCAATTGATGTGCTGACCATCCGGGCTTGCGGTTGTCGTTTATCACAGTGACGACAATAGCAAGCCTGTCTTTGTTGCGGTTATGTCATGCAACACCTTAAAAAAAGAACAATATCCGGAGATAACTGATGAGTGTCAGTGAGGAAACTCAGGCTGTCCAGCCCCCAGTCCGTAACAAAAAACGACAACGCCGTAATGCGCTGATGTTACTGACATTACTGTTTGTATTACTGGGTGCGGCTTACACCGTTTACTGGTTTATGGTGCTCCGCCACCATGAATCGACCGATAACGCCTATGTCACCGGCAACCAGGTGATTGTGATGTCACAGGTTCCCGGCAGTGTCACCACTGTCAGTGTGGATAATACCGATTATGTGACCGCCGGAACGCTGCTGGTGCAGCTCGATAAACGCGATGCCGGACTGGCGCTGGAAAAAGCACAGGTTGCGCTGGCAAACAGTGTCCGCCAGACACATCAGCAGATGATCAACAGCCGTCAGTTACTGGCCGGAATTGAAGTCCGCCGTTCAGAACTGACCCGCCTGCAGAATGACCTGCGCCGCCGTGAAGTACTGGGCGCACAAAATGTGATCGGCAAAGAAGAACTTCAGCACGCCCGCGAAGCCGTGGTGAGTGCCAAAGCGCAGTTGGATGTTGCCACCGAGCAGTTTAATGCCAACAAAGCCGTGATCCTCGATACCCCGCTGAGTGAACAGCCGGCAGTGAAACAGGCAGCCACCGAAGTGCGCAACGCCTGGCTGGCACTGGAGCGGACCGATATCCGCAGCCCGGTGGACGGTTATGTCTCCCGGCGCAGTGTGCAGGTCGGTGCACAAATCACCCCTGCTACCCCGCTGATGGCGGTGGTTCCGGCCACCGGTATGTGGATTGATGCCAACTTTAAAGAAACCCAGCTCAGCGCCATGCGTATCGGGCAGCCGGCCAGAGTGGTTACTGATTTCTACGGCGACAAAGTGGTCTTCACCGGTACCGTTACTGGGCTGGACATGGGCACCGGCAGTGCCTTCTCCCTGCTGCCTGCGCAGAATGCCAGCGGTAACTGGATTAAGGTTGTGCAGCGTCTGCCGGTGCGTATCGCGCTGGATCCGGCACAGCTGGAGAAATACCCGCTGCGTATCGGTCTTTCCGGTGATGTCACGGTGGACACACAGAATACTGACGGCCTGGTGCGGTCGAAAAGCGTGCGCACCGATCCGGCCTATCATACCAGTGCCCTGAGCATTGATATGCAACCGGCGGATCAGATGATCGCTGAGATTATCAGCCGCAATGCCGGTCAGTAAGGGGTCAGGGTTATGCAGGCGCCACTGACCGGAGCAAGACTGGCCTGGATGACTATCGCCCTGTCACTGGCGACTTTCATGCAGGTGCTCGACTCCACTATCGCCAACGTGGCGATCCCGACGATCGCCGGTAACCTGGGTTCTTCTAACTCTCAGGGAACCTGGGTGATTACCTCATTCGGGGTGGCGAATGCCATCTCCATCCCGATCACCGGCTGGCTGGCCAAGCGGATCGGCGAAGTGCGTCTGTTTATGTGGTCAACAGCGCTGTTTGCCATCTCCTCCTGGTTATGCGGTATTTCCAACAGCCTGGGCATGCTGATTTTCTTCCGCGTGATCCAGGGTCTGGTGGCCGGGCCGCTGATCCCGCTGTCACAGAGTCTGCTGCTCAATAACTATCCTCCCGCAAAACGCACTATGGCGCTGGCGCTCTGGTCAGTCACCATTGTTATCGCGCCGATCTGCGGGCCTATCCTCGGCGGCTATATCAGTGACAACTATCACTGGGGCTGGATTTTCTTCATCAACGTGCCGTTCGGGATTGTGATCATGATGCTGACCGCAAAAACCCTGGAGGGCCGGGAAACCAAAACGGAAATCCGTCCGATTGATACTGTCGGGCTGATCCTGCTGGTGGTGGGGGTTGGTTGTCTGCAGATTATGCTCGACCAGGGCAAAGAGCTGGACTGGTTTAACTCGACGGAGATTATTGTCCTGACCGTGATAGCTGTGGTTGCCATCGCCTTCCTGATCGTCTGGGAACTGACGGATGATCACCCCGTGGTGGACCTGTCTCTGTTTAAGAGCAGGAACTTCACAATAGGTTGCCTCAGCCTCAGTCTGGCTTATATGCTCTATTTCGGCACCATTGTTCTGCTGCCGCAGCTGTTGCAGGGGGTATTCGGCTACACTGCCACCTGGGCGGGACTGGCTTCCGCGCCGGTCGGTATTCTGCCGCTGCTGATCACACCGCTTATCGGCAAATATGCTCATAAAGTGGATTACCGGATCATTGTGACATTCAGCTTCATTATGTATACCGTCTGTTTCTACTGGCGGGCCTATACGTTTGAGCCGGGAATGGACTTTGCCGCCGCAGCCTGGCCGCAGTTTGTACAGGGGCTGGCAATCGCCTGTTTCTTTATGCCGCTGACCACCATTACGCTTTCCGGCCTGCCGCCGGAGAAAATGGCGTCGGCATCCAGCCTGTCAAACTTTACGCGGACACTGGCCGGCGCTATCGGAACATCGATCACCACCACGATGTGGACACAGCGGGAGTCCATGCATCACGCCAATTTTGCCGAGCATATCAACCCGTTCAGCCCGGATACACAGCAGATGTATCACACGCTGGGTGAAATGGGGATGTCGCAGCAGCAATCATCGGCCTATATCGCAAAAGTGATCACCGACCAGGGGCTGATTATCTCTGCGAACGAGATTTTCTGGCTCTCTGCCGGTGTCTTCCTGGTGCTGATGCTGCTGGTCTGGTTTGCCAAACCACCGTTTACTGCCGGTGGCGGCGGCGGTGGTGCACATTAAATAAGAAAATAAGGGCACTGCGGTGCCTTTATTTTTATTGATGTGCTTAATATAAAAATAAAATATATTTATCTACAAATTAATTAAACAATAATAAAACAAAAACTTATTAACAGAATAATCACTTGCTATTAAAATCATCAAATTGCTATTCTTATTTCACCGCAGGAAAATACACTTTCCGGTTGCGGAATTAATATCACGGATAATTATCAATATTATATTCACAAAGGAGTGTGAGCATGATTTAGCATTATTAATGCTGTTTGCCATAATTTTTATTTTTAATGCACATTTTTGCACCATGCTCCGGCATGGTTTTTTTATAATATCTGACATTAACAGCATCTATCCCCGTACAGCCGTTATGACTGGCGTGCTGACAGACAGGTGAATATAACGGGAGATATTTATTTCAGAAAAAACATTCATGAACATCATTAATTAAAAACCCGGCAAACGCCGGGTTTTATTAATCATAATCAGCCGGTATCAGCTGACTTTATTCTGCTGCCACCAGCGTGCCAGGATAATCCCGGTCGCAACGGACACGTTCAGGCTTTCGACATTACCGGTACCGCCGACTGACAGGCGCATATCCCCGCCTTCCCAGACCGCGTCACTCAGGCCGTCACTCTCTTCACCCAGAACCAGTACCATTTTTGCAGGCAGTGTGGCTTTCGCCAGATCGGTGCTGCCTTTGTGGCTGGAGGTGGTGACGATGGCGTACCCTTTTTTGCGGAATAAATCCAGCGTATCCGTCAGACCATCGGCATCAATCCCGACCAGATGCTCGGCACCGCCTTCCGCTGTGCGGACAGCCGCACCGGATTCCAGCACAGAGGCATCCTGAAGGATCACACCGTTGACACCGAAGTGAGCACAGCTGCGCATAATACCGCCGAGGTTATGCGGGTTACCTACGTTTTCCAGCGCCAGCACGCAATCCTGCTCACCGGCGGTTTCCAGATAAGTTTCCGCACTCACACCGCCGCGTTTTTTAATCAGGAAGCAGACACCGCCGTGGTGTTCAGTACCGGATGCTTTGGCCAGCTCTTCCTCATCCACCACATGATAGGCTTTGCGGTTTGCCGCCAGCCATTTCAGGGCATCGCGGAAACGCGGTGTCACTGACTGAACAAACCAGGCGCGCACAATGCGCTCCGGACGGCTGCGGAACATGGCCTGACAGGCGTTTTCCCCGTAAATACGGGTTTCTTCCTGACGCTGACGGCGCAGTTGTGCCGGGTCAATCTGACTTTTGCCGCTGATACCACCGTGATCCGGGATCAGCCCTTCTCCGTCTTCTGACGGCTGACGGGACACTGTTTTCCACGGTGAACGACCATCATCGGAATAACTTCCCTGACCCCGGCGTTCGCCGCGATCACTGCGGTCACTGCGTTCTCCGCGATTGCTGCGCTCATTGCGATCCCCGCGCGGGCCGCGGCTGTTGCGGTCGCCGCGATCTGATCCCCGGCCACCGCGTCTGTCTGATTTTTTCTGATCGTCCTGTTTGTCCTCACTGCGGACATACATTACTTTCACTTTGCCGTTTTTACCATTTAAAGAGTCGTTCATGTGTTTCTCCCACGCCATTTCCGGGGGCGAAGATTACCCGATATCGTCCGGACCTGCCGGTTATGGTCACCGGCCGCCCCCGCCGGAGGCACTGAACTCAGGCGCCCCCGCGAAAAATCATGCTATTGTGCAGCGTTAACAGTACAATGCATACTGTTTTTTGTGAA